>VERF01000006.1 GCA_018882895.1 Candidatus Kapaibacterium sp.
GCGGCTGTCGACGCTTCAAAGGTTGTCGTGGTCAGCGTTAACGAAGAAGAAGAGCTCAACGCAGATGTGACCATCGCTCCCAACCCTGCACAGGGATCGGCGACGGTGCGAGTGGCATCAGCAAGTTTGGGTGTCATGTCCATCACGGTTCTTTCGTCCATCGGTGAGCGTGTGATGACCTCGACCAGCCCTGGTGCGATTGGCTCATGGGATGTAACGATCCAGACCGATTCGTTGGCTGCCGGACTCTACAACGTGATCGTCGAGCAAGCAGGTCGTCGCACAGTTCGTGCGCTGTCTGTGGTTCGCTGATCGTAGGCGAGGTGTTCGATCTCCTCACGCGAGAGTTAGGGCCATTCCGTCCGTATCTGTAGCGTGACGTTTCTGAAACAACTGATTCAACTGTGGTTTACAAGGAGTGCACAATGGCACATCGGTACATCCTCACAATCATCACGCTCTGCTTTGCAGCGACTGCATCGTGGGCTGGCATCACGGGCATTCTTGCCGGTAAGGTTACCGACAAGGAAGGAAGTCCGGTTGCCGGAGCAGCGATCCGCGTGCTCGGAACCACGCGTGGTGCAAACTCCAAGCTTGACGGGAAGTACACAGTCGTCAATATCAACGCAGGATCGTACGATGTACGCGTCACGGCTATTGGCTACGACACGGTCGTCAAGCGAGTATCGATCGTCGCGGACCAAACCTTGACCGTCAACTTTGTAATGAACCAAGGCGGCGTTCGGATGCGTGAGGTTGACGTAACCGCCGAGCGTGAAATGGTGCGACCGACTGATGTTGGTTCTACTCGCGCTACCAAGGGTGAGGACCTCGTCAAAATCGGTCGCGATAACATTGCATCTGTACTTTCATTGAGCGCTGGTATCCGTGCTTCCGGCAACAACTTCGTTGTCCGCGGGGGCCGCACAAACGAAACGCAGGTCATGGTTGACGGTCTCACGGTGACGGATCAGTTCACGGGCGGTCTCGGAAACGTTGGATCGACGATCTCGGCTGCCATGCCAAGCCCCCTTGCCACCGAGCAGGTGGTGGCTCAAACTGGTGGATTCAGTGCTGAGTACGGGAATGCCGTTGCTGGTATTGTGAACACGGTGGTCAAGACGGGTCGCACGGACCGTTATGAAGGTCAGCTCCGCTGGCGCAAGGACGTTCCATTCCTCTTCGGTACGGCAGGAAATGGAATTCAGGCCGGTGCCCCCAACGAGGATGTAGTTGACGTCACCCTTGGCGGACCACTCGGACTCGGTAAGTCAACATTCTTCGTCTCAGTCCGCAACACGTTCCAATTGTATCGTAATGCCGGTCTGCAAGTGATCGACCCAATTGGCAACAATTGGGGTCTACTTCCGAACAATCGCACATGGGCTCGCAACATCACGCCGCGTATGCGATTCCAATTCGACGACAATTCAGCACTTCTCGTCGGCGGCTCCTACGGCATGCTGGCCGGAGAGCTTTCGAGCATTGGGTGGCTATACGCCAAAAACCAGGGTTACAAAACCGACTTTTTCGGGAATCAGGTTCTCGACGCCAATGGGCAGCCGATTGGCAACGGTGTTTACGAACGGATGGCTAAGCAGCCGATTGTCCAGGAATTCACGACAAACGGCTTTGCGCAACTCAACCAGACGCTTGGTACGAACACATTCTTTGATATTCGTGCTTCGTACAATGCCAAGGTTACCGAGGTTGGGAAGCGGAAGTCCTTTGAAGCACCTGGGCTCTTCTCGGGCATCGAACTCTACCAGCCAGTTGATGAGTTGGCAATAGATGATATCCGCTACAGAGTAAACGAGCGCAATACGATTCTTGATGATTACGATTACCTGCGCCAAAACACACTCTCAAATGACGGCTTCAACCCTATTGAGCGCACAAAGCGTAATCCGATTACAGGGTACTACGAAGGCACATCCGACGCGCAATCAACAAACAACCCATTCGGCCTTATCGGATTCTTCTTCAATCACGGCAACACGGCGTCCGTTGAGTTTCGGAACGCTGTGTTCCTTCAATTCGATGGTAACATCACTCACAACCTCGAAGTTGGTGATACGCGTCACGTGATCAAGGGCGGATTTGAGTTTCGGACCTTTGATCTGTCTCTCTATTCGAATGGGGCTCCGTGGAGCGGTAACAATTTCGCTCAGGCCTACGGTCGTCCGAACGTCACCGACACTTCCCGCCCCAGTGGTGTTCGTAAGCCAACGTCGGCATCAATGTTTATTCAAGATCAGATCATGCTCAAGGGGCTTGTTCTTACGGCAGGCCTTCGCATGGATTATCTGAATGCCAATGCCACAACCTTCGATGTCGGAAATCCAGACTCGGTAACACCTGACGCAACGACAAAGCTGAACTTTGGACCACGGGTCTCGGTAACATATCCGATCACGCAGCGTCAGAACTTTCAGCTGTCCTATGGTATCTACTATCAGAACCCACCGTGGTCAAACTTCTTTGACGGCGTGTACTCTGACCCGAGGTTCCAAGACTTTTTCGGCAACACGAACCTTCAGCCGCAGCGCACAAATCAATTCCAGGTGGCCTACAACCACCAGCTGAACGACGAGCTGGCGTTGTCGTTCACCGGTTATTACAACGACATTCAAAACCAGCCTTCCGTTCGTATTGATACGTTCGAGGGTCGGCCAAAGTATCAGTACGACCTCGCATCATATGGTACCTCACGCGGTATCGAAATGACATTCATGAAGCGTCTGACGAACAACTGGTCATTCAACATCAACTACACCATTGCAAATGTTCGTGGAAACGCAAACTCTGCCACACAGCTGCCTCCTGTTGACCCACTGACAGGAGACCTTCAGTTCCCAATCGTTGACTTCCCACTGAGCAACGACCTTCCGCAGCGTATCAATGCGGTTCTCGGTTTTGCATGGGGTAAGGACGAGGGACCAACGATTGCAGGGATACCGATCCTAGAAAATCTCAATGTGAATGTGTCGGGTTTCTGGCAGTCGGGTCTTCCTTATACACCTGTCAATATCCGTGGTCAGATCAATGGACAACTCAACTCTGGTCGCTTCCCATCGAATTGGAACACGGAAATGCGTCTGACGCGTACGATTCCACTGACGAATGTCCTGGGCGGTCGTACAGCAGTCGATCTCATTCTTGACATTGAGAATCTCCTCAACTACACGGGCGCGGTTTCTTTCTTTCCAGCAACGCGCAGTCCTGACCAAGATGGTTTCAACCTGAATCGTCGTCTTTCAGACTTGACAAGTGCTGTCTATTACCGTGAGGCCGACCCTTCGAACAAGGCTTCGTTTTCCGAAAATCAATACGATCGCTACGGTAACCGGTACTACCAAGAGCGCGTCGACTTCAATAAGGACGGGCGCGTGTCCCCCGAGGAAACCTACCGCGGTTACCAGGAATATGTGTCGATGGTCATTGCACGACGGGTTAACTATCAGTTCCCACGTCGTGTGTTCTTCGCCGTTTCGTTCCGGTTTTAACTGAAAGGATAGCAGCGATGACAATACCCACGATGAAACTTGGAGAAGCTATGAATTTCTTATGGTGGCGTTCGATCGCGGTCGCGGTTTTTGTTCTCGGCGCGGTCACTGTCTCGGCTGACATTAATCGAGACACCAAGAACCGCAAGGGCAGCGATGCCGAAGACGTGCAACGGACCCCGACCGGCGTTTTCGATCAGCAGAGGAACAATAAGTCCAAGATCGACTTTATAACGACGAACTATGGAATCTTCGGATTTGACGTTGTGAACGGTCAGGGTGGCGCATTCTGGCCAAGGGGGCGTAACAACCAGTACCTCTTTGCTGGTGGCGCTTGGTTTGGTGCGCGGAAGCGACCTCCGGGTTCTGACACGCTTCGTAAGCGTGTAATGATCACCTACAATCCAAACTCCGGCCGCTCATGGATGGTACCGGGCTCAGTCAATGATGGCCCGCTGGTCAATTCGGCAGATGCCTTCAAGAACAAGTACAGAACATACTTCTCGACAGATTTCTCTGATGAGACGGGCGTCGAAAAGATTAATTCTGAACTTCCGAATTGGCCGATCTGGGACAATGATGCGACAAAGACACTCCGAGTAAACAACTACTTCGGTAACTATGTCGATAAGATCGAGGATCGAACAAGGCTGGGTGTGAGAAATGTGCCAGCATTCGTTTCCGGCGAAGATGTTTTCTGTACATACAAGGACACCGATCTTTCTCGGTACGAAGGTGGTGCCCCACGACGTAGGGCCGAAGGTTTCCCACTAGGATTCCAAATCGAACAGATCGTCTATTCCTGGGGATTTGGCGATTACGGCGACATTCTTTTCATGAAGTATCTGTTCATCCACCCCGAACAGTTTGGCGACACCCTGTATGACTGTTGGATGGCCGCCGTGCAAGATGTCGACATTGCTTTGCGTACCAACAGTGCGGCTGGTGCTGCGAACGACCGTGCCCGTTACTACAACGAGCGTCCAGACCTCAATCTTGCTGTGCAGTGGACAAATGGTGATCGTGGAGAGGCAGGACAGGGCTTCGGATATCTTGGATTCAACTTCCTTGAGTCACCAGCAGTTGATGCGGACAAATTCATCCGCAACGACAAGAGTCAATTTCCCGTGTCAGAACAGCTTGGTTTGCAAACCATGCGCAACTGGCCTATTGTCGAGGATCCACTCGAAAACGAAGACCGCTACAACTTTATCTCAAGCCAACGTCGTGATGGTGACCTTGGCCCCGGAGACCGTCGTCTGATGATGGCAACGGGACCATTTAACATGCGTCCGGGGGATTCCGCTCGTATTGTGATCGGTATCGTGCTTGCTTCTACAGCAAAAGGTGGCGATGCCGACGGAACGGTAGAGGATATGGCAGAACTGATCCGCAAAGTACAGTTTGCACAGTTCGTCTATGACAATGCCTTTATCGCTCCAGTTCCGCCACGCGAAGCCAATTTCAAGTTCAAACGCACTGGTCCGCCGGCTTCATCCGTCCCGGTAGGAGAGGATGGGTGGTTCCCGTTCAATAATGGAGTTGCTATTCAGTGGGATTCCGCTTCAGAGCTTTCCGTAGACACACTTGAGCAAGGCCTCGACTTCATGGGGTATCGGTTGTATCGCGCACGTCGCACAGACCTTGATACCTTTGACACAGATTTCCGTTTGAATGCCCGTAAAGGACCTCTTGGCTGGAAACAGATCGCTCAGTTTGTGGTCCCATCGCCGTACAGCAAGTTCGGTGAGATTGTCCCTTCTGTCGAAGGTGTTAAGATCGACCAGTTCAGAGTCGTTGATGTCGTAAAGCCCAATTCACGTCGCGCGCTGGTAGCTCGGACGCTCAATTTTGCCGAACCATGGGGCTCATATTTTGCTCAGCTACAGAATAACCGTGATCCGCGCCGTTTGCGTAACGGACAGGTTGTCTATAACACGAATTCAGATGGAACGCTTAAGACAAGCGGGTTCACGAACGGAGTTCCCAACTTCGACAAGCTTGACTCGATTCAGTTCTGTTACATGCGCAGCAAGATTGATACAATCCCTGCCGTGTCGCGTTTGAACACGGGTGCCGTTGACGACGCTCAGGCTTTGCGTGCGACCGATTCTCTGATTCGCTTCATCCTTAAGCGTCAGGTAGTCCTAGAGCCATTCCGATTCCCCGAAGTAGACCAGGTCACACTTCCCGATGGCTCTGTGGTCGATGAAGTAAAGTTCCGCCCCTTTGAAGAGTTGAATGAAGTTCGCAAGGGGCTGATCGCACGACACATTCGTAGACTCACGAACAATCGAACCTTCATCGATATTGGCGACGACAATCGCAATGGGACCGTCGAATTCTCTACAGATCCGGAGCGCAGTGAGAAGTTGATCAACAATGTTGATTACTACTATGCGCTGCGGGCCTTCGACGAAGGCGATTATTCGAATGCCACAGAGTCAAAGTTGAATGACAGGGCAAACGCAAACACCATCGCGACTTCGCCTCGCGGTGCTCGTCCGGGTGAGTCTGTGCAGTTTGAGTTAACAACGGATGCGGAGAATGCAAAGCGTCTCGGAGGCATCTACAATATCCGACTGCTTGTCAATGACCAACAGAGATTCAACCAGCTGTTTGCCGGACGCACATTGAACCTGACCTTTAACCGCATCTGGGATGGGTTTCCGTACAAAAACAATCAGAATGATCTTGTTGGACTTTATGGAGCCTTGTTCACATTGCGTGATTCGGCCACTGGTGACGAAATCGCACAATGGAGCAGCTTACTTCCACCGGTCCTGTGTGGTTTAGGACGTGAAGGTCGGCCGTTCTCGTACTTCACGGAGCAGACTCGAACATGGGTTGATGCGGCGTTCTATGATGATGGTATTGATTCCATTTTCGATCTACGCGACACTAGCCTTATCCGTGTTGATACTGTCACGTTCGGCTTTGATACAAGCCGTGAGAAGAAGGTCCGTGCCGGATCGTACACGACAGATGTTTTCTGCGAAAATCCCCAGTATGCATTCGGAACCATAGGTCTGGCATTTGACTATGCGATCGAGCAATGGGGGGGTGTGTATCGTGCTGACACGGCCTACATCGTTAACGGACCAGCCAACATTGCCGTAACTAGGGCCAATACTGTGGCAGGACTCTACAATTTCTCAAATGCGCTGAACCCGGCACCACCATTTATCGAACTGCCGTATCCTGGATTCGTTCCACGAGTTCCATGGCCAATTTCATACAACAACGGACCTGGTGTCTATGAGATCACATTCAAGGGCGGTGGCAGAGAGTCTCTTACAACAAAATTTGCTCTGAACACAACAGACGATGTTGGCAAGGATTCTACAATGACGTTTCCGGATGTTGAATATCTCGAATATGAGATTCGAAACAGCTACTCGTTCATGCGTGCCGATGCGAAACCCGACGGAACAATTGATTCGGTTGCTGTCTCGTACCCGTTTAATCTTACACCGCAGTCAATCGACTACTCGAGTGTTCCACCTGCAGAACAGCGGAACTATCCGAATGCCGAACTTGTCACACCTGGCAGTTTTGCTGCCGCATCTTTCGGGTGGCGTAACTCTCGTAACGGTGAGTGGAGTCCAGCGCGTCTTCGTTTTTACGCAGCGCAAAACAACTCGGGGCGTCCGCTTGGTCAGCAGCTCCGCTACTACAAGTCACGAACTGTATCAACAACCGGCAAGGACACGTTGGACTTTGTCAACGTGATTTCAATCGGCGGCGCACAGTTTGTCCTTGATGCATCACTGCGAGGCCGCAGAACGTCGAGCAACTCGGTTGTGCCCAACGCCCCAACTACGGCGAATCCACCAACTGCTTTTCCATCTGAGGACTTCAAGCCAGGTGACAAGGTGGTGGTGTCGACTTTTGGCGGTGCATTCGGCTTCCCATTTGATAATGCAACTGCCAAGATCCGGGTTAAGCAGTACGACAAATTTGATGCTGCGACGAAGACGGATTCGTACACAGACGAAAACATGGAACAGGTGCAGGTAGTGCCGAACCCATTCTATGTCTCGCATGAGGGGATGAGTTCGCCGTTCCAGGGCAAGATCTACTTCACGCGTCTTCCTCGTGTTTGCACCATCAACATTTACACCGTGAATGGCGAACTCGTCCGTACGATCGAACACAACGAGCTTGACCCTCTTCTCACCGGCAATACCGTTGAACGCCGTGAAAATTCCGAGCGGGCGCAGATTGGCGCAGACGTTTGGGATCTGCTTACGAGAAGTCAGCAGAGCAAGCGTCGCGCAGTAAGTCAAATGTTCATCGCGAAGATCGAAACGCCGAGTGGCGCTTCCGTTATTCGCAAGTTCGCAGTTGTTGTCGGCCCAGCCCGATTCGTCGGCGAAGGAGAATAAGGAGTACACTCATGAAGACAACACGCGTTACATCTCTCCTCGTAGGCGTCGTTACTCTGCTGATGTCGGCATATCATGCCGGTGCGCAGGCGACGATCGCCGCAACAGATTTCACGAAGGTTGGCCTTTCCGGAGGTCAGTTCCTGAAGATCGGCATCGGTGCTCGTGCCACAGGTATGGGCGGGGCGTACTCAGCCGTTGCGAATGATCTGTCATCCGTGTTCTGGAACGCTGCCGGCATAGCTTCGATCAAGAAGTACTCAGCTGATTTCAGCCAGACATTTTGGTTCGCTGGTATGTCGCACAATTACGCGGCAGCCGTCATCCCGGTAAGCGAGAACTATCGACTTGCAGCAAGCCTTACCAATTTCACGAGCGGAGACATTCGTATCACAACGATGGATCAGCAAGATGGAACTGGTGGTATCTATCAGGTCAGCGATGTTGCCATCGGTCTGACGTTTGCTGGAAACCTAACAGAGCAGTTCTCCTTCGGCGTGACGGCCAAGTACATCTCCATGGGCTTCACGAATATGAATGCCGGTGGAATCGTCTTTGACGTCGGCACTCGGTACGAAACCGGTTTCGAAGGGATCGTTCTTGGCTTTAGCATCAACTCCCTTGGGACGCAGATGGAGTACTCCGGATCGGACGTTGCACGCGCGAACAATCCCGTGAACGGCGTCAACACGCAGCCGATCGATATGCGAATGCTGACGCAGCCCTTTGACATGCCCCTTTCATTCCGCATGGGACTCTCAACGGACCTGTGCAAGGGGGCACTCTTCGAACCTGAAGTTGATGGCAGTGGCGTGCTCCAGCACTCACTGATCACGGCAGTTGATTTTGAGACATTCTCAGACGTTGCCGAGCAGTTTGCTTTGGGAGCAGAGTACACCTGGAAAGAGCTCGTTAGCGTGCGTGCAGGGTATCGCACTGGCACCGATCAATTTGGTCTCAGTGGTGGCGTCGGACTGCGCTACGTCAGTGAGGATTTCTCAGGTCGCATTGACTATTCCGTGTCTCCGACAAAGAATATTGGTATGATCAGCCGCGTAAGCATCTCGATGCGATTCGATTGATCTCCAGTTTCATGATCCTAGACGTTTTAATGCCGTCGATCGTCGAGATCGGCGGCATTGTCATTTGAACCCCAACATGCGTTGACTAACCATGAAACGTTTGATTCTCCATCTGCTGTGCATCGTGACATGTACCAGTTTGGCCCGCGCTCAGCGTTCGATTGACGTAACAGCAGATATTGTTCAGTTCCGAGGCGCTAACGGGACTGTGAAGTGGGAGTTCCAGTACGCGTTTGCCGACACCGCTCTGCGCTATGTGATTGCCCCTTCGGGATTTGTTGGTGAATTGTACTGTCGTTTGGAGCTATCACGTGACACAGGGCTTGTTCACGTCGATGAATGGGTGGCCTCTGTGCCGAGTCCTGTCGCTACACCTAGTCATCGCCAGTTCTATTCGGGGGTCCGAGCAGTTAACCTGACATCCGGCAACTATGCGGTCAAGTTCTCCGCTTGTGATGTGAACGACTCGCTGAGACGCACCGCTTTGTCCTTCAAAAGCGTTGTTCCGGTGCAGGGCCTGCGCCCGACCCTTTCGGATATCATGTTCGTCATGCCCGGCAAGGGGTCGGAAAAGTTCCTGCGTAATGGAGTGTCTGCTGATCCCAATCCGCGACATGAGGTGATCGGCGCAGAGCCGACACTTGCCATCTATGCCGAGATCTATAACGCAAGCCAGGCCAAGCTGGGTGACTTCGATGTTGGCGTTTCGGTGATCGACAATATCCGAGATGAGCAGTTCGTTACCTATTTGCCTATGAAAGCACTGAGCGACGGACTTGTGGTGCGTGAAGAATTCCCGCTGCTCGGCATTTCATCGGGCGTCTATTATGTGCGCCTGCAACTGCTGACGAAAGATCATCAGACCGTTCTCGACACGAAGGAAGACAAGTTCTTTCTGCTCAATCCCGAAGAGCCCCCTGCCGGCCAGAGGATGCTAACTGAAGATGAGCATTTTCAAGCCTCGGAATGGGCGATCTTAGTCGGAGAAAAGCTCAAGTTGGAGATGGAGCTCTCAGATATCCTCGCAACCAAGGCCGAGCTGGATGTTCGCAAGTCCTGCACGAATGAACGCGCTCAGCAGCGCTATTTATACCGCTTCTGGAAGGTTCGCGACCCCGAATCCAGCACAAATGCCAACGAACGACTCGATCAGTTCCGTGCCAACTTTAAGCGTGCACAAACCTTCTACAAGAGTCCGACGTACCCGGATGGATGGCGCACAGACCGTGGTGTGATCCTTCTCAAGTTTGGCGTCCCGACGCAGATCGAGCGATTCGATCACAACACGGATGCCAAGCCATACGAGAAGTGGTTCTACCAGGATATTCAGGGTGGGGTAGAGTTCTACTTTGTTGACATGATGATGCAGCAGAACTACAAGCTGGTACACTCAACCATGCTTGGACAGATCAGCCAGCCGAACTGGTTCAATCTCTTTGCAAGGGCGTTCAGTCCCAATCCGAATCCTGTTAACCCACAGCCGGGTCTGCCCAGGTAATGTCGCTCACGGATCGGCTCACGACGGGCGTCCTACAGGCAATGGGCGGAATCTGCAGGCGCTTGTCTTGGAAGCAGAGGCATGCGCTTGGTGTTCGTCTTGGACGGATCATGCGTGGCATCTCCCCCAAGCGGGTCGGGATCACGGCCGGCAATATTGCCATGGCCTATCCGGAGCTGCCGCAAGTGCGGCAGCGAGAGATTCTCAATGAATCCTATGAGAACCTCGGAATCGTGCTTGCCGAGTTACTTGCCACGCCGTCGGTCAGTAGAGCTGATATCGAAGCCCATTTTGAGATCCGTGGCATTGAGCCAATTGTAGAGCGGCATCGTGCAGGTCTGCCATCGATACTACTTTCGGCGCATTACGGCAACTGGGAACTTGGTGCAATGGCAGCTGGCATCAGTCTAGGAGCACCGGTAAACATCGTTTACCATCCGCAGTCGAATGCCGTTGCCGATAAGATCCTGAACTCGTATCGAACCAAATTCGGCAACGTGCTGATTCCGATGGGGAGCGCCGCCCGCGCAATGGTGAAGCTTCTCTCCGGCGGCGGAACCATAGGCATCATCGTCGACCAGCATGGCGTACCGGAGAAAGATCCCTGGATTCGCTTCATGGGGCGTCCAACACCCACCTACGAGGCTCCGGCGGCTCTTGCCCTGCGATTCAATGCGCCGATCTACTTCTCGTGTTGTGACCGCCGCGACGACGGACGCTACATCGTGGAGTTCTCCGAAGTACCGATGAGTGACCTTGACAACTCCCGACAGGGAGTCATCGAGCTCACTAAACGTCACGTCCGTATGCTCGAAGATGTCATCCGCCGACGTCCGGGACAGTGGGCATGGCAGCATCGCCGTTGGCGCAGTGATCCGCCCCCTGGCGTCGTGGTGGTCGAATGACCCCTGCCCAGACCATCTACATCGTTCAGACGGCGTTTCTTGGCGACGTGGTGCTTACGCTCCCGCTGTGCGCTGCTCTGCGACGGTCGTACCCCGAAGCACAAATCGTATTCATCACAACGCCGATGGCTGCGGATTTTCTCAAGGGGCTCTCGGTTGCCGATGACGTTGTGGCCTTCGATAAGAGGCGCACTCACCGGTCGATCTCATCCGTTCGGGCACTGGCAGCCTCACTGCGGTGCACGGGCCCGTCTGTTGCCATCGTCCCGCACAAAAGTTTGCGCACGGCCATCTTTGTGCAGGCGCTGCGCGCCGATGTTCTGGTAACCTTCAAGGATGCCATGTCACGCTGGTTTGCCACGCATACGGTTGAGTATCCTGCCCACAGGCACGATGTCGATCGCCACATGGCGCTACTTCAGCCCCTTTTCCCTGCGAGTTCCATGGTGCCCGACTCGCATTCGCTGATGCCCATCGATCTGCGTACGCACGATAAGCAGGAAGCCATCAATGTTTGGAATGAGGCTCTGAGCGCACCTAGAATTGTCCTTGCCCCGGCCACCGTATGGCCCACCAAGCAGTGGCCGGTTGAACAAATGCGCGGACTGGCCCAGCGTTGCCTACACGAGGGCTATCAGGTGGCCGTCATCGGGGACGCATCGGTGCACGGGTGCATGGACGGTATTGCGGGAGTCAATGATCAGATCGGCAAGACAACGCTGCGTCAGGCAGCTACGATCATTGCTACGGCTGACTGTGTGGTTGCAAACGACAGCGCTCCCGTGCATCTTGCTTCACTGCAGAACGTTCCAGTGGTGGCCATCTTTGGTCCGACGGTGCCCGAGTTCGGATTCGGACCCCTTGGCCAACGCTCGCGTGTTGTGCAACGCGGCGATCTCGAGTGCCGGCCCTGCAGTTCCCACGGTGGGAGGAGCTGTCCAATCGGTACGCATGAATGTATGACCGGAATCTCGGTCGACGCGGTGTTCTCTGCCCTTCAATCAACTCTTGCTCACGATGTGAATCGCCATGCCAAGCCCAATGAAACGACCTTCTGACCGACGAGGAAAGTCCTCGTCCACCAACTCACGTGCGCAGGCCCCTTCGCGCAAACGGTCTGGTGCTCCGGCTGCCTCCACCAGTTCGCGTACTCAGGCCCCTTCGCGCAAACGGTCCAGTGCCGAGGCCACACCTGCCAGACAGCGGCAACCCAAGCAGCGCCGCTTGGATGTTGTTGAGCCGGCCCAGCAGGTGCGCCTGAACAAGGCCATCGCCGATGCCGGCGTGGCCTCGCGCCGGCGCGCCGATGAGCTCATCAGCAGCGGATGCGTGCGCATCAACGGGGCTATCGTGGTCGACCTCGGCACACGTGTCAACATCGATGACATGGTGACGGTTAACGGTGAGCCGATCTCGCGGACAAAGCATCTGACATACATCCTGCTGAACAAGCCAAAGGATGTCATCGCAACGTCGCGCGATGAAAAGGGGCGAGCAACGGTGTTCGACATCGTTCGCCTAAAGACACGACTTTTTACGGTTGGAAGACTTGACCGTAACACGACCGGTGTGCTGGTGATGACCAATGATGGAGATCTTGCCAACCGGCTCATGCATCCCCGCTACGGCGTCACGCGCATTTACCGTGCTGCGCTAGATCGCCCCCTACGCTCAGACCACATGCGCCAGATCGCCGCAGGGATTGAGCTGGAAGACGGACCAACGCAGCCAGTCGATATCATGATCGATCCTGAGGACAGGGCGAGTGTTGTACTAGCGATCCGGGAGGGTCGCAACCGGGAAGTGCGACGCATCTTCGAGCACTTTGGCTATGAGGTCAAGCGCCTCGATCGCAAGGAATACGCCGGCCTATCGACAAGGGGCCTCAAGCGTGGTGAGTACCGTCACCTTACGCGTGATGAGGTGGATGAGTTGTACCGAGTGGTGAATCTGCAGCGATGAATCTTCTGAATCCGTTTGCGCTTTTTGGTCTTGCAGCAGCGGGGATCCCTCTGCTGCTTCATCTGTTGAATTTGCGCAAGCTGCGTATCGTGGAATTCGGCAGCATTCGCTTTCTTCTCGAGCTTCAGCAAAAACAAGTGCGGCGCCTGAAGTTGCAACAGATCCTGCTTCTGATCCTGCGCACACTCATCATCGTCTTTGCGGTACTGGCCTTGTCGCGGCCCACCATCGAGACAACGCTCCCTGTGCTGTCCTCGGCGGCTCGCGCCAGCGTCCTGATACTGATCGACAACTCCGCGAGCATGGAAGCGGCCGATGGGCGCGGACCTCGCATTGATCAGGCCAAGAAGGTTGCTCGCGAGATCATCAATGGCCTGCGTGATGGAGACGAAGTGGTCGTTCTGCCCATGGTAGGGGGCGATGTGCAACGTCGGGTGGATATGACACGTACCTTCGATGCGGCACGGCGGCAGGTTGATCTCGTGACCGTTGCCGACGGGACGGCCAGCATCGTCGAATCGGTGCGTCGGGTTCGCCCCCTCCTCGATGGGGCACTGCATGCACACCGTGAGATCTACGTCATCAGTGACGCCCAAAGATCCCTCGCGTATCGTCAGGCAGATGATACGCTGCGTGCCTTGGAACGTGATGCGACGGTATTCCTGGTTCGGATTGGCCAGGGGCAGCTCGGACTCGAGACGAACATCAGTGTTGACTCAGTGGCCACCGTCACCAAGCTTCTGCAACCCGACAGACCGATCGAATTCGAAGCGATCGTCCGCAACGGTAGCTCCCGCGACGTCACCGGAGCGGTCGTGTCACTTTCTTTCAACGGTATGCGCGTGGCACAGAAGGCCATCGACCTGCCGGCCAACGGCAGCAGAACGATCTTGCTTTCGGCCACGCCGAACAGGCAGGGGGCTATCGCTGCCGCCGTTGAGCTGGAGTCGGATGCTGTGGACGGCGATAACGTCCGCTGGGCAGGGGTTACCATCCCACGTCGGGCGCGTCTGTGCCTGGTTGGCCCGTCGGAGCGCACACAGCTCGTTCGCACGGTCCTGGCCCTGCCCGGTGTCGGCTCAGCGGTCGGCGCGATCTCGAGTTTTGAGACCATTACCGCTGCGTCTTCGGCCATGACGGACATCGACGTCTTGATCTTCTGCGGCACGACTGCCTCCAACGCCGATGCCTCTGTGCTTCGCCAGTTTCTCGAATCAGGTGGCGGGGCAATTCTGTTTGCCTCTGCTTCTGCCGGGACGCTTTTGCCGCAATGCGGTCTTCAGCCATTGCCGGAAAGAACGACAACAGCAGACGCGCCGTTTGTGATCACCGCCGTCGAAAGAACGCATCCACTCTATCAGGGTGTCTTCAGAAGTTCGGCCGCCCTGCTGGCCGGTTCCGAGGGAGTGCGCGTGACGCGCCAAACACCTGCCGGCGGTGGATTCGATATCGTGCGCTCCGGTGCAGGAGGCTTGGTGAGCGAGGCGACGGTTGGTCAGGGGCGAGTGATCTACATTGCCGTACCACCCGACATGTCCTCCGGGACGTTTCCAGTCAGTGGTCTGTTTGCGGCCACGCTCGTTCGAAGCACACTCTATGTGGTCGCACCGCGTGATCAAGGCGTCAACCTTGGACTCGGGGAATCTGTCAGTATTCCGATCCCGCCACGCCTTGCAGGCCGTGACGCGTTCATCGTGGCGGATCAGAACGGCGTGAGTTCGACCATTCAGCCAATACGTATGAGCACGGCAACGCTGCTTCCGATTCCTGCACAGTTCACCTCGGGAGTCACGGTGGTCTCGACGCGTGACTCTGTTCCGGTTACCACGGTGACCGTGAATGGATCGACCAATGAGTCCCGACTCGACTTCTTTGAGGAAGGGGCTTGGAAACCTGCCGTTGATACGCTCGTCGTGCGTCCGGATCACGTAACGGAGCTCTCTGCCGGCACATCGGTCCAGGCCGCCATCCGCGAGGCGCGAACAGGTTCGGAGCTATGGCCATTGGCTACCATGCTTGCCCTTGCCTGCGCCCTGGCGGAGATGCTGGTGGCCCGTTACTTCGTGCGTGATGCGGCGGTGACGGCATCGTAAGTTTGCCGCATATGGCCTCTATCACCGTCCACCCCGAGATCGCCCCCTTGCAAGAGCGCGTGCGTGAACTTCGCACTCAGCTGCGTGAGGCGCTCGATGATTGGCATCAGCTCTCAACGGTGGTCAGGCCAAGGATTCATGCCACATACGCAAGTCATTTTGGAACGCTGGAGCGCGAATTGCAGGAGGTGGCTCTTGCAGCGGCCGAGATGTTCCGTCGAGTCGAACTACTGAGCATAAAGCATGAGCGGGGAGAAAAGCTCACCGCTGAGATCGTCGACCTCATCAACCAGGTCGTTGATAAGGAGTATGCACGCTTCACCATGCGCGTTCAGGAAGCATTTCGCATGAATGAACGGCAAAGGGAGGATGCGGCGCGTAAACGAGAGTCGGAGGGTTCTGACACCGAGCTCGTGTCGATGTACCGCACCCTCGTTAAACAGCTTCACCCCGATGTGGCTGATGCTGCAAGCGATGCATCCGCTGACGATGGTATATGGCATCAGGTACAACAGGCTTATGCGACGCGCAACGCTGCTCAGCTTCGGTCGCTTGTGATGCTGCTCGGTGCTGATGCCGCTCTTGACCGTGAGTCCGATGAGTGGGGGATCGACCGTTGGCAAGACGAGGTCGCCTCCCTAGAAAAGCGCCTCGCGTTGGAGCAACGCAAGCTCAGGCGCCTGAGTTCGGAAGAACCATTCACGATGGCAGCCGAGCTGGAAGATGAGATCTGGAGGCAGCGGCATCGTGATGACTTGGTGCGTCAGATCGCACAGAAGCACAATGAGCTTCGTGAATCGCGACGGAGATATGATGATCTTACAGGGGGCTTGGTGCCTCCGGGCCATAACCCGATGAAGTCCAAGCAGGACGTATCCTTTGAGGAGGACTTCATGACCAACACCTACTTTGGACAGCGCTGATGTATGTAATCGAACAACGGGACGAGCAACTCGTCAACTCAAAGGCCGGCATCACCTACGAACTTGGCTTCGACCGAGCTCCTCAGCACCTTGTCAGCGTGCGAATGCGTGTTGACAACGTCGCCGCTCCAGAGCTTGCATTCGTGATGCCCTCGTGGTCGCCCGGCAGTTATAAGATTCGTGACTATGCTGGCTGGCAGGGCAACGTTCGGTGCTATTCGGTGAACGCAGCAGGGCGCACGGAACTATCCTATCGCTGGCGTGACAAGGCCTCGCTGGTGGTCTCGACTCAAGGTGTCGCCACTGTTGAAGTTGAGTATCTGATCTATGCTCATGAACGGACGGTGCGCACCAGTCACGTCAACCGCTTTCATGCCTTTCTCATGCTCACCTCGGTCTGCATGTACGTCGAGGGGCGCACCCAAGAAACACATCACGTTCTGCTGAAGCATGATCAGTTGAAGTGGCCGTCGACTTCGACAGCGTTGTCGCCGGTCAGCGCGCCAACTTCGCGTGGAATTCTCCTCGGCGCGCTGAACTATGACATTCTGGCCGACTCGCCGATCGAGATCGGCGACCACCGCGTCCGGACCTTTACTGCTGCCGGTGCACTCCATGAGGTGGCGGTGGCAACCAACTACGACGTGGACATTGATTGGCTCGCTGACCGCGTCAAGCGCATCGTCGAAGTCGAGACCGAGCTCTTCGGAGGTGCGCCATATGATCGTTACGTGTTCATCATTCAGGCCTATCCCGGGGCAGGGGGCGGGCTGGAGCATGCACGATCCAGCGTCAACGCCGTGGATCCGTCAGCGCTGCTCGACAAGACAAAGGCCATTGGTCTGTTGTCTCTGCTTTGTCACGAGTACTTCCACCTTTGGAACGTCAAGCGTATCCGCCCGGTTGAGCTCGGCCCCTTCGATTACACTCGAGAGACCTACACGCCGATGCTCTGGCTTGCCGAGGGGTTGACGTCCTACTATGATAATCTCTTTGCGTACCGATGCGGCTTCGCGACCGAGAAGGAGTATGTCGACTCAATCTCGCGTGACGATATCGCTCGGCTGGCGCAGGTTCAAGGGCGATTTGCAATGTCGACACGCGACAGTTCGTATCTGGCCTGGCTTAAGCTCTATTTGCAAAGTCCTGACGGTTCCAACCGATTCCCTTCATACTACCTGAAGGGCGGCATCATC
The DNA here is from genome assembly GCA_018882895.1 of Candidatus Kapaibacterium sp. Lineage (GTDB taxonomy): Bacteria > Bacteroidota > Ignavibacteria > Kapaibacteriales > Kapaibacteriaceae > UBA10438. The sequence continues at coordinate 17,554 of VERF01000006.1, forward strand.
ATCATGCTCCTGGATATCTACATCATCGATCATACTGATGGCAAGTACTCGATGGATGATGCTCTTCGCATGATGTGGAAGCGATATCAGGATGACCCATCTCGGGGAATGACCGAGGATGAGTGCATCGCCATCATCGAGCAGGCCACTCGAGTTCAAGTCCGTGAGCGTCTGATGAGCTGGCTTGACGGAAAGGACGAGCTTCCTTACGATGAGATCTTGAAGGCTGTCGGCTATCGGGTGAGCGCAGCACCGAAAAAGGCAGCTGCCGGAACCTTCGGTGAAGCGGTCCCAAGCGCATCTGTCCCCGAAGCGCCCTTTATCGGATGGAGTCTGGCCGATGTCGGCGGCAAGGTTGTTGTGCGCGCGGTTGATGATGGCTCACCGGCTCAGCTGGCCGGGATTGGAATTGACGATGAGCTTGTGGCTATCGAGGGCATCCGCATCCTGAATCCGGCACAGGCTGATCACGTATTGGGTGGACGCGTGGGCAAAGCGGTGCAGTTGACGGGGCATTGCGATGGTCGGATATACACCACCACCATTGAGGCTCGTGAGCGCATGATGCCGGGTCTTGTTGAAATAGACGCCCCGTCTGAGCGTCAGCGTCAAATGCGCAGCCGCTGGCTGCAACGACGTCTGTGACGCCCCCTCGCATCATATCACTCCTCTTGGTAGCCAGCACCATCGCCGGCCTCTCCGGCTGTGCGTGGTACGACAATCGTATCACGTACTTCAATACGTACTACAACATGCAGCGTATCCGCGGCGAGATCCTGGACGAGTTTGATTATCAGGAAGAACTCAAGCGGAACCGTCCACGTGTGCTGATTCCGGGACTGGACAGTATCAAGCTTACGTCGGGCCCGCCCAAGAATTCGATCTACCAGTTTCTGAGAGGGCTGCAGATCGATCGCACTAAGCTGCAGCCGGTTGCGACAAAGGTCGACTCGATCCTGATGAAGGGTTCGAAGGTCGTGGCCTTCCATCCGAAGTCGGACTATATCGAGGGTTCGTTGTTTCTGATGGCCGAGGCCTACTTCTTCCGTTCCGAATGGGTCCCGTCCCAACAGAAGTGCCTCGAACTGATCGAGCGCTTTCCCGATGGCGAGTTCTCTCCTGATGCACACATCCTGCTTGCAAAGGTCTATCTGATGCAACGCAAGGTCTCGCAGGGTACGCAGGCACTTTCCAAGGCCGTTGACGTTGCTTGGTATCGCGACCGATATGATGTCGCCAGCGAGGCATATCGCATTCAGGCTGAAATGGCCATCGAGGACGGAGATATCGAGAAGGCGATCATGCCCTACAAGCAAGCACTCATCATGTGTGAAGATGGAGTGCAGCGTGCGAAGTGGCAGATCGAGATTGCTTCGATCTATTACCGGATTGGCAAATACGAACTCGCCGAAGCCGCATTCCGAAAGGTGTTTGACGAGAACCCCGATGCCCTCGGACAGTTTGAGTCGCTGCTTTACATTGCCTCTTGTCGTGCTCGGCAGGGACAGTTCGACGAGGCCAGCGAGCTGTACGCGAAGCTTGAAGACCGCAAGGCTTTCTCCGAGTGGGCATCGTTCATCCAAGCAGAACGCCTTGCCCTAGATCGGCTCCGTCAAGAAAACGCCAAGGACAAGACGCTTCTTGCCCGCGAGAGGTTTGCCGACACGTCATTTGTCGGCAAGCCGGAGCTAATGGCACAGTCCTTCCAGAAGGGTATGGCCCTGTACAAGACCGGCGAGTATCAGGAGGCGCTGAAGTACTTCGCAAAGGCCAAGATCATCCGAACGCCAGTCTATGATGTCGCCAACAAGTACTACACTGCCTTGCGCTCGTGGGATGAAGCCAAACGCAGACTCTACCTGCTGGACCAGCACCTGGTTGTGGATACCTCGCGCAGGGACTCGATCAATCGTCTCCGCTCGGGCGAGCTCTATTCCATTGGCCGTGTTCACGAGACCCTCGACAAGGCTGACAGTGCGCGGATATACTATCGTCGGGCCTTCGAGGCCAGTGATCCCGCGTCCGAGGATGCGGGAAAGTGCTTGTTTGCACAGGCGCGACTGTTGAAGGATTCCGATCCGATCGTGTCCGATTCTCTCTTCGAGGTTATCTCTTTGCGGTGGCCGCGGAGCCCCTTTGCAAAGGAGGCCGCTGCCAATCTTGGATACACTGCCGATGCGACCATCGATGATGCAGCCGAGTTGTATGCCTCAGGATCGAAGTTCCGCATGATCAAGGACTACTCCTTCGCTTCGCGGCAGTTCATGACGGTGGTCAACAAGTTCCCTCAAAGTGACATTGCGCCGAAAGCTCTGTATGCGATGGGGTGGATGTTTGAGCGTGATGTGCAGAGAAACGACAGCGCGCTGTTCTACTATCAGCAGCTGATTGAACGGTATCCTCGTTCGGAGTATGCTCGCGAGATCAGGGCAAGCGTCGAATTTGCGCTTGCCAAGATGAACGGAGTTGAAGTTTCGGATTCAACGCTCTTGCGCGATCTGGACAAAGAGTTGCTGCAACGTGCGACTGATAAGGACAAGGATGTGATGCAGCAACTGATGGATAACAACAGGGACGCTTTTCAGGTTACGGCACCGGGCGTAAATGTGCCGCAGATACCTGGCATGACTCCGGGCGGCTCTCTCAACAACATTCTACAGGGTCAGATCCGCGACGCCCAGGGGAATATCATGGGTAACAAGCAGGACAGTACCAATGTGCCGCCACCTCTGCCGAAACCTTAGGCAGGGGGCGCCAAGGCCGCCCCGCACCCTGATCATCTCAGGTCTCGATCTGCGTCACAAGGCCAATCTCTTCAAGGATCGACGACACGCGCAAGCATGGCGGGAAGCCGCCCTCGTAGACCATTGCCTTGCCCGAATGGTGGACTTCCAGCGTTAACAGCTCGGCCCGATCCAGAGTGCAGCCGGTGGCTTTCATGATCTGGATGATGACCTCGTCGAAAGTGTGGACTTCATCATTGAAAAGTATCACCTTGGCTGTAAGGGCAACCTCCTCTAGTCCAAGAGTCAGCTGATCTTCCTCCAGTTGGGGAATTCCAAGAAAAACCGTGTCGTTATGCATCCTTGCCACGGCGCAAAATTATGAAAAGACCTATCTTTGCTCTCCAAACATCAGCCTATTCACGCTTACGAGGACCGTCATTTATGACCACGGAAGAATTCCTCCAGAAGCTCGACGAGATCGTCTCCGAGCGCCACATGCTTCAACATCCTTTCTACATCATGTGGAACGAGGGTGCACTTACCCTTGAGATGCTCCGAGAGTATGCCAAGGAATACTACCACCAAGTCCACCTCTTCCCAACGTACGTAAGCGCTACGCATGCGAACTGCGACGATATGGAAGTGCGCCAAATGCTTCTCGAGAATCTGATCGAAGAGGAGCACGGTCCGGACAACCATCCGGAGCTGTGGCTGCGCTTTGGCGGTGCACTCGGTGTGAGCCGTGAAGAAATGAAGGATCGCCGCTACCTGCCGCATACGCGCGAATCCGTGCGTATCCTCAAGGAACTGGCAGGACGCAAGAACGCATACGAAGGCCTTGCCGCGCTGTATGCGTACGAGTCACAGATCCCCGAGATTTCGACCACCAAGATCGCCGGACTGAAGAAGTGGTATGATCTCGACACCAAGGATGCCCTCGAGTTCTTCGCAGTTCACGAGCATGCCGACGAGATCCATCGTACGGTAACACGCGAAGCACTGGTGCGCATGTGTGAAACAGACGACCAGAAGCAAGCCGCACTCGACTCAGCTCGTGAAGCAGCCGATGCATTCAATCTGTTGCTCGACGGTGTCTATAACACCTGGTGCGCGGAAAAGGCTGCCCTTAACTGATCCGTTACTGACGCGATGTGCCGCTTCGTTGCCTATATCGGCCCATCAATCCTGGCTGATGATCTGCTCTACAAGCCGAAGTATTCGCTTGTTACAGCGCAGACCATGAACGCCGGAGAGATGTCTGTATCCGTCAATGGAGATGGCTTCGGAATCGGATTCTATGCGCCAGAGCTCGACAACGAGCCGTGTGTGTTCAGGAGCATAAAGCCGGCCTGGAGTGACAACAACCTCAAGAGTCTGGCCAAAAAGATCCATTCACCATGCATGTTTGCCCATGTCCGTGCGGCATCGCCGGGCATGGCCGTTGAAGAGCTGAACTCGCATCCGTTTGCCTGTGGCAACCTGATGTTCATGCATAATGGGGTGGTAGGGGGCTTCAAGCAGATTCGTCGGAAGCTGCTTCGAATGCTCAACGATACTGCGTATGACGCCATTCAGGGCAGCACGGATTCCGAGCACCTTTTCGGTCTCGTGCTGAATCATATCGCAAATCCGTATGGGCACGTCACCTGCGAAGAGCTCGTTGCCGCGATGCACGGGATGTTCGCGGACCTGAACACGCTGCTAATGGATTCGGATGTGCGTCAGCACTCGTATCTCAACCTTGCCGTCACCAACGGCACATGTTTGATTAGTGTGCGATACACGACCAATCCGAATGTGCAGCCAGCCTCGCTCTACTACATGCATGGTCGTGAGTATCGATGCGCAGGCGATAACTGCACAATGGAGCAGGCATATGGTAAGCCGAGCGCGATCGTGGTGGCCTCCGAGCCATTCACGGCGCGGCGCTCAGACTGGATGAAGATGGAACGCAATGCCATGATGGTGGTGGACGAGACGATGACGATCACCTTCCATCACGTTGAAATGGACGTTGAAAAACTGGATTTTGAGACAATAGCCCCGGAAATCGGATGAACTACGCTCTGATACCACTTTTCCCGCTGATCGGGTTCGTTATCGTCGCTCTCTTCGGAAAGCGCATCAACAACGAAAAGGTCACGGGTTCGATCGCAAGCGCAGCCGTGTTGCTGAGTTTCATCATGGCCGTCATGGCGTTCAATGACCTTCGGGCCATCCCGGAGGATGTGCCAGCGGCAGAGCAACGCATCATTGCCCCCGTGTATACGTGGATCGCAACGGGCGATTTCTCCGTGAACATCAACTACCAAATTGACCGTCTTTCGATCCTCTTCACGCTGATCATCACGGGCATTGGCTTTTTGATCCATGTCTATTCGATCGGATACATGCACGGCGATAAGAGCTTCCCGCGCTTCTTCGCCTACTTGAATCTGTTCGTGTTCATGATGCTCAACCTGGTGCTGGCCGACAACTTGCTCCTGACCTTTCTGGGTTGGGAAGGGGTTGGACTGGCATCTTACCTGCTGATCGGATTCTGGTATGATCGCAAGTTCGAAGGAACGAACATTACGTGGACCGGTGACGCGGCCATGAAGGCCTTTGTGGTGAATCGCATCGGCGACTTCGGCGTACTCCTGGCAATGTTCCTACTGTTCACCTCTGTCGGTAGCCTTTCGTACGCGGACATTCATTCGGCTGCCGTTGCGCAGGATCCTGAACTTGTCTCAAACGTGATGCTCATCACGTTGCTATTGTTCCTCGGATGTACCGGTAAAAGCGCACAGATTCCGCTTGGCGTGTGGTTGCCTGACGCTATGGCAGGCCCGACACCTGTCTCGGCTCTCATTCATGCAGCCACGATGGTCACATCGGGTATCTTCCTCATCGCCCGTACAAACGTGCTCTTCGCAATGTCGCCCACCACGATGGCCGTGGTTGCCGGGATAGGCATCACCACAGCACTGTTTGCCGGTCTTGTGGGTCTGGTGCAGAATGACATCAAGAAGGTCCTTGCCTACTCGACTGTTTCGCAGCTTGGATTCATGTTCGTTGCACTCGGCGTTGGAGCATTCACGGCCGGTGTCTTCCACGTGATGACCCACGCGTTCTTTAAAGCCCTTCTCTTCCTCGGCTCGGGATCTGTCATACACGGAATGCACGAGGAGCAGGACATTCGCAAGATGGGCGGTCTAAAGAAGTACATGCCCATCACATACCGCACATTCCTTATTGGTACGCTCGCAATTGCCGGTATTCCGTTCTTCTCGGGGTTCTTTTCCAAAGATGAGATCCTGTTGTATGCTTGGCTCAATGCAGCCCCGTGCTTTGGGGTGTCGGTGTGTTGGCTGCGCTGACAACTGCCTTCTACATGTGGCGGCTTACCACTCTTACTTTTGGGGGAGCGGAGCGTTTTGATCATCATCATGTTCATCCGCATGAATCACCTGCGACCATGACGGTGCCGCTTATCATCCTGGCCGTTCTGTCAGCCATCGGCGGTCTTCTCGGTGTGCCGCACGTTCTGGGCCATGCTCTTCACTTCCCGAATCTTCTCGAACATTGGCTTGAGCCAATTTTCCGCGATGGCATGGCCCTTCTGCCAAAGCATGAAGGCGACCATACGTCACTCGAGCTGACGCTCATGGCGGTCTCCTCAGTAGTGGCAGTCATCGGCATCATGTTCGCACGTTCCATCTACAGCAAGGGGATGGACACTGCAGACGCCATCGCCGGCAAGCTTAAGGCCGGTTATAAGCTCCTGCTCAACAAGTACTACGTCGACGAGATCTACCATCTGCTTGTGGCCGGTCCGATCGTTGCAGCATCACGTGATTTTCTCTGGAAGATTGTCGATGTGCTCGCCATTGACGGACTCGTCAACGGTTCGGCCCGATCCATGGGAGCTCTCTCGGGTGTTCTGCGTAGAATCCAGAGTGGTGTTGCTCAGAACTATGCTCTGATCATGATGGTCGGAATCGTTGTGCTCATCGGCATCGTGCTGATGCCGTGATCGGATTGCTTCGCCCCCTTCGGGGGTCGAACCTGTTATGATCCATGTGCTACACGGTTTCAATATTCTCACAGACGCACGTCATTGAGACGGATCTTGGGCAGGTCTTTGAGGATGCCACGGAATTTGTGCCCTACGTGCACGTGTCAGGCTTTGTCCACCCCGAACTACCAATTGGCGTGGCCGAAGACGGGATTCGAATGATGAGATGGGGCTTGGTGCCGCGGTGGACAAGATCGAGGCAGCAGGCGGACGAGATGCGAGGCCGCACGCTGAATGCACGGAGTGAGTCGGCGTACGAAAAGCCTTCCTACCGTGATGCAGTTCGCAAACGAAGGGGACTTCTACCCGTCAACGGATTCATTGAATGGCGTCACGAGGGTAAACTCAAGATCCCTCATATGGTCCGCATGCGAAGCTCAGAGATCTTCACGCTCGGATGTATTTGGGAAGAATGGGTCGATCCAGAGTCCGGACAGTGTGAAGAGACGTTCTCGATTTTGACAACAGAGGCTAACATCCTCATGTCCCACGTTCACAACTCAGCTATGCGAATGCCGGTCGTGATACCGCATCGTGATCGCTCCGCATGGCTTTTGGCTGACGACCGTGAGCAGGTTCAGCCGATGCTGCGCCCGCTGGAGGATGGACTGCTTGAAGCGTTCCCGATAACCAGAGAGGTTTCGAAGATTCGCGTCAACACGACTGAGCCTCAGATGATCGAATCGGTTGGTGAGACCGTCGCGTGATGAGTGTGTTGATGTTGGCCGTGATGGGGATTGTCTTCTCGGGTATTGAGGAGGTCAACCTGGCTACGCTCCAGTCGAGAATCAATCGATCGAGTGATACAACCTATGTGGTGAATTTTTGGGCTACGTGGTGTAAGCCCTGTGTTGAGGAGTTGCCGGCGTTTGAGGCGCTGGCGCGCAAATACGCGGATCAGCCGATGGTCGTGTTGCTGGTGAGTCTCGATTCACCGGAAGACCGAATGAAGAAGGTTGAGCCATTCATCCGACGCCGTGGATACACACGCAGTCAGGTGGTGGTGCTGAACGAGCCCAAGCCGCACCTATGGATCGATAGGGTCGATCCTTCGTGGAGTGGTTCGATTCCGGCAACGCTGTTCATCCGCGGCAATCGTCGCTTGTTTGGTGAGTTTCAGTTCGACGAAGTGAAATTGGATTCAACTTTTCAGTCTTTCAGGAAAGGTTCGCAATGAGGCTTGATCGAATCAGCCTAATGTCGTTTTTCTTCTGCGTGTTTATGGCCCTTCAGGTTCAGCACTCAGCTGCGTTTGGGGACGGAGTCGCCGTGGGCGATGTCGCCCCTGACTTCAAGCTCATGAATGTTGACGGCCGAATGGTGGAGTTGTCGGACTACAAGACAAAGAAGGGTGCTATCATTGTATTCACATGCAATCACTGTCCCTACTCAATCAAGTATGAGGACAGGATCATCCAGCTACATGAGGCATTTGCCCCCTTGGGATTTCCGGTGATTGCGATCAATCCTAACGATGCAACGAAGGTCCCGGAGGACTCGTTTGAAAACATGAAGGTCAGGGCCAGCGAAAAGAAATTCAGGTTCCCGTACCTTGTCGACGAATCACAACAGGTGGCCAAGGCCTACGGCGCCAAGCGCACCCCGCATGTATATGTCGTGTTTAACACAGCAGAGGGCCCGTCAGTGCAGTACATCGGGGCGATCGATGATAACGCATCTGATGCTTCTGCCGTAGAGACAAAATTCGTTCGTGATGCAGTCACATCGCTTATCGATGGCAAGCTGCCCTCGACATCACTTACGAAGGCCATTGGCTGCACAATCAAGTGGAAGAACTAGCAAATGAATGACAGAGATATGAACCGCCGTCGTGGCGGACGTGGTGGCGGTAAGCCGAACGATGAACGACAGCCGCTGTCGAACGAATCCGCTATCGGCCGCACGGGTCGGCCACAACGGCCTAGAGGACCAGAACCGGCACGTCCACGTTTCGATGACGAACGGCAACCACTGACAAACGAGAGCCCGTACACGGCACGACGTGGCGACGCAGGCCGGGGCGGACCCCGTGATGACCGTCGGGGCGGACCTCGTGATGACCGTCGGGGCGGACCCCGTGATGATCGTCGAAGCGGACCCCGTGATGACCGTCGTGGCGGACCCCGTGATGACCGCCGAAGCGGACCTCGTGATGATCGCCGAAGCGGACCTCGCGATGATCGAAGTGGTGCACCGCGTGATGATCGACGAAGCGGACCTCGCGATGATCGCCGTGGCGGTCCTCGTGATGACCGTCGTGGTGGACCGCGTGATGATCGCCGTGGCGCACCGCGTGATGACCGTCGTGGCGCAACGCGTGATGACCGTCGTGGTGCACCGCGTGATGACCGTCGTGGCGGACCTCGTGATGACCGTCGTGGCGGACCAGGCAGAGATCGACGCTCGGATAGCCGGCCGCAAGCCGGGCGTGATGGTGGCCAGGAGCGCCGCGCATCGTTCTCCGGTGAGGAGCGCCAGCCCCTTTCCAACGAATCGCCGGCATTGCGTGGACGATCCGGTGGTGGAGCACGAGGCAGAGGCGGCAACCAGCCACGAGGCAGAGGTGGCAGAGGTGCCGGTCAGGGCAAGGGGCGAGCACAAGGTGGACGCGGTGGTTCCGGATTTGGAAATCCGGCCACTAAGCGCAAAGAGAGCGAATTGCGTCGGTCAAAGGCCTATGTATCGGACGCCTTTATCTACCGTGAGAATCTCGACGAAGCCAAGCCAACGGAGAGAAAGATGCGAAGTCGGCGAAACAAGCCCTCCGGTGGTGAGGTCCAAGGCGAGTAGTAATCACGTTCGAGTTCATTAAAGTGTGAGGAGTTGAACATGAAGGTCGTAGTTAGCTGGACAACCTGTTTGCTTGCAGTATTTCTGATGAGCACGTTTCAATCAAATGCGCAGACGGCCCAAAAGGATTCTGCGGATGTCATTGACGAGGTCATTGATGATATGCTTGATGACTTCGATGTTGACGATGACTCCAAGGAAGAGCGAAAGGCACGCAGGCGTCAACTGAGCTCGTCGCGCAAGCCGCGCCTTGCCGCTACGTATGGTCAGGCAATGTTCTCTCGGAGTGGATTTACCGGAGAGACGCATGGTCTGACCCTTTTTGGAGCGACGATCGGCATGGATCAGTCACGCCCCCTGTTCGTTGACCGTGACATTCTGAAGGTCAAGAACAATGGTCTCTTTGTTCATGTCGGCCAGAGCGGAAGCATGGCAACAATCGACTCGTCCTATGATGGTGTTCCACTTGCAATGCATACGTCGGCCAACTTCCTGAACGTCGGCTTTGTTGATGAGTCGGGATATGGATACGTCATCGGCGAGAACTCCTCACTTCGGCTTCTTGTGACCGATCAGTCAACATGGACATCTGTGAGCCCGCAGACATATGGCACCGATGTTGGACCTGAACAGTGGCAGCACGTGCGTGACTTCACGGGTACTCTTCGCTTTGGTTCGACCATGGCTCCCACGATCGAGTGGAAGATGGGGTCACTCCTGAGCATTCGAGCCAACTATACTTGGACGCAGGTGTTGCCTCGGCACATGTTCTGGTACTGGGCCGGTAGCGAACTCATTGAAGGTGTAGCCGACGGGATCGCGTCTGCTGTGGTGTCATCGTTCGGGAAGTCTTCGCCGGCATCCTTGCCGGTCATGAATTTCGTGTTGCGCAATGCCATCGCATATGGCTTCAGAGAGCTAAGGCGTGACAAGATGAACTGGCCGTTCAACACAGCCGCACCCCTGAATATCACGTCGTGGAACGTCGGACTTAGCCTCACCTTTTAAGGGGCTATTACGTCGGATCTATCTCCGTCCGCACAAGATCATCGATGGTCTCTCGGCGCCGAATCGGCAGTATCTCTCCGTCTCGGATGAGGACCTCGGCCGGACGTAGACGTCCGTTATAGTTGCTCGCCATCGTGAATCCGTAGGCTCCGGCATTTGAAAATGCCAGGACGTCGCCTTGTCTGATCTCAGCGATCTTTCTGTCCCACGCAAACGTATCCGTCTCACAGATATAACCCACAACGGAATACACGCGAGGCGTGCCAGCCGGGTTTGAGATGTTTGTGATGTGGTGATACGAGTTATAAAGCATGGGGCGTATCAGGTGATTGAAACCCGAATCGACTCCTGCAAAAACTGTCGACGTGGTTTGCTTCACAACGTTGACGCGTGTCAGGAATGTACCGGCTTGGCTCACCAGAAACTTTCCTGGTTCGATCCAGAGGGCTACAGGCTGGCTTCGATTCGCGTTGAATGCCGCAAGACGTTGGCAGAGCTTTGTGGCAAGCTCCTCTATGTCCGTTGCGATATCGTCCGGCTTGTACGGTACCTTGAACCCGCTTCCGAAATCCACGAACGTCAGATCAGGGAAAGCCTCGGCAGCATTGAAGAGAAGCTCGGCCCCCTGAAGGAAGACGTCGGCATCGAGAATATCACTGCCTGTATGCATGTGCAGACCATTGATGCACATTCCATGGGAGGCGACGATGCGCTCGACGTGGCGCAGCTGATGGATAGAGATGCCGAACTTAGAGTCAATATGTCCGGTGCTGATCCGCTCGTTCCCTCCGGCCATAATGTGCGGATTGATCCGCACGCACACCGGAATAGTGTTACCAAACGTGCTGCCAAATTGTTCCAGTACGCTGATGGTGTCGATGTTGATCTGCACGCCGATCTTGGCCACGGCGCTAAGCTCCTCGAAGGAGACCATACTGGGGGTATAGAGAATGCGAGAAGGCTCAAACCCTGCCCGTAGTCCCAACTGTACCTCCTGGATCGAGACCGTGTCGAGGCCCGTTCCGAGCTCATTCATATAACGAAGGATCGCGCCCGTCGAAAGCGCCTTGCACGCGTACATCACGCGAAGGTCGGCGTCAGCGAAGGCAGAGGTAAGCCGTTCGAGCTGGTGGCGTATCACGTCAGCACGATAGACATACACAGGGGTTCCAGTCCTCTCAACACACTCCAGTAAGTTCAGGCGCTCTTGCTCCGACATCTCGGTCATTGATTGTCCTGCGGCTTGTCACCACCATAACGTATGACGGCGTAAGGTACAATGACGCAGTAGCCGACGACCAGTACGACGGGAGCAACGTCTACTGCCAGCGGATTGTCCCACTGTCCAATTCCAGTTGCGAGCAAGAGGAATCCGAGGACGATCGTGGCAACACCGATCCCGAGAACGGTGTAGTTCATCTTTGTCCATGGGCTCGACCAGCGGACGCCTCCGGTGGCCTTTGTTGTTGTGCGTTTCGTTGGTGCGGGCATGGGAGGTGTATCCTATTAAAGAAAAACCTGCCTGTGGCCTTTCAGCCGACAGGCAGGACGAATCTACAAAGAATCCGATGACGACTGAAGCTACGCCGAACTCAAACCCGTGACGCCAGAAACATCGTCAGGCTCTCGTGTGGTGAAAGATGAAACTTCTTTCGCATACGCTCTCTATGCTTTTCGACGCTACGAACAGAGCATGAGAACAGAGACGCAATCTCTTTCGAGGGCATTGGCAAACGCAGAAACGCAGCCATACGAAGCTCAGTCGGAGTCAGCGTCGGAAAATCCTGGGCGAGCCTTCGCAGGTAGCCATCGTGCATTGAATCCATGATGTGCTCAACGTGAGCAAGGCCATCAGATTCCAGGGCCTCTCCAACCTCTCGCTGCAGTCGCTTTGCTGTCATTCGATGTTCGGGAGGTAGGACGGACTCCATTTTGGCAAGGTCTTCTGCGACGTGCTTCAGGACGCCGGTGTAGCGCATCTCGCGGAGCATTGAAGTACGCGACATCTGTTGATCGACTGGTGGCAGCATCACCGGATCTATCGGTGGGTTTGGGATAGTACGCATTATCGTCGTTCCTTTCATGAATGGTGATGAATTGTCATCGGCCATATCGTAGCAGCGGTGCTAGCAACCGCAAACGATCCAACCGTCTCTGTTGAGAAGCGTGATACGTACGCTTCACGCTCACATCAACAAAGGCAATTTCGCACCGTACGTAAGCCGATACTATGACGCACGTCAGGAAGTGCGCTGATAATAGCTAGAGTAAAATCTGACAAATGTCAGTATCAAGAGTGATAAATAACACTTCAATCCCGAATGTTAGCTATGCTAACGAGCGCACGCATGTTCACGAGCTGTATCGTACGTCCATTTGTCGTGATAAGGTTTTCTGACTTGAATTCCGACAGAGTGCGGATGACGCTTTCAGGTGCCGTTCCAACGATTGAGGCGATCTCTTCGCGAGTAAGGGGGCTTCGCAGGGTCACTCCGTCAGCGTCGAGTCCAAATGCCTCTTTGATAATGAGCAATGCTTCTGCTACACGCTCGCGAATGGGTTTGTGTGTGAGCTCCACGATCCGCTGACTGGTTGTTCGAAGCTCCTGAGAAATGTCGTGCATGACGTGCAATGCCATAGATGGATTTTCGCGCACGTTGCGAAAGAAGATCTCAGAGGGGATAAGGCAGATGGATGAATCCTGGACAGCAATGCAGCTGACATTGTACTTCTCTGCAGCCAAGAGTGTCGCGTACCCTACGATGTTTCCTGTGCCGGCGAAGCTTATGATGTGCTCTCGTCCGTCAGCCCCCATTTTGCTGATCTTGACGTGCCCCTTGTGGATGCAGTAGATGCCTCTCGGGTATTGCCCTTCGGCAAACACGTACGAGTTCCGAGTGAATAGCTGGCTGTGCTTCTGCTGCGAGATCTCTGCAACCTGGTTTGTACCCAGCTCGATGAGGCAGGTTGAGACTCTCGAACCACAGGAATTACACTCCGGCTGTTTGAACGCATGCATGCTGCTGCTCCTTTACTGTTCAATATGTACAAGTACAAAGGGGGTGAATGATCAACTGTGATCGAGGAAATTATGAACGCTGAGCGTGCGGTTCCGTGCTGGTGAGGGAAATGCCGAATCGATAAATAGATATGCTTACCGCACAATGAGGGGCATGCTGCACTCGGCAATTCTGATCATGTAGAATCCAGGGCAGAAGGATGCCGTAGGAATGTCCATTCGATCGCCGGTAACGTGGCCGGACCACACTCGTCGTCCGTCCGGCAAGAAAATTTCAAGAGTACTGCCAATAAATGTGTCGAGTCGTGTGATCATCGCCACATCATCCGCTGGATTGGGGTTCACCATTGGACGTAGGGTTTGACTGGTTTCCTCTCCGACATTCACAGCCCCTTCTCTGATGAGCAAAGTGTCTGAGCGGCCCGAGGTGGACACGGCCACCACTGTGCACTCTATCGGGGACTCTCTTGCGGACGAACGAACGATAAGCTTGGTCCCATCACGATACCACAGCGAGTCGCGCAAGCCACTCTTCACGTACAACATCGCCAACTCAGAGCATGAGTCGGCCTGCCAGGATATCGATGATTGAACAGCGATCTGGCCTGTTGCCCCGTCAGCTGCATACGTCAGCGCGACAGTGTCCGAGCACTCCAAATGAACGTCCAAGGCAGCAACCGATCCGTAAATCTTGCCCAGCTGAAAACCATCCAACGATCCGTAGGTCCAGCATGCAAATCTCTTTCCTGAATCAGAAGCTACTTCAAACAGCCCCTCTGGAAAGGAAAAGGTCAGCGTGCTGAACTCTGTTCCCGGTATGGAGACCATTCGTGCCATTGACGTTGCACCGCGGCCGTTTACTCGAATGCGAGGAACATCAGTTGTTCGAGCGGCGATAGAAACCACATTGTACATCTCTGGCTGTGTATGGACAGAGGCGTGTGTTACCCAGCGCTCAACAGGTGGGATCACCATCAAGAGTGGCATGCCGGCGTCGGTTGTCGGATCGTCTTCGGGCAATGATGCTTGCGACGTGATCCGACCGTATGACTTGCCGTACTGTGCTGCTAAGACAGGCTTCGAGGTTTTCCAGAGAGTTCCTGTCTCAACTCTGTCGTTCGTGAACACGTGCCCCTTTTGAATGACTGTGTCGGTCTCAACCGACCCATCGCTCAGTACATGCATGATCCTCGTTGAGTCTTTAAGAGCGATCATTCGAATCACATCTCCTTGGTCATTGCTGATCCCCTGATTGCTCAGATCAAGGCCGCGTGCACGAGTCGGTGTGTAGGCCAACGGTAGCGTTACGAACTCCGTCCCTCCCATAGTCTCGGGAAGCATCGCATCATGCAGGTTACCTCTGCACCTGTTGGCCGATCGCGCATAAGGGCCGGTCTTTGGCAGCCCGTCCGGGTATGCCGGAACGGCGGCCTTTGCATGACCTGACACGACGCCTATGGGCTTGTCGGCACTGACAACAAGCCCGGTGGGATCCGATACGTACTGACGCACAGTTGATGTGTCGATCTCCTCGCTAACAAGCCAGTGGTCGCCGGCATTCAAGAGCGAGTCTCGACGTCCGGAGAGTGTTTCGACTGATACGCGCGTTTCGTCATCTCGTGCGATGATGAGTCGCTTTGCGCTGGAATACCGCATTGTTGAACTATCCAGACCATTCCGATCTGTCCACCATGCAAACGGTCGATAGCTGCGTCCCCAGGAGCTGCACGGCAGATGCCAAGCTTGTTCACCGTTGCCGGCAAGGTCCTGATACGAATACACTGATATCGGACGGTTGCTGTTGACTTCAACGACATCCGTTACCGGTAGTTTTATCACAAGTGGAACACTTGGCTGAGCAACAAAGGTGCGGGTGCCGATCCTGATAACCGACTCCTGTCGGGCATGGATCACTATGCGATATGAGCTGTCGGTAAGGGGCTCCCCAGCTGCTCGGTCCGGATGAATGAACCCAACATAGAAGCGAGTACCGGTCGTGAGCTCCGACCTCGCCGAGTCGATATTTCCGGCCAGTCCGACCGTTTGGAAGCCGAAGATCAGACTCAGAACAAAGAAGATGTTTCGAATCACCCCATCCCCCCTTAAGGCAACACGCAATTATACGTAATCTTCCGACCTAGGTAGATTGTGCCAAATGGACGAGTTTCACAGTCTAACCTCAAGTAACCCTTGAACCTACCATTTGTTACAGCGGAGTTCCTTGCATTTCTGCAGCTTCGGTTCTTTATGGCCGTGGCTTGGCATATGCAGGCGCTGGTCGTAAGCTGGTACGTATATGACTTGACGCGTGATCCGCTCTGGCTGGCGCTTGTCGGACTTGCCGAGGCCATACCGGCGATCGGGATGGCCATGCCAATGGGATACGTGGTCGACCGGCTCGATAAGAGACGGGGGATCCGAGTTGCAGTACTCATGTTCTTGGCCTCCGCCCTTGGTACTGCCACGCTGCTTCAACCCACCACCCTGCAGACGATCGGCATAGGGGCGGTGCTCAACGGCCTGCTGGCGATGATCGTCATCAATGGGGCGGGGCGAATCGTTTACAGCCCGTCGATGTTCAGCTCCCTTGGCCGAATCGTTGAGCGTGAGCACATTCCGCGTGCATCGGCATTCAACAGTGCCGTCTGGCAGGCTGCCATGGTCACGGGACCGGTGGTAGGGGGCTTGCTGTACGGATTCTACGGTATAGAGGTGGCTTCGATGACGATCCTCGGTCTGATGGCCATTGGCGGAATCGGGGCACTTCGTATCACCCCAAAGCCCCCTGTCAAACATGAAAGTCAGGGCTCCATGCGTGAGGACCTTACCCTGGGGATTCGGTTCATCTTTTCCCGGCCGGTCATCCTTGGGGCCTTGTCGCTCGACCTTTTTGCGGTGCTCTTCGGAGGTGTCGTTGCGCTTCTGCCGGTGTTTGCCAAGGACATCCTCAAGACCGACGAGGCCGGCCTGGGGCTGCTGCGGGCGGCTATGGGGCTTGGCAGTATCATCACGATGGTGCTGGTGGCCTGGCGGCCGATAGGTCGCAATGCCGGACGTCGGCTGTTATGGTCAGTTGCCGGCTTCGGCATCAGCATCCTCTGCTTTGCTGTCAGCACCTCCTTTTGGCTCAGTATGGCCCTGTTGGTGCTGGCCGGAGGATTTGATGCCGTGAGCGTGGTCATTCGGCACACTATCCTGCAGCTGCAGACCCCTGAGGAGATGAAGGGGCGGGTGGCCGCGGCAAACACAATGTTCATCTCCAGCTCCAACGAGCTCGGAGCCGTCGAAAGCGGCATCGCTGCTCGTCTGTTCGGTACCGTCCCGAGCGTCCTTATCGGCGGCACCGTAACACTGGCCGTGGTTGCCGTTGTTGCCATAACGAACAAAGCACTACGCCATGCCACGATCCACTCCGAACCAGACAGGCACCAGTAACTAGTAACTAGTAACTAGTAACTAGTAACTAGTAACTAGTATCGAGTAGTTGTTAGTACCTAGTACCTGGCTTTCTTCGTAGCTTTGCGGTCTTTGCCGCGCTGCACCTCGCCTTTGGGGGAAATGCTTTGCAGCATCAACGGGTAACTACAAACACACAACATCGGTACACTGCAATGGCAGATTTGTCGAAAGTTCGCAACATTGGTATCTCGGCGCACATTGACTCCGGGAAGACCACGCTCTCTGAGCGCATTCTTTTTTACACGGGCAAGATTCACGCGATCCACGAAGTCCGCGGTAAGGACGGCGTTGGCGCCAAGATGGATTCGATGGACCTTGAACGCGAAAAGGGCATTACGATCCAGTCGGCCGCCACGTACTGTACGTGGGGTGATTACAACATCAATCTGATCGACACCCCGGGCCACGTCGACTTCACGGTCGAGGTTGAGCGCGCGCTTCGAGTTCTCGACGGCGCCGTTCTCGTGCTGTGCTCGGTGGCTGGCGTGCAGTCGCAGTCGATCACGGTAGACCGCCAGATGCGCCGCTATAGCGTGCCTCGCGTTGCTTTCATCAACAAGTGTGACCGTTCGGGTGCGAACCCTGACCGTGTGGCAGCACAGCTTCAGGAGAAGCTTGCGCACACACCGGCATTTGTGACCTATCCGATCGGACTTGAGGACAAGCTTGAGGGTGTCATCGACCTTGTGAACATGCAGGCCCAGTACTTCGACGGTGAAGGGGGCAGCGATGTGCGCAAAGCAGAGATCCCGGCCGATATGGTTGCCAAGGCCAATGAGCTGCGGCACAAGCTCATCGAGACGGCCGCCGATTTCGACGACGAACTCATGGAGAAGTTCCTTGGTGATGAGCCTGTGGGAGCCGACGAGCTTGCACGTGCTATTCGCAAGGGTACGCTATCGATGAAGATGACGCCGGTCTTCTGCGGCTCGGCATACAAGAACAAGGGCGTACAAACGCTGCTTGACGGTGTGGCGACGTTCCTTCCTTCGCCAACGGACATCAAGAACGAAGCACTTGATCAGGACAACAATGAGCAGAAGATTGTCCTCGAGAGCGAGGGATCAAAGCCCCTTGTCATGCTTGCATTCAAGCTTGAGGACGGCCGCTACGGTCAGCTCACCTACATGCGCATCTACCAGGGTACGATCAAGAAGGGCGATTCGATCATCAACATTGCCAATGGCAAGAAGGTCAAGGTCCCGCGTCTGGTCCGCATGCACTCAAACGACATGCACGAGATCGAGGAAGCATCGGCTGGTGACATCGTGGCGATGTTCGGTGTTGACTGTGCTTCCGGTGACACGTTCACCGATGGAAACGTGCGCTACACCATGACGTCGATGTTCGTTCCCGAGCCGGTGATCGAGCTTGCCGTTGCCCCGAAGGACAAGGCAGGTCAGGTGAACTTCTCCAAGGCTCTGAACCGCTTCACCAAGGAGGATCCGACCTTCCGCGTGATGCGCGACGAAGAGTCCGGCGAGACCATCATCAAGGGCATGGGCGAGTTGCACCTTGACATTTACATCGAGCGAATCAAGCGTGAGTACAACACCGAAGTGATCGTCGGACGTCCGAAGGTTGCCTTCCGTGAGACCATCACGCAGCGTGCGGAATTCAACTACACGCACAAGAAGCAGACGGGTGGTTCGGGTCAGTTCGGACGCGTTGGCGGCTACATTGAGCCCCTTCCGCCGGATGCCATCGAGAACTACGAATTCGTTGACGACATCGTTGGCGGCGTCATCCCACGCGAATACGTTCCTGCGTGCGATAAGGGCTTCCGCGAGTCAATCACCGAAGGATCGCTCATTGGTCAGCCGGTTGTGCGCGTACGTGTGACGATCAACGACGGTGCTACGCACCCTGTGGACTCATCGGAAATGGCATTCAAGACGGCCGCGATCATGGCCTTCCGTGAAGCATATCCGGCAGCGAAGCCGACGATTCTCGAGCCGATCATGAAGCTTGAAGTGTCCGCACCTGAGGAGTTCCAAGGAACGGTGATCGGTCAGATCAACCAGCGCCGCGGCGTGATCATGGGTACGGATTCTGATGTTGGATACGTGACCATCGATTCTGAAGTGCCGCTGTCGGAAATGTTCGGTTACTCAACGGATCTGCGCTCGGTCACCCAGGGTAAGGGAGAGTTCTCAATGGAATTCAAGAAGTACCAGCCCGTTCCGCGGAACATCCAGGAAGAAATGGTCAAGGAGCACCAGAAGAAGCGCGCCGAAGGCAAGTAAGCGCCCATTTTTGGTATTTCCACACGAACCTCATAGTTTTGCCGGCTCTGCTGGCGCGTGGGTCCTCCCGGCGTCAGTAAGAGTCCGATTCTCGAACCCTCATTTATCGGCACACAACCAATGCCAACGATCAGTCAGTTAGTCCGTAAAGGACGCCTCGCCATTACGGAGAAGAGCAAGTCTCCGGCCCTTCAGTCGTGCCCTCAGAAGCGCGGCGTGTGCACACGCGTGTACACCACAACACCGAAGAAGCCGAACTCAGCGCTCCGTAAGGTTGCCCGTGTACGTCTTTCCAACGGCATCGAGGTGACGGCCTACATTCCGGGTGAAGGTCACAACCTCCAGGAACATTCGATCGTGCTCATCCGCGGTGGCCGTGTGAAGGATCTTCCGGGTGTTCGCTACCACATCATCCGTGGTTCAGCTGACACGCAGGGAGTTGCCAATCGTAAACAAGCTCGTTCCAAGTATGGCGCCAAGAAGCCGAAGGCTGGACAAGCCGCGGCACCGGCCAAGAAGAAGTAAGGAGAAAACATGCGTAAAAAGCGTGCAGAAAAGCGCCGGACGATGCCGGACCCGCGTTTCAACGACGTGATGGTCGCCAAGTTCGTCAACAACATCATGATCCAGGGCAAGAAGAACGTTGCCCGTCAGATCGTGTATCAAGCACTGGATATCGTTGGCAAGAAGACCGAGCAGGACCCGATCGAGGTGTTCCGCAAGGCTCTTGTTAATGCTTCGCCGGCCATTGAGATCCGTCCACGCCGCGTTGGTGGTGCCACGTATCAGGTCCCCATGGAAGTCCGTGAGGAAC
The DNA here is from genome assembly GCA_018882895.1 of Candidatus Kapaibacterium sp. GTDB lineage: Bacteria > Bacteroidota > Ignavibacteria > Kapaibacteriales > Kapaibacteriaceae > UBA10438. Next base: position 37,673 of record VERF01000006.1, read on the forward strand.
GTCGTGCAGCACTTGCCATCAGGTGGATCAAGAAGTACGCATCAGAGCGTCGTGACCGTTCGATGGCCTCGAAGCTTGCCAGCGAGCTGCTCGCAGCCGCCAACGGTGAAGGGGGCGCAATCAAGCGTCGCGACGAAATGCACCGGATGGCTGATGCCAACCGTGCATTTGCACACTTCCGCTGGTAAGGGGCAACCCCGTTCTTTGACACACTAAGTTTATTTACGACAGCATGACGCGGCCTGTCTCCATCGGTCTTGTTCGAAACATCGGCATCATGGCACACATTGATGCGGGTAAGACCACCACGACGGAGCGGATCCTCTACTACACTGGGGTTCTGCACCGCATGGGCGAAGTTCACGAGGGTACGGCCTTCACGGACTACATGGAGCAGGAAAAAGAGCGTGGTATCACCATCACCTCCGCCGCCGTGTCATGCACCTGGAATGGTCACACGATCAACATCATTGACACTCCGGGACACGTCGATTTCACCGCAGAGGTTCAGCGTTCACTTCGCGTTCTCGATGGAGCGATCGCTTTATTCTGCGCCGTAGCGGGCGTGGAGCCACAGTCAGAAACGGTCTGGCATCAGGCCAATCAGTATCGTGTTCCGCGTATCGCATTCGTTAACAAGATGGACCGGATAGGCGCAAACTTCCCCAGGGTTCTGGAGATGATGCGTGCCCGACTCGGAGCCAATTCTGTGGCGCTTCAAGTGCCGATGGGAGCCGAAGACACCTTCCGGGGAGTCATCGATCTTATCGACAGGGTGGCAATCGTTTTTGAAGATGATGACGATGAGCAGTTCACCATCGGTCCCATTCCGGAAGAGTTTCGCCAGCAGGCCGACGAGGCGCGATCCTTGCTCGTTGAGGCTGTGGCAGAACAACGGGACGATTTGCTGGAGAGATATCTCTCGGGCGATGAGATCGAGCCCGATGAACTTCGACAGGCAATTCGACAGGCCACACTTGAACTGAAGATCACCCCAGTGCTGTGTGGGAGTTCATTCAAGAACAAGGGCGTTCAGCAGCTTCTTGATTCGGTTATTGCCTTTCTTCCTTCACCGGAGGAAGTCGGCGTCACCAACGGGCACAACGTGGCCGATCCTGAGAAGATTGAGCAACGCAAGCCCCTTGACACAGAGCCCTTTTCGGCACTTGCCTTCAAGATCATCACAGACCCATTTGTAGGCAGGCTGACATTCATCAGGATATACTCCGGATGCATCAAGGCAGGCGAACAGGTCTTCAACGTATCAAATGATAAGAAGGAGCGCGCTGGCAAGATCTTGCGAATGAGTGCCAACAAGCGCGAAGAGTTGGAGGGGGCATTTGCTGGAGACATCGTCGCAATCCCATCCATGCGCTTTACTCGTACGGGCGACACGCTGTGCGATCCCAAGCACCCTATCCTTTTGGAAAGCATCCAGTTCTCGGATCCGGTCATCAACCAGGCGGTTGAGGCGCGGACCCTTGCAGATCAGGACAAACTGACGGAATCCTTACATCGGCTCTCTGAAGAAGATCCGACGTTTCGATTTCACACGGATGCAGAGTCCGGACAGACAATCATTTCCGGCGTTGGTGAGCTCCACTTGGAGATCATCGTCGACCGGCTTAAACGAGAATTCAACGTCCCCGTTAAAGTGGGGAAACCTCAGGTCGCCTACCGTGAGTCTATCACTGGCACGACGCGTGCGGAGGGCAAGTTCATCCGCAGCAACGCCGGTAAGAATCAGTTTGGTCAGGTCACAATTGAGGTACGACCGAATGACCCAGGAAAAGGTCTCGAGTTCTTCAACGAACTCGCACCAGAGACACTTCCGGAGTTATACGTCAAGAGTGCAGAGAAGGGCGCATTAGAGGCCCTTAAGGTCGGTCCCATCTCAGGATACCCCATGATTGATGTCATGGCCGTCCTTGTAGATGCGGCATACAATGAAGATGACGCAACGGAAACGGCTTATGCCGTTGCCAGCTCGATCGCAGTGAAGGACGCTTCCAGAACGGCGAGTCCCGTCGTTATGGAGCCGGTCTTCCTCGTCGAGGTTGTCACGCCCGAGGAGTATGTGGGCGAGGTCATCGCAGACCTCAGCTCGCGAAGCGGAATGGTGCAGGGAATTTCCCAGCGCGATATTCTGCAAGTTGTGACGGCTTTGGTGCCGCTGTCCCAACTATTCGGCTACGTGACACAGTTGCGATCGCTCTCGCAGGGGCGTGCATCGTACACCATGCAGTTTCATGGTTACGAGCAAGCTCTGCGCCGTTCGTAGTTAAACGAACGGACACGCGACAGTGCGCGCAGCGCGCCCGCCAAAAAGTTTAACTTTTTGGTGTCGGGAAGGGCTGTGCTTTGCATTTACGTCGAAACTTTTTCGTAGCTTTGTTTTCTGTCCCGAAAGCAACGTCCCAACCGAACGGGGTCGGAACAGACAACAGAACTCGACGACAGCAACACAGACAACAATCGTTTTTCTTCACACCTCAATCAAAGCTTTCTGAGGAGTAGGCACAATGGCCAAAGAGAAATTTGAGCGGAACAAACCGCACGTAAACGTTGGCACAATCGGCCACGTTGACCACGGTAAGACAACCCTTACTGCAGCAATCACGATGTGTTTGGCCACGAAGGGTCTGGCACAACAGCGTTCATTCGACTCGATCGACAATGCACCGGAAGAGAAGGCACGTGGAATCACGATTGCCACAGCTCACGTTGAGTATGAGACGGGTAATCGTCACTACGCACACGTGGATTGTCCGGGCCACGCCGACTATGTGAAGAACATGATCACCGGTGCCGCTCAGATGGACGGTGCCATCCTTGTGGTTGCCGCAACAGACGGCCCGATGCCACAAACGCGTGAGCACATCTTGCTTGCTCGCCAGGTTGGCGTGCCTCGTATTGTCGTGTTCATGAACAAGGTTGACATCGCCGATCCGGATCTTGTAGATCTGGTGGAGATGGAAATCCGTGAGCTTCTGAGCAAGTACGAATTCCCTGGCGACGATATTCCGATCATCAAGGGTTCGGCTCTGAAGGCTCTCGATGCCGCTGCCGGTGGCCAGGGTCCGGATGCCGCAGACATGCAGTGCATCTTTGAACTCATGGACGCTGTCGACAGCTACATCCCAACGCCGCAGCGTGATGTTGATAAGCCATTCCTCATGCCGGTTGAAGACGTGTTCTCGATCACTGGTCGCGGAACAGTTGCAACGGGTCGTATTGAGCGTGGAATTGTCAAGGTGAACGAAGAAGTTGAACTCGTTGGATTTGGTCTCCAGAAGAAGACCACGGTCACGGGTATCGAAATGTTCCGCAAGCTGCTCGACGAAGGTCAAGCCGGCGACAATTGCGGTCTGCTGCTTCGTGGTGTTGACAAGGAAGAGATCGAGCGCGGTATGGTTATCGCCAAGCCGGGATCGATCACGCCTCACCACAAGTTCAAGGCTCAGGCATACGTTCTGACCAAGGACGAGGGCGGCCGTCACACGCCGTTCTTCTCGAACTATCGTCCACAGTTCTACTTCCGCACGACGGACGTCACTGGTATCCTCACACTGCCTAGCGGTGTGGAGATGATCATGCCTGGTGACAACATCGACAACCTTGAGGTTGCACTGATCACACCAGTGGCCATGGAAGAAGGACTTCGCTTCGCCATCCGCGAAGGCGGCCGTACGGTCGGCGCCGGCGTGGTTACGTCGATCATCGAATAAGAAACAGACAGGACAAGACACGCGAGGAGGGGTTAAAATCCCTCCTCGTTTTTGTCTCCGAACGAACCTCCAAGTGGGAGAATTCCGGGAGAATTACTGAGTGGCAACGCAACGCATTCGCATCAAACTTCGCTCGTACGATCACAACCTGATTGATCGTTCGGCAGAGCGCATCGTCCGCACCGTCAAGCAAACCGGGGCTGTTGTTTCCGGGCCTATTCCATTGCCGACGGAACGTTCTATCTACACCGTGCTGCGTTCGCCGCACGTAGACAAGAAGTCCCGTGAGCAGTTCGAGGCCCGTGTGCACAAGCGCGTGATCGACATCTTCAGCAGCACGCCGAAGACCATCGATGCGCTGATGCGTCTCGAATTGCCGGCCGGAGTTGATGTGGAAGTGAAAGTCTAGGAGTAAGCGGACAATGAGTGCAATTCTCGGACGCAAATTGGGCATGACGAGCATCTTCTCAGAAGATGGCGTATTCGTACCGTGTACGGTTATCGAAGCTGGTCCATGCCCAGTGGTCCAAATCAAAACAAAAGACAACGACGGTTACGACTCAGTGCAGCTCGGTTTCGAACCGATTGCAGAGCGCAAGGTCAATCGGCCGGAAGCCGGACACTTCGCCAAGCACGAAGTGGAGGCTACTCGGCATCTGAAGGAGTTCCGTCAGCTTGTTGACAAGGTCAAGAACGGCGACATCGTAACGGTCGAGTCGTTCGCGGTCGGTGACAAGATCAAGGTCTCGGCTACGAGCAAGGGTAAGGGCTTCCAGGGCGTTGTGCGCCGGCATCACTTCGGTGGTGTTGGTATGGCAACGCACGGTCAGTCGGACCGTCCTCGTGCTCCGGGTTCGATCGGATCGTCATCGTATCCATCGCGCGTGTTCAAGGGAATGCGCATGGCCGGTCGCATGGGCGGAACGCGCATTTCGGTGCGCAACCTGACCATCCTTCGTGTGATGCCTGAGCAGAATCTGATCCTCATCAAGGGCAGCATTCCGGGCGCCATGAATTCAATAGTTGAAATTGTCAAGCTCTAAGAAGAACACTACCATGACAGTCGACGTACTGACAAAGGACGGGGCAAAGGCCGGCTCGATCGAGCTGCCGGCATCCGTCTTCGGCATCGAGCCGAGCGAGCACGCGATGTACCAGGCGGTACGCGCGTACTTGGCAAACCGTCGCCAGGGCACGCACAAGAACAAGACGCGCGCCGAGGTGTCGGGTGGCGGCAAGAAGCCATTCAAGCAGAAGGGAACGGGCGGTGCACGTCGTGGAACGAGTCGTTCCCCGCTCATGCCGGGCGGTGGAAAGATTCACGGTCCAAAGCCGCACCTGTACACCATTGATCTTCCAATCAAGGTCAAGCGTCTTGCGCGGAAGTCGGCGCTCACGCTGCGTGCCCGCGAGAACAATCTTGTGGTAATCGAGGATTTCACAATTGCGGCACCAAAGACGCGCGAGATGGCGTCAGTGCTGAAGGCTGTGAACCTTGAAGGCGCGAAGGTATTGATGCTGTTGCCGAAGGCTGACGACGTGATCGTACGCTCGGCTCGGAACATCGCCGGAGTGTCAACGTTCCCGGCTGATAAGATCTCTGCATATGACGTGTTGAATCACGGAAAGCTGTTGATCTTCAAGAGCGCAATCGACACTATCGCAAAGTCGTTCGGTGAAGAAGGAGGCGACCAATGATCAATGTATTGCGCAAGCCCCTTCTGACGGAGAAGGCAACCAAGGTTGGACACGCGAACCAGTATGTGTTCGAAGTGGCACCTGAGGCAAACAAGCTTCAGATCCGCCAGGCAATCAAGGCAATGTTCGACGTCGATGCTATCAGCGTACGCACTGTGCGTACGAAGGGCAAAGTCAAGACACGCATGACACGTCGCGGAATGCAGGTTGGCAGGACCAATCTCAAGAAGAAGGCGTACATCACGCTCAAGCAAGGACAAACGATCGATGTCGTCTCGGGCGAAGGCTCCGAGGACTGACCGTCAATCCAGATACACTGAAGCAGAATCATGGCAACGAGAAATCTCAAACCAATCACGCCGGGAACGCGCTACTACAGCATCAGTACCTTCGACGAAATCACAACGTCGAAGCCTGAGAAGAGCCTTCTCGAGCCGATCAAGAAGTCGGGCGGTCGGAACAACACCGGTCGTGTGACGTCACGCCATCGTGGTGGTGGTCATAAGCGGATGTACCGCATCATCGATTTCAAGCGAAACAAGCTTGGCATCGAGGCAACGGTCAAGACGATCGAATACGATCCGAACCGCACGTGCCGCATTGCTCTTCTTGAGTATGCCGATGGTGAAAAGCGCTACATCATTGCTCCGGACAAGGTCAAGGTTGGACAGAAGCTCATGAGCGGTGCAACCGCCGAGCCAAAGGACGGCAATGCACTTCCACTGAGCAAGATCCCAATCGGTTACTTCGTGCACAACATCGAGATGCGCCCGGGCAAGGGTGGTCAGATGGTACGTTCCGCCGGAACATCGGCTCAGTTTGTTGGCCTCGACGGCGACAAGGCGCAGCTCAAGCTGCCATCCGGTGAGATCCGTATGGTACCGGCTGTGTGTATGGCTACGATCGGAGTTGTCAGCAATGGATCGCACGAGAACATCAGCTACGGCAAGGCAGGACGCATGCGTTGGCTTGGTGTTCGTCCGCAAACGCGCGGTATGGCCATGAATCCGATCGATCACCCGAACGGTGGTGGCGAAGGCCGCTCGAAGTCCGGTGGTGGTCGTAAGCATCTGCGCAGTCCTTGGGGTCAGCTTGCAAAGGGGCTCAAGACACGCAAGAAGAAGAACAAGTCGAATGACATGATCATTCGCAAACGAAACGCGTAATCACGGAATCGGGAGCTTTTAATCCATGCCTCGCTCACTCAAAAAAGAACCATTTGTCAGCTACAAGCTCGCCAAGAAGGTTGCGACGCTGAATGACAGCGGAAAGAAGACCGTCGTCAAGACGTGGTCGCGGGCGTCGACGATTTCTCCGGAGTTCGTGGGACACACATTCGCCGTTCACAACGGCAACAAGTTCATTCCGGTGTATGTAACGGAGAACATGGTTGGTCACAAGTTGGGCGAATTCGCTCCAACGCGTACCTACCGCGGTCATGCCGGCAACCGGAAGGATCTCAAAACGGGTAAGAAGTAAGGACGTACGATGGAAGCACGCGCTATCAAACGGTACAATCGATCTTCGCCGCGCAAGATGCGTCTGGTGGTCGATCTCATTCGGGGCAAGTCGGCTCAAGAGGCACTGAATATCCTTCAGTTCTCGGACAAGGCGGCTGGGTCCGTGGCAGAGTTGACGTTGAAGTCGGCCATCAGTAACCTGACGGCCAAGGATGCGGGCATCGACCCTGAGTCGATCATGGTCAAGGAGTGCTTCGTCGATCCGGGGCCGACCATGAAGCGGATCTCGCCAGCACCGATGGGGCGAGCCTATCGCATTCGCAAGCGTTCACATCATCTCACCATCATCGTTTCGACGAAACAGTAAGCGGAGTCAGCACACGTGGGTCAGAAGACAAATCCAATCGGGCTGCGCCTCGGAATCATTCGCCAGTGGGAAGCCAACTGGTTTGATGAGAAGAACGTCGCCGAAAAGCTTCAGGAAGACATCAAGGTACGCGAGTACATCAGGCAGCGTCTCAAGAAGGCAAGTGTGGCTCGCATCATCGTCGAGCGCACGGCCAAGCAGCTGCGCGTGACGATCAATACGTCTCGTCCTGGTGTGATCATTGGTCGTTCCGGCAAGGACATTGCGCACCTTGAAGAGGAGCTCCGCAAGCACACGAACAAGGATGTCAAGGTTCTCATCAGCGAGATCAAGCGTCCGGAGTTGGATGCTCAGCTTGTGGCTGACAACATCGCAGCGCAGTTGGAAGGCCGTATAAGCTTCCGTCGTGCGATGAAGAATGCGGTCAGCAGTACGATGCGAGTTGGTGCAGAAGGAGTCCGTGTAATGTGTTCGGGTCGTCTCGGCGGAGCGGACATGACACGTCAGGAGCAGTACAAGGAAGGGCGTGTGCCTCTCCATACGCTCCGGGCTGACATTGACTACGCACAAAGCCGTGCCGAAACGGTGTACGGTTCGATCGGAGTGAAGGTGTGGATTTGCCGTGGCGACGTCATCGGCAAGCAAAAATCTAAGGAACAGTAAAGAAGTCAGGCAGAAGGCAACGACATGCTTATCCCAAAACGAGTAAAACACCGCAAAACACAGCGTGGTCGCCGACGTGGCAAGGCCTATCGCGGTTCGACGGTAGCTTTTGGATCCTTCGGATTGAAGGCTCTTGAGGCCGCGTGGATCACTAACCGCCAGATCGAGTCGGCCCGTATCGCCATCAACCGCTATCTGCGTCGTGACGGCAAGGTGTGGATTCGAATCTTCCCCGACAAGCCGGTCACGAAGAAGCCGGCAGAAACCCGAATGGGTTCTGGAAAGGGAAATCCAGAGTTCTGGGTGGCTGTAGTGAAGCCGGGTCGCATCCTGTTCGAGATCGACGGAGTGACCAAGGAGCGTGCTGAAGAGGCCGTTCGTCTGGCGATCAACAAGCTGCCGATCAAGTGCAAGTTCGTCCAACGTGTTGATTTGGAGGCCTAATCATGAAGTCACGCAAGGCATCGGACCTACGGTCACTTACGACGGAAGAATTGACGTCGTTCATGAACGAGAGCATTGAGAACATCACACGTCTTCGTTTTCAGCTTGTGCTCGGTCAGCTGCAGGACTCCGGCAGCATCAAGACGCTCCGCAAGGACATTGCACGGATGAAGACGATCCTGCATGAGCGTACAAGCAACGCCAATTGAACTGGAAGAAAATCATGTCAGAAGAAACGTCAACAACGCAACAGAAGACATCGCGCCGCAAGATTCGCGTCGGGAAGGTCGTCAGCAACAAGGCTGACAAGACCATAGTGGTTCGCATTGAACGTCAGGTGGCGCACCCGCTCTACCGCAAGTACTTCAAGCAGTCAACGAAGGTCATGGCACACGATCCGAACAACGAGTGCAACATTGGCGACACGGTCAAGGTGATCGAGCATCGCCCCCTGAGTGCTCGCAAGCGGTGGGCACTGGTGGAAATCATCCAACGGGCGCAGTAAGGGAGCAGAACAATGATTCAAGAGGAAACAAATCTTGTTGTCGCCGACAACTCCGGAGCCAGGAAGCTTCGTTGCATCCGGGTCCTAGGCGGGCATGGCAAGCGCTATGCGTCGGTCGGTGACATCATCGTGTGCTCGGTGAAGGCAGCATTGCCAGCCGGTGCCGTCAAGAAGGGCGAAGTGGTCAAGGCCGTTGTCGTCCGTACAAAGAAGGAGATCCGCCGCCGCGATGGGTCGTTCATCCGATTCGATGAGAACGCAGCGGTTGTGATCAACAACAACAACGATCCTCGTGGTACGCGCATTTTCGGGCCAGTGGCCCGTGAACTCCGTGAGCGCGCCTTCATGAAGATCATTTCGCTGGCACCAGAGGTACTCTGAGGAAGATCATGAAGCTGAAGATCAAAAAGGGCGACGAAGTTGTCGTCATCACAGGCAAGAACCGCGGAGATCGTGGACGCGTCCTTATGGTCATGCCATCGACGATGCGTGTGCTTGTCGAGGGCGTGAACATCCAAAAGAAGGCAGTGCGTCCATCCCCGAAGCATCCAAACGGTGGCATCATCGAGATGGAAGGGTCGATCCACTACTCCAACGTGCAGCTAGCCGAAAAGTACGACGGTTCAACCCGTCGGGCATCGGCCAAAGCGGCCACAAAGCCGGCCGCCAAGACCGCCTCGAAGTCGAAGGCGAAGTCGAAGGCAAAGGCCGAAACCGAAGACTAATCCGACAGTGACGAAGGAATCAACTGACCATGGCTAAGACAACAACAAAGCGGGATCAATTCAAGCCCGAGGGCCCACGCCTCGAGGAGATCGCCGATGTACGTGTACCGGCCCGCCTCCATGCATTTTATCAGGAGACGGTCGTACCGGCACTGATGCAGCGCTTCAACTACTCAAGCATCATGCAGGTGCCGAAGCTGGAGAAGATTGCCATCAACATCGGTGTTGGACAGGCGACCCAGGATGCGAAGCTTCTGCAGGCAGCCGTCAACGAGTTGGAACTGATCGTTGGTCAGCGTCCGGCAGTATCACGCGCCCGGAAGTCGATCGCGAACTTCAAGCTGCGCGAAGGAATGCCTATCGGTGCCCGTGTCACACTGCGCCGTGCGCACATGTTCGAGTTCCTTGATCGGTTCATCAACATTGCTGCGCCACGTATTCGTGACTTCCGCGGGTTCTCCGACAAGAGCTTTGATGGTCGGGGCAACTTCACGATCGGTATCAAGGAGCAGATCATTTTCCCTGAGATCGACGTTGATAAGGTGTCAAAGATTCAAGGCATGGACATCACGTTTGTGACGTCCGCCAAGAGCGACGAGGAGGCATACGCGCTTCTTCAGGAGTTTGGCTTCCCATTCCGTAAACGTGACTAACAGAACAGCGAGAACAGTTCATGGCGAAAACATCAATCATCGCTCGCAATAAGAAGCGCATTCGTCTGGTGGCGAAGTATGCCGAACGCCGTGCTGCCCTCAAGGCTGCCGGCGACATGGTCGGCCTGCAAAAGCTGCCACGCAACAGCTCACCTACGCGTGTCCGTAGCCGGTGCCTGATGACCGGACGGGGCAAGGGCGTGTACCGCAAGTACGGCCTCTGTCGCAATATGTTCCGGCTCCTTGCCCTCGAAGGAAAGATCCCCGGAATGCGCAAGGCGAGCTGGTAATCCAACGGTTTTTTGAACACGACCAACGACGACGAAGTATGCCAGTCACAGACACAATCTCAGACTTTCTGACGCGTATTCGCAACGCTTCAGCCGCGCGGCACAAGAGTGTCGATATACCATCATCGAACCTCAAGATCGCCATAGCGGAGATACTCAGGGACCAGGGTTACATTCAGGACTTCAGCAAGTCCGAAGATGGAAAGCAGGGTGTTTTGAGTCTCAAGCTCCGTTACTTCTACGGGCAGCCCGTGATCCGCGAGATCCAAAGGGTTAGCAAGCCGGGACGGCGCATTTATGCACCGGTCGACCGACTGCCGCGAGTCCGTAACGGCCTTGGAATTGCGATCATCTCGACCCCTCGCGGCGTGATGACTGACAAGCAGGCACGCCGTGAGAACGTAGGCGGCGAAGTTCTGTGCACCATCTGGTAAGAAGAGAACGAGGAGCAACACATCATGTCACGAGTAGGTAAAAAGCCCATCACGATCCCGTCGAACGTCACAGTGAAGTTCGATGCTGGTATCTGCGCGGTCAAGGGGCCGAAGGGCGATTTGACATTTGCTGTCGACGCAACGATCACGCCTCAGCTTGAGAACGGCACTTTGACGTTCGTTCGGGCGAACGACGACAAGAGAGTCCGTGCACTTCATGGTCTGACGCGTGCACATGTTGCATGGATGGTCGATGGAGTAGTCAACGGATTCACAAAGAACCTCTCGATCGAAGGCGTCGGATACAAGGTCGAATTGCGCGGAAAGAATCTTCTTCTGTCGCTCGGCTTTTCACATCCGATCCTGTTCATGCCCCCTGACGGAGTGGAATTCGCTGTGGCTACGCCGACGGCATTCTCGGTCAAAGGCATCAACAAGCATCTTGTCGGTGAAGTTGCCGCCAAGGTCCGCAAGCTTCGTCCACCAGAGCCGTACAAGGGCAAGGGTATTCGCTACGAAGGTGAATACATCCGTCGCAAGGCCGGTAAGTCAGCCGGTAAGTAAGGAGAAAGCACGAAATGAATCGCATCAAACTCAAAGGTGTCCGTCACGCTCGTCGCGATCGCCGTGTCCGCAAGGATATCTCGGGTACTCCGGGTCGTCCACGTCTGACGGTGTTTCGCTCACTGAAGCACATCTACGCCCAAGTGATCGACGATGTGTCGGCGCGCACACTGGTCTCTGCATCAACTGCAGATGCGGACATCCGCGCCAAGGCAGCCGGTCTGTCGAAGGTCGAAGAAAGTCGCCTTGTTGGTGCGCTCCTTGCCGAGCGTGCAAAGGCAGCGAACGTTACGACGGTCGCGTTCGACCGCAACGGATTCCTGTATCATGGGCGCGTCAAGGCCTTGGCCGACGCTGCTCGTGAGGGCGGACTTGATTTCTAACGAAGTAAGAAACGGAGAACAGTTACGTGGCAAAGCAAAAACTCTCTGATCTGAGCCTGAAGGACAAGATCGTCTACGTTGGCCGCACGGCCAAGGTGGTCAAGGGTGGGCGTCGATTCAACTTCTCGGCCATGGTCGTCGTCGGCGACGAGCAAGGTCATGTAGGCTATGGCCTCGGCAAGGCCGGCGAAGTATCGAACGCTGTTACTAAGGCAACTGATGCCGCCAAGAAATCGGTCGTTAAGGTTCGTATCGAGAACGGTACAATTCCCCACGAAGTCATCGGACGCTTTGGTGCAGCTCGTGTTCTGATCCGTCCTGCAACTCCTGGTACGGGTGTTATCGCTGCCGGTGGCGTTCGTGCCATCCTGGAATTGGCAGGAGTCAAGGACGTTCTGACCAAGTCCCAAGGATCGTCGAATCCCCACAACACTGTGAAGGCAACGATGGACGCACTCATGCAGCTCGAAGATGCAGCTGCAGTTGCGGCACGCCGCGGCGTAAGCATCGAAAAGGTTCTACACGGCTAAGCGAAGGAGCGAACATTACCATGAAACTCAAGATCACACAAGTCAGGTCGTCGATCGGCGCACTGAAGGCTCACAAGGAGACCATCAAGGCTCTTGGTCTAGGACGCCCGAACTACGTTTCGATCAAGCCGAAGAACCCCCAGATTTTGGGAATGGTGAACGCTGTTCGCCATCTCGTGACTGTTGAAGAGATCGCAGACTGAGGCAAACAATGAAACACATCGGAAATCTTTCGCCCGCTCCGGGCTCACGTCACAAGAAGAAGCGCGTAGGTCGCGGTGCTGGCTCAGGCCACGGCGGAACGGCTACACGCGGTCACAAGGGACACCAGTCTCGTAGTGGCGGACATCAGAGTCGCGGCTTCGAGGGCGGCCAAATGACGCTTACGCGTCGCATCCCAAAGTTCGGCTTCACGAACATCAACCGCGTTGAGTATCAGGAAGTGAACGTAGCGACACTCCAGCGCCTGGTTGATGAGAAGAGGATCACCGACGGCGTAGTGTCGAAGGATGTGCTGCTCCGCCTCGGGGTGATTCGCATCAAGTCGGCACCGGTGAAGATCCTCGGTAACGGCGATCTTGCTGCCACACTGAATGTGTCATGCGACAAGATCTCAGCCGCTGCAAAGAGTAAGATCGAATCTGCCGGAGGAGCGGTAACCGTTCATGGCTAACATCGTGACCACTTTCCGGAACATGTTCCGGATCGACGAGCTTCGCGATCGCATCATCTTTACGCTGATCGCGCTGCTTGCCGTGCGCGTTGGGTCGCTCATCGCGATCCCCGGCATCGACACGGCATCGCTCAAGGCCGCTGTTGAGGCGAATTCTGCCGACAGCGGCATTTTCCAGATATACAACCTCTTCGTAGGTGGTGCATTCGAGAATGCCGCCATCTTCGCGCTGGGTATCATGCCGTACATCTCGGCTAGCATCATCTTGCAGATCGGTGGAGTTGTGCTTCCACAGCTCCAAAAGATGCAGCGCGAAGGAGATGACGGACGCCGTAAGATCAATCAGCTGACGCGTGTTCTGACGATCCCGATTGCTGCTTTGCAGGCATGGGGCGTGACGATCAAGCTTGTCAATGACTACCCCGGCTCTATCCCAGATCCCGGTTTCTTTTGGACGATCACCAGCGTATTCATCCTGACAGCCGGTACGGTTGGCCTGATGTGGATCGGTGAGCAGATCACAGATCGCGGTCTTGGCAATGGTATCTCTCTGATCATCTTCATCGGCATTATCTCGCGTCTTCCTGTCGGACTGTATCAGCAGTTCGTCACGTCGGCCAGCAGTGGCGCCGGGATGATCGGTCGGGAACTCGTTGTGTCAGCGATATTCCTTGTGCTTTTGCTGGGCATCATTGCCGCGGTTGTTCTTATCACGCAAGGGGCTCGCCGGATTCCCGTCCAGTATGCTAAGCGCGTAGTTGGACGTAAGGTCTACGGCGGTACGACGCAGTACATTCCTCTTCGTGTGAATACGGCCGGCGTCATGCCGATCATCTTCGCACAGTCAATTCTGTTCATTCCTGGTACGATCGCGTCATTCTTTCCAGAGGCGGAATTCCTCCGCTCGGTTGAGATCGCGCTGCGTCCCGACGGATTCCTCTATTCGCTGATCTACGGTCTGATGATCGTCTTCTTCACCTACTTCTACACGGCCATCGCATTCAACCCGAAGGAAGTGTCGGACAACATGAAGAAGAACGGTGGCTTCATCCCGGGCGTTCGTCCCGGAGAAGCAACCTCTGAATACATTGAAAACATTCTGACGCGAATCACGCTGCCCGGGGCGATTTTCCTTGCGATCATCGCCATTCTACCGACGTTCGCGATGAACGTCCTGACCGTGCAACCTGAACTCGCATCGTTCTTTGGCGGAACTAGTCTTCTCATTGTCGTTGGTGTGGCTCTCGACACGCTCCAACAGATCGAATCTTATCTCTTGATGCGTCATTACGACGGATTCATGAAGACAGGCAAGATCAGGGGGCGCGCAGGAGTTACGTCCTGACGTCGATGGCCGCGGCGAACATTCGGCTCCCCGTCCATGACGTGGAGGCGATTCGGAAGATCGAGGCAGCATGTCGGGTCGTTGCTGATGTGCTCCAACACCTTCGCGAATATGTAGTGCCGGGCGCTGTGACAGTTGAACTTGATGCCATCGCTGAGGATTTCATCCGAACGCGTGGTGCCGAGCCGGCTTTCAAAGGGTACGAGGTCGACACGAAAGTCTATCCGTACACGCTTTGCGTAAGCATTGATGAGGAGGTCGTTCACGGTATGCCGAGCCAGCGGGTCCTGAAGCCAGGACAGATCGTTTCGGTAGACGTGGGCGTGAAGAAGGACGGTTACTTCGGTGATAGCGCCTACACGTTTGCGGTAGGGGAGATCTCAGAAGAGAAACAACGTCTGCTGGACGTCACGCAGGAGTCACTCCGGCTTGGCATCGAACAGGCGACGGACGGACACCGGGTCTATGACATAGCCCGCGCCGTTCAAACGTGTGTTGAAAATCAAGGATTCTCGGTGGTTAGGGAGCTCGTTGGCCATGGCATTGGTCAGCACCTGCATGAAGAGCCCCCTGTCCCCAACTTTGTTCCGGGCCTGCTTCATCGCAATCGTTATCCGAATGCGAAACTTCAGACCGGAATGGCTCTGGCGATCGAGCCGATGGTGAATTTGGGTCTCTTCCATGTTCACACGGCGCGAGATGGGTGGACGGTGTATGCGGCTGACGGAAAGCCGTCGGCACACTTCGAACACACGATCGTCATTGATGGGGCAACGCCGCGAATTCTTACTGAATGGTAAACAAACAAAGGCACTGGTTCACAACATGGGTCGCGAAGACGTCATACGCGTTGATGGTACGATCGAGGAAGCGCTCCCGAACACCCAGTTTATCGTAAAGCTGGACAACGGGCACAAGATCCTCGCACACGTATCGGGCAAGATGCGTATGCACTTCATCAAGATCTTCCGTGGCGACAAGGTCACGGTCGAAATGTCACCCTACGACCTGTCTAAGGGTCGGATTGTTTACCGGTACAAGTAACAGTCGAAGCTCACTCAAAGGTGAAGAAATGAAAGTACAAGCATCAGTCAAGAAGCGCAGCCCGGAGGACAAGATCGTCCGCCGCAAGGGTCGGGTCTACGTCATCAACAAGAAAAACCCACGCTTCAAGCAACGCCAAGGCTAATTCAGGAGACACAACGTGGCTCGTATCGCAGGGATCGACCTACCAAAAAACAAGCGCGGAATCATCGCGCTAACATACATCTACGGCATCGGCCGCTCTGTCAGTACGCAAGTGCTGGACAAGGCAGGCATCGATCACAGCAAGCGTGTGTCGACGTGGACCGATGATGAAGTTGCACGTATCCGTCAGGCTATCGCCGACTACAAGGTCGAAGGGCAGCTTCGTTCGGAAGTTCAACTGAACATCAAGCGCCTGATGGACGTAGGATGCTACCGTGGCCTTCGTCACCGCCGTGGTCTTCCGGCTCGCGGACAACGGACGCGTACCAACGCCCGTACACGTAAGGGCAAGCGCAAGACGGTGGCCGGCAAGAAGAAGGCAGTGAAGAAGTAATACAGGGAACGAATCAGAATGGCAGCAGCAAAAAAGCGCGTCAAGCGCAAGATCGTATCGGACGTCCACGGCAAAGTGTTCGTTCGCGCAACGTTCAACAACGTCATCGTCACGGTCACGGATACGTACGGCAATACCCTCTCGTGGTCATCTGCCGGAAAGAACGGTTTCCGTGGTTCAAAGAAGAACACTCCGTATGCATCACAGGTGTCGGCTGACAAGGCCGCTCGTGAAGCGTATGAAATGGGGCTTCGCAAGGTTGACGTCGTCGTGAAGGGTCCTGGTTCGGGTCGCGAAGCTGCCATCCGTGCCTTGACGCAGGCTGGTTTCGAGGTGCTCTCGATTCTTGATGAGACGCCGCTACCGCACAACGGTTGCCGCCCTCCGAAGAAGCGCCGCGTCTGATCGGCCCCCTTACCGTTTATTTACCGTGTGACACTGATCAAAGGAACGTCATGAACATGCAGATGCAGATGCCGGAAGGCGTCGTCGTCGAAGAATTGGAAAGCGCTTACCACGCGCGTTTCATCCTGAACCCCCTGGAGGAAGGATATGGAACGACGATCGGCAATGCTTTCCGTCGCGTCTTGTTGTCCTCGATCCAAGGATCGTCGATCGTTGGCGTGAAGATCTCCGATGTACAGCATGAGTTTCAGACCATCCCGGGCGTGGTCGAAGATATGTGCGAGATCATCCTCAACCTCAAGGAAGTTCGTTTCCGCGTTGTCGACCCTAAGGCGCCAAACCGTGTGAATTTCCGCGTCAAGGGTGTGGCCAACTGGACGGCACAGATGATCCAGGATGCATCTGGCGGCGCAATTGAAGTACTGGACCCAGCAAAGAAGATTGCTACGCTGGCAAACGATGCAGATTTCGACGTTGAGATTCGCATTGGACGCGGCAAGGGATATGTTCCGGCAGAAGAGCAGAACGTAACTGACTTCCCAGTTGGAATGCTGCCGATCGATGCCATATACACGCCGGTCAAGAATGTTGTTTTCAACGTTGAGCCGTTCCGTGTTGGTCAGAAGACGGACTATGAGCGTCTGGTCCTTGATGTTTCCACAGATGGATCAATCACGGCAAAGGAAGCGGTCGAACTATCGGCTGGAATCCTCCGCTCGCACATCGCTCTGCTACTTGGCGTGAACCCGTTGGCTACCGGAAGCGTGGATTCAACAGAGTCGCCTGTGGCGGATACCGAAGCTGATCGCGAACGCACACGCATTCGCCGGATCCTGCTCCAACCGGTTGATGAGCTCGAGCTAAGCGTTCGTGCCCACAACTGCCTGAAGGCTGCAAACATCAAGTCGCTGGCCGACCTCGTTGGCCTGCAAGAGACGGACCTTCTGAAGTTCCGCAACTTCGGTCGCAAGTCCCTCTCGGAATTGGCAGAAGTCGTCGTGCAGAATGGCCTCCACTTCGGTATGAACGTGGACGAGTACCTGCGTGACGATGTTTCAAAATCGTGAATTTGACTGGTAAGGAGTAGAAGAACATGCGACACGGGTATTCAGGCCGGAAACTGAAGCGTACGGCAAGCCACAAGCGAGCGCTGATGGCCAACATGGCAACGTCACTCTTCGAGCACAAGCGGCTCGTAACGACGCTGGCCAAGGCTAAGGAGCTTCGCCCATTTGCCGAACAGCTCATCACCCGCGCCCGGAACGCTCATCGTTCAGAGAAGGCCGGCACGATCACCGGAATCGACGTACACAGTCGTCGTATGGTGGGCCGCTTCATCAAGAACAAGGGCGTTCTCCAGGAGCTTTTCGACACGATCGCGCCACTCGTGGCCGAGCGCGATGGCGGTTATACGCGCATCACCAAGCTCGGTCTGCGCCGTGGTGACGCTTCGGAAACTGCAATGATCGAGCTTGTTGATTGGTCGAACCCACAAGATGGTCGTTCGTCCTCAACGCGCCGCCGTCCTGCAGCAAAGGGTCCAGCCAAGCCTAAGCCGTCTTTCACACCGAAGGCCGCCCCAGTGGTAGCTGCTCCGGTCGCTGAAGCAGTGGCAAGCCCCGTCGAAGATGTCGTCGAAGAGACGCCGGTAGCAGAAACGCCGGTAGCAGATGCTCCGGTCGAAGCAGCGCCAGCAGCCGAGACGGCACCTGAGGTCGACGCGCCTGCAGCAGATGCCGGTGATGCCTCCGACTCTTCGGCAGATGCCGGCGCCGATGGTGGCAGCACCTCGGCAGACTGATAACAGAACAACTGACGTTTGAAACGCCGGAGGCATCAGCATCCGGCGTTTCTCTTTTTTCATACAACCGCTCTACATGGCACACGACCTCCAGATAAATGCCGAGTTCGTGAAAGGGGCTACCTCTTCGGAGCATTTCCCCGTGACCTCGTTGTGCGAGGTTGCCATGGTCGGCCGCTCAAATGTTGGTAAATCGTCGCTCATCAATGCGATCGTGCGACATGGTCGGATGGCTCGGGTGTCGAACACGCCGGGTAAGACCCAAGAGATAAACTTCTTTGTGACCGATGCCGGCTTCATGCTGGTCGATCTTCCGGGCTATGGCTATGCCCGTGTGAGCAAGACGCAACGAGAACAGTTCTCGCGGCTTATCCGTGATTATGTGACGCGACGTGAGAACCTCGCGCTGACGTGTGTGCTTGTTGATGCCAGACATGATCCGCAGCCGCTTGATCTGGCAATGCTCGAAGAACTGGAGCTTGCAAAACGCGCCTACGTTGTTGTTCTGACAAAGTGCGATAAGCTCAAGCCCGGGGCCGTAGCAGCCCGACAGGAGCAGCTCCGGCAGGTGCTGTCACAATGTCGATACCTGGTGGACGTGATACCTACCTCCAGTCAGACCGCTCTGGGCCGTCATGAACTGATCGGCTGCATGAAACGAATAGTGAATGAACATGTGAAGGGATCGTCATGAGCACCCAACCCTTGGTCGGAATCATAATGGGTAGTGACACTGACTACCCAACGATGCGCGAAGCCGCTCAGGTCTGCGAAGAGTTCGGCATTGCAGCAGAAGTCCGCGTCGTAAGCGCTCACCGAACGCCTGCAGACATGGCCGAGTACGCATCCACCGCACACGAGCGTGGACTGAAGGTCCTGATCGCCGGAGCCGGAGGAGCTGCTCATCTGCCGGGTATGGTCGCATCCTACTCGCCCCTTCCCGTGATCGGTGTGCCGATAGCTACCAAGCAGCTCCGAGGTCTTGATTCGCTGCTCAGCATTGTCCAAATGCCGGCAGGTGTGCCCGTGGCCACGGTAGCGATCGGTGGTGGCCGCAATGCCGGCATACTTGCCATGGAGATCCTCTCAGTGGCCATGCCTGAGCTTCAGCAGAGATTGATCGAGTTCAAGGGGGCGATGGCCGAGGCCTCGCGCGCGAAGAACACCTCGCTGGGTGCTTCGGTGATCATTTGATGACGAAGCATTTACTGTTGAATAATCGGCCGCACGTGCCGATGTTTGCTCCCCCTCGATCAGAACAAACTTTCTGAGATGAAACTGCGACGCATCCGATATGACCGACGACGACTGCCGCTGCGAGAATTCCGGCAGGTCGCACGCGTGTGCATTCGGATCTGACCCCTCTCGCAGCCAAACTATCTCGAGGTGCCGCCATCATCCGTTGAGCTACTCCGGATGACGTCGCCAATCGCCCCCTGTCAGGGCGAACATGTTTCAGAACTATCATCACTACAACGTCCATGAACGATCCGCTCGTTGACGTTGGCGTGGAAGTGTTCCATGCCAATGAGTCACACACCCTGTACGCAGAAGAGATCTGCGAGACGATATTCGTTGCCGCACAGCAACGGGGAACCGGCATTGCCCGGCGCACACCGGAATACATCATCGGGAAGATGATGGAAGGCAAGGCCATCATTGCGCTGACGCAGGATGGACGCCTCGCCGGATTCTGCTACGTTGAGACATGGGAACACGGCAGGTATGTGGCCAACTCGGGACTGATCGTCAAGCCCGAGTTTCGGAAACAAAACCTGGCGCGTCGAATCAAGAAGGCCGCCTTCGACCTGTCGAGAGAGCGCTACCCGAGCGCGAAACTCTTCGGCATCACAACAAGCGCCGCCGTGATGAAGATCAATTCGGAACTCGGATATCGCCCCGTGCATTTCTCTGAGCTCACCAGCGACGAGGCCTTCTGGAGCGGATGCCAGTCGTGTCCGAACTACGACATACTTCAGCGAACAAATCGTGCCATGTGTCTTTGCACGGGTATGCTTGCCGACTCCGCATCGCAGACCAATTCATCGTCGGAGGATGCATGAACAAGGTGCTGCTTGCCTTCAGTGGCGGACTAGATACGTCATACTGTGCCCGCTATCTGGCCGTTGATCAAGCCATGGAGGTCCACTCGGTGGTCGTCGACACCGGCGGCTTCACCACCGATGAACTGGCGCACATCGCTGAACGCGCACGCGCCTGCGGTGTGGCATCACATTCGACACTCGATAGAACGCAAGTACTCTTCGACACAGTGCTGCGCCATTGCATCGCAGGGAACATTCTAAAGAATGCTAGCTATCCGCTGAGCGTCAGCGCCGAACGCGTCGTGCAGGCCATCGCCATCGCCGAACATGCACGCTCAATCGGTGCAACTCATCTTGCCCATGGCTCTACCGGAGCCGGCAACGATCAGATCCGGTTCGATACGATCTTCCGGATCATGACGCCACAGCTGCCCGTGCTGACGCCGATACGCGACAATCGACTATCTCGGCAGGACGAGATCGAGTACTTGCTCAAACACGGCGTGGAGGGTGACTGGACAAAGGCGAAGTATTCGATCAATCAGGGGATCTGGGGAACAACCATCGGTGGACGCGAAACGCTGACGTCGCATGAGCCCCTTCCCGAAGCAGCATGGCCATCGAACATTCATGCAAAGCACCCTGCCGATGCCTCGCAGGTTGTGCAACTGCATTTTGATAAGGGGCTTCCCACACGCCTCGATGGGGAGGCACTCGACCCCGTAGCGCTGCTGCGTCGGCTGAACGACATCGGCTCGCAGTGGCACATTGGCCGTGATATGCACGTGGGTGATACGATCCTTGGCATCAAGGGGCGCGTGGCCTTTGAAGCGCCGGCAGCATTGATGACCATCAAGGCGCATCACGCTCTTGAGAAGCACACGCTTACCAAGTGGCAACTGAATCTTAAGGACCAGCTCTCGCTCTGGTATGGGCAGCTTCTGCACGAGGGACAATTCCTCGAACCCGCCATGCGAAGCATCGAAGCTTTCTTCGATCAAACGCAGCAACACGTCAACGGTGAGGTGACGCTTCGCCTGCGCGAAGGGGGCTTCTTCGTCGAGGGCATCACTTCGGCGCATGACCTTATGAGGTCGTCCTTTGCCACCTACGGCGAGGAGAACCTGGCCTGGAGTGGCGACGACGTCAAGGGCTTCGCAACCATCGGCGCGATCGCCACCTCGATCTGGTCGAGCGTCAACGGAGACCCAACATGATCCGCGCCGCCGTCATTGGCGCCGCCGGCTACACGGGCGGCGAGCTCATACGTCTGCTGCTGCGGCATCCAAACGTCGGACAAGCAGGCCTGACGGCCGTTAGCACCTCGTCGGCCGGACGACGCATCGGAGAAGTTCATCCGGATCTGAGCGGCAGCACTGACCTGCGCTGCACGGATCATCATGGTGAGCCTGACGTTGTCTTTCTTTGCCTCGGCCACGGTCAGAGCTCACGATGGCTTGCCGAAAACACACTTGCGGCACACGTGCGCGTTGTCGACCTCAGCACGGACCATCGTGATCTGACAGCTAATCCGGGGTGGACCTATGGTCTGCCCGAGAAGTACCGTCAGGCGATACGTGGCTCATCGCGTGTTGCCAATCCCGGTTGCTTTGCCACAGCCATTGAACTGGCCCTTCTGCCGCTGGCCGAAACCGGTCTTTTAACCGGTGACGTTGTGGTGCACGCCATCACAGGATCGACAGGTGCGGGCGCGCAACCGTCGGAGACAACCCACTATGCGTGGCGTGAATCCAACGTCAGTACCTACAAGACGTTTGCCCACCAGCATGAGGCCGAGATCCGCCAGGTGCTGGGGGATGTGCGACTGCACTTCGTGCCGCTGCGTGGACCCTTCACACGGGGCATTCATGCCACATCGGTCATCCCCGGGATGCACGATCTGCAACAGGCCATATCCGCCATCACCACGCGCTATGCCGAGGAGCCCTACGTGCACGTGGTATCGAACGAACCGGCAATGAAGGCCGTCGTCAACACCAACAACTGCCACATCGGCCTCACGGGTTCGAATGGTACGCTCTGCATCGTCAGCTGCATCGACAACCTCCTGAAAGGGGCTAGTGGTCAGGCCGTGCAGAATATGAATCTGATGTTCGGTTTTGATGAGACGGCCGGACTCAACCTCAAAGCATCGGTGTATTAGGAGCCCCCTTCCATGAAGCGTTTCACCTCGGTACAGGATATCATTGGCGGACCCGGTCTTATGGCGGCGATGAAGCGAGCACTCGACTATGCGGCCGATCCGTGGATGCATGAGGGACTTGGACGTCGGCGCACGGTGGGTCTGCTCTTCATGAACCCTTCGCTGCGTACGCGTATGAGCACGCAGAAGGCTGCCTCGCTGCTGGGTGCGGAGACGATCGTGCTGAATGCCGGCAGTGACTCGTGGACGCTCGAGACGCGCGATGGGGTGGTGATGGACGGTTCGACAACTGAGCACATCAAGGAAGCGGCCGCCGTGATGGGCGCGTACTGCGACGTGCTTGGCCTGCGCACGTTTGCCGGCCTAACGGACCGCGCTCATGATTACCAAGAAACGGTACTCGAAAAGTTTATCACCTATGCCGGCGTGCCGGTCATCAGCCTCGAGAGTGCCACACGTCACCCCCTGCAAAGCTTTGCCGATCTCATCACCATCGAGCAGCATAAGACACGTCAGCGTCCAAAGGTGGTGCTGACCTGGGCACCCCATCCCAAGGCCCTGCCACAGGCAGTGGCCAACTCATTCGTTGAATGGATGCGTCATGCAGACGTAGAGCTGGTGGTGACGCATCCGGAAGGTTATGAGCTTGATCCGTCATTCGTCGGCGATGCCACGGTCATGTACGATCGTGATGCTGCCTTTGAAGGCGCCGACTTCATCTACGCCAAGAACTGGTCGGCCGTTGAGCCTTATGGGGCTATCCTGTCGCAGGACAAGCACTGGACCGTTACGCCGGAAGCGATGTCGCATACCAGCAATGCCAAGTTCATGCACTGCCTACCGGTGCGACGTAACATGATCGTTGACGATGCGGTGATCGATGCGCCAACGTCCATCGTGATCCCACAAGCCGCCAACAGGGTTGTCTCTGCCCAGACGGTTCTGTCCTTTATGCTTGAAGGACTCGGCTGATGAAAGTGATCAAGATCGGTGGGGCCGTGCTCGACGAACCGTACCTGCGCAAGCAGATGCTTGATGCGGTCCCGCGTCTGGCAGAGCCCTGCATTCTTGTTCACGGTGGGGGAGTGATCGCTACGAAGCTCGCTCGCGAGTTGAACGTTCCACAGACCATGGTCGACGGACGTCGTGTCACCGATGCGGCCACGCTGGAGATCGTGGTGATGGCCTACGCCGGCAGCGTCAACAAGTCCCTTGTGGCTGAACTCTACGCGCTGGGACGTCCCGCAATTGGCATCACCGGCGCCGATGCAGACGTTGTGCGCGCGCATCGGCGGGAGCATCCGACGCTGGACTTCGGCTTTGTGGGTGACATTGATCACATCAACACCAAGCAGCTTCGCTCATTCCTGGATCAAGGCATGAGTGTTGTCGTAGCGCCCATTACGCACGACGGCGGCGGACAGCTGCTGAATACCAATGCCGACACCATGGCGGCAGAGATCGCCATCGCTCTTGTGAAGTCCGCCGATGCTGATGCAGAGCGCGTGTCGCTCCACTTCGTCTTTGAGCACCGAGGTGTACTGGCATCGGTTGATGATCCCGATTCGGTCTTCGAATGTATCGAGTCGGCAGACGTACCTTCACTCGTTAGCCAGGGAGTGATAACAAAGGGTATGATGCCCAAGATCTCCAACGCCGTACGAGCCGCAGAGGCCGGGGTAGAGGTTGTGATCCAGCACGTAGGTGATTGCGGCACAACGGGTGGGACGCGCATCGTATGATCGAGCTACTGCAACGACTCATTGCTACGCGGTCATTCTCCAGAGAGGAGAATGTGACGGCGGATATTCTCGAGGACCATTTACGCGGCTGTGGTCGCCCCGTTCAGCGTTTCGGCAACAACGTGCTGTCGTTGCCGGAACCGGATGGACGTCCGATATGGCTGCTGAACTCTCATCACGATACGGTGCGTCCGGGCGGTGGCTGGAGTCATGATCCGCTCGTCCCAACGATCGTTGACGGACGTCTCTACGGTCTGGGCTCCAACGATGCCGGTGGGGCGCTTGTGATGATGCTCGCTGCGTATCTGCACATGTCGGAGAAGTCCGATACTCCGGTGCAGTTTGCCTTTGCCGCTACTGCCGAGGAAGAGGTAAGTGGCGATGGCGGCATGGCGCTGCTTGCGCGCGAGGTCTTCGACAAGTATCCTCTTGCCTGCGCTCTTGTGGGCGAGCCCACACAGATGCAGATGGCGGTGGCCGAGAGGGGGCTGATGGTGCTTGACTGCACATGGCACGGCCGGACGGGACACGCAGCCCGCAAGGAGGGCATCAACGCCATCTATGCGGCGCTGGCCGAC
This sequence comes from Candidatus Kapaibacterium sp., assembly GCA_018882895.1. Lineage (GTDB taxonomy): Bacteria > Bacteroidota > Ignavibacteria > Kapaibacteriales > Kapaibacteriaceae > UBA10438. The sequence continues at coordinate 62,452 of VERF01000006.1, forward strand.
ATCGAATGGTTCCGCACGTTTGAGTTTACCGATATCACCGGTGACCTCGGTGAGGTGTCGATGACCGTCACGCAGATCAATGCCGGTACGCAGCACAACGTCGTCCCCGACGTCTGCACGGCCGTTGTTGATGTGCGCGTGCCCGGCTCGCATACGCACGAGGATGTGCTGGCGGTTATCCGCGCGCACGTGAGCTGCGACTGTCAGCCCCGTTCCATGAGGTTGCGTTCCTCATCCATCGCGATGGATCATCCTCTTGTTCAGTCGGGCCTCGCGCTCGGCATGAAGGCCTATGCCAGCCCCACAATGTCTGACCAGGCTCTGCTGCCATCGGGCGTTCCGTCGCTCAAGATCGGTCCGGGCAACAGTGCGCGCTCGCACACGCCTGACGAGTGGATCGGCATCGACGAGGTGGAGTCGGGCATTGCCACATTCATTCATCTGCTCGAAACAACCATGCGGAGTCTGCAATGAAGCCATGGGATAAAGGGGCTCCTATCGATGCGTTGATGGAGCAATTCACTGTTGGACGAGACCGTGACGTTGACGCGCGTCTAGCGCGCTGGGACGTTGTGGGCTCCATCGCCCATGCCGAGATGCTCGGCACGGTTGGCCTCATCTCTGATGACGAGCGACGTCAGCTGACGGCGGCGTTATCGGAGCTGCTCGAAGAGATCGACCGCAACGGAATTGTTATCGACCCGGCCTGTGAGGACATCCACTCACACGTCGAGGCCGTGCTGACGCAGAAGCTTGGTGATGTGGGCAAGAAGATCCACACCGGGCGCAGCCGCAACGACCAGGTACTTGTGGACCTCAAGCTCTTCCTGCGTCACGAGCTCCGCAGCACGCGCATGCGCGTTAAGGAACTTGCCGATCTGCTCATCACGCTTGCCGAGAAGTACAACACCGTGGAGCTGCCCGGCTACACGCACTTCCAGATCGCCATGCCCTCGAGCTTTGGTCTATGGTTTGGCGGCTATGCCGAGGCCCTCATCGAAGATCTGCGCGTGCTGGACATGGGCATTGATGCTGCAAATGCCAACCCTCTTGGCAGTGCTGCAGGCTATGGCACGTCGCTTCCGCTTGATAGGGGGCTTACCACGCGCGCGCTGAACTTCGATCGCGTACACGTCACCAGCACCTTTGCTCAAATGTCGCGCGGGCGCACCGAAAAGCTCGCAGCCATTGCGCTTGCTCAGCCCCTTTCCACTCTTGCGCGTTTCGCTGCCGATGTGGTGCAGTATGCAAGTCAGAACTATGGCTTCATCACCTTGCCCGAGGCCTTTACCACCGGCTCGAGCATCATGCCGCACAAGCGCAACCCTGATGTCTTCGAAGTACTTCGTGCGCGGTGCAATCGCCTGCAGTCCGCGGCGCACGAGATCGCGACCATGCTCACCAATCTTCCGTCGGGCTACCACCGCGACATGCAGTTCATCAAGGACGTCATCGTCGACGCCATCGACGAAGCCCAGCTTCTGTTGGACGTTGCCCTGCATGTTGTGCCGCACATCACGCCCGTTCAGAATCTGCTCCAAGACCCTTCCTACGATCCTATCTACAGCGTTGCCCGTGTAGAGGAACTCGTCCGCACCGGCATCCCTTTCCGCGACGCCTACCGCATGGTAGCCGAAGAACTCAAGAGTGGCACCTTCACACGTCCAACCACATTCCCCACCGGCAGCGCCCTCGGCAGCGTCGGCAATCCTGGGCTGGAGGAGCTGAGAAGGATGATTACTGATTACTGATTACTGATTACTGATTACTATCGTCATCCCGGCGAAGGCCGGGATCCATGCGCGATGAAGATGGATCCTGCTCTTCGCATAATTGCCCAGGGCTTCAGCCCTGGGAAAATGAGGGGCAAGCCCCCTTTGCTAATTCTCTCAATGATTATGAATTTACCCTGTTGTCCCAGGGCTGAAGCCCTGGGCAATTGTGCGAAGAGCAGGTTCCACCGTCATAACACATGGATCCCGGCCTTCGCCGGGATGACGCGCCTTCGCGGGAATGAAGAGGATACCCAACACCCAACACCCAACACCCAAAACCCAAAACCCAACACCCAAAACCAAAAACCCAAAACCCAAAACCCAAAACCTGTCCCGACACCATACGTCGCCAATAACAGTATACTTGCGTGGGCCGCGGCAATGCCGTAGAATGCCGGTCAGGTAAGACATCCTTGTATAGTGGTGAAAAGAATGGCAGCAAAGAAGAAGTCGAGTGGGGGCACCGACACCCAGATCATTTCGTATCGGCACGACGATCAAAAACGGAAGAACATCCCCGAGGTTGGTCTCGTGGATTCGGCTGGCGACCCGCCGTCGCCGCCGAAGGAGTGGGCCTACGATCCACACATCGATCCAGCGCTGCAGTTCGACAGTGCCCGCGCGGCGGTAGAGAAGATCATCGATGATGCTCTGGCATCCGACGATGTGCAGGCCATGCGCGAGGCGCTTGCAACGCTGAAGCGGATGCAGGAGCCATACCTTAACTGGTCAGGCAAGGCAGAGCGGACGTCGTTCGAGGTTGATACGGTGTCGTTGCATGTGCACGAACGCATCGATCCGGCGAGCATCCTTTCGGCACTGCAAAAGCAGGTGAAGGGCGCAAGCAGCATGTCGGACCTGATGCAGATGGGGTTATTCAATGCCCCCTTCGAGAACTTGAAGCTGTCTGAGGCGATTAGCTTTTACAAGCACGACCGCGGCTGGAGCAACCGCCTGATTGCCGGCGACTCCCTGCTGGTGATGAACTCGCTGCTGCAGAAGGAGAGCATGGCCGGTCAGGTGCAGATGATCTATATCGACCCACCGTATGGCATCAAGTACGGCAGCAACTTCCAGCCGTTTGTGAACAAGCGGGATGTGAAGGACGGCAAGGACGAAGACCTGACGCAAGAACCGGAGATGATCAAGGCCTTCCGCGATACGTGGGAGCTGGGGATACACTCGTACCTGACGTACCTGCGCGACCGCCTGTTGCTCGCTCGCGAACTGCTGAGCGACACGGGTAGTGTGTTTGTGCAGATCTCGGATGAGAACGTACACCACGTGCGCGAGCTGATGGATGAAGTTTTTGGGGTGGAGAATCATGTTGCAGATGTTCAGTTTGTCAAAACGAGTGGAGCATCTTCTGATAGGTTACCAACCGTCCATGATACGATTGCGTGGTATTCAAAAAGTCTAAGGTCACTTAAGTACAGACAGCTCTACTTCAACAAGGCGTTGGGTGAGATTGGTGACACTGCTTATACAAAGGTTCGACTGCCGGATGGTCGTTCACGACCTCTACAATCTGGAGAGAGAGAAAGCCCTGTTAACCTGCCCCAAGGTTGTCGAGTCTTTTCTACAGGTAACATCACAAGTTCACGCCCATCTGGTGACGGTGATTTGAAAAGCTACGAGATTCATGGGCGCTCGTTTACGCCAGGTAAGGGAACATTTAAGACGACACTCAAGGGATTACAGCGTCTCTCTAGGGCGACTCGCCTATCGTATTCAGGAGGTGAGAACCTTGCCTACATAAGGTACATTGATGACTTCCCGGCATATGCAATGAACAATGTGTGGACGGATACACTTGGTCAGAACCAGTTTGGTGGAGAAAAACTGTACGCGGTACAAACTGCACTTCGTGTCATCGAACGCTGCCTCCTCATGACCACCGACCCCGGCGATCTCGTTCTCGACATCACCTGCGGTTCCGGTACAACGGCTGTGGTTGCAGAGAAGTGGGGACGCCGCTGGATGACGTGTGACACCTCGCGTGTGGCCATCACGTTGGCAAAGCAGCGACTAATGACGGCATCGTACGACTACCTCGAACTGCGTTATCCGAACGAAGGTCTGCGCGGCGGCTTCATCTACGACACCGTACCACACGTAACGCTCAAGAGCATTGCAAACAATGCCGAGATCGACATGATCTACGAGCAGATGCATCCGGCTATTGAGCAAGCGCTCGATACTTTGAATGCGGCACTGCAGAAGTATGCCGTTGGCATACCGTACCTCGTTACCGAAGGCGTTCGCAAAAAGAAGTCCATCACCCTTGGTGGCGCCGAAGCGTTGTTCGAATGGGAAGTACCCTTCGACCTGCCCTCGGACTGGCCTGCGGCAGCGCAAGCCCCCTTCACTGCCTTCCATGAAGCGCGCATTGCCATGCAAAAGGCCATGGATGCAAGCATTGCGGCGCATGCAGACCAAGAAGTGTTGTATGACAAGCCGCTGGTGAACAAGAAGAAACTGCGAATAACCGGACCCTTTACCGTAGAGGCCGTTCCGTTTCCGTCCGTACTCTCGATCGACGATGCCCCCTTGCCAGTAGAGCCCGATGCATCATTGGCGCGGACGGGCGAGACATCGCGGCAGACCATGTGGCGCGACGAACTGCTTAAAACAGGGGTGCGCGGCAAGGGTGGGCAGCGGCTGGAGTTCTCGTCGATGGAGACTCTTCCCGACCTGCGCTACATCCACGGCGTGGCCACCATCAAGGACAGTGGGGACCGTGTGCTGGTGAGCTTTGGTCCGGACCATGCTGCCCTTGAGCAGCGTCAAGTCGAGCAAGCCATTATCGAGGCACGGCGATACGGACCCGGCTTTGCCTACATCCTGTTC
>VERF01000041.1 GCA_018882895.1 Candidatus Kapaibacterium sp.
GATCGACACAGATCGGTGATACCCATGAGCCGGCCTCACCACGCTGATTGCTACTTGAAACAAATGACCATGAACTGCCGCCATTGTTCGATCGCCAGAAGTTGCCGTAGTACGAACTGCCGTACATCACGCTCGGACTGATGGCATCAATGGAGCTGAGCATGCCATCTCCTCCAAGCACGTGACTAAAGGTCGAGCCATTGTTACGCGTCAGCGCCGTACCGTTGTCCTGTGCGCCGGCAAGCGTGATCGCCGCATTTTGATTGCTCGTGGCCAGTCCATAATACTGCTGAATGGCAAGGCCCCGGGAGATATCACGCCAGGTTATACCTCCGTCGGTGGACCTTGCAATGCCGCCATCATGGGTGGAAAACAGATGTGTGCGCGATGGATGGTACTTGAAGAAGTGTTGATCGGCATGCACATACGGAGCGCCACGATCACCCGTCCAATGGGCTGATAGCTCCCAAGTTGAACCGTTCGTTGTCGTTCGCCAGATGTTCACACCGCCCACGAAGATGTGGTTGGCATTTGTTGGAGAGACCTCCAGGGCAAGGTCGTAAAAGCCCTGGCCTCCCTGGTCATTGGCCGATGCCGACCAGCCGAGTAGATTGAGTGAAGTAGTGAGCTTGGTGAACGTCGAACCTGCGTCAGTTGACTTGAATAACCCTTCAAATCCTTGACTATCAAAATTGGAAGCAAGGGCAACAAGGACGTTCTGGTTCGCCTTTGTTACGGCCAGACGAATTCGGTTGGCTTGGGGCGCACTGTAGACTTCACTCCATGTGCGACCGGCATCATTGCTTCGGAAGATCGACGCTCCACCATTCATTGCATACGTTGCTGCATACAGCGTCACGGTCGACACAGGATTCTGCACCAGCTCACGGAATATTCCCGACGCCGTCAGTGTCCAGGTTGCGCCGCCATCGGTAGACCTGAACATGCCGCCGTAGGTTGCTGCCAAAACGACGTTGGCATTGGCGGGATCGACCCACAATCGGCCGATCAAATCGTTCATGACTGGGTCTTTGGCATAGCCTGTCAGACTCCATGTGTTGCCGGCATCGGTCGACTTGATAATGCCATAACTAAATCCATTGAAACGGCTTAACTGTCCGGGAATAGAGCCATTGACGTCGCCCGTTGCCGCATAGATGACCTTGTCATTTGAAGGGGCTACCACGATGTCGCTGATTCCCACCACAGGGATGTTCGGGATGTTGATCGGCTGCCATTGGGAACCGGAATTAGTGGTCTTCCAAATGCCCCCTGCCGCTGATCCGGCAAACATCACATTGGGGTCCGTCCGAGAAAAGTCAATGCAGTTTACCCGGCCAATCCCACTCCAGGAAGGAAGTTCCGAAGGCATGTCGGGAGCGATCGGGCCGACCTCTTTCCACGTCTTCTGATTCTGAACATCATCCGAGGTCTTTCTCGAAGAAACACTTTGCAGCTCCTTCAGGTAGAGCTCGGAGGAGGGAAACGTCCCATCTTCTTGCAGACGCCCCGTCCAGAACCACTCCCAGCGTCGAAACTGCTTGTTGACGGTTGGCTTGCCGTCCTTGTCGGGACGTTCAACGGAGCGCTGATAAGCATCCCGGACGGGCTCGTACTTCACTTGGGAGGAAAGTGTGGCCGAGCAGAGGGCAAGTAAGACAAGGGAAAGAAGCGGGAATCTGCGTTGCATGTGCATCAGATCAATGTGGTGGTTGTGGTGACAATTGCAGCTGCGGAAGCAGTACACGTATATCAATCGTCGACGTTGCAGAGTTCCGCAATTTACGACCGATATTTGCCCCCAAGAATCACCAACGGGAGCAAAGGTTAATGGACGCAACGTTTCTTTCGCGTCTTTCGCAAGAACTGGAATCGATCCAAGAGGCAGGACTCTACAAGCGTGAACGCATCATCACGTCACACCAGGGTCCGGAGATTCATGTACAGGGCCGAAGTGAACCTGTTCTGAACTTCTGTGCGAACAACTATCTGGGTCTTTCTTCTCACCCATCTGTGATCAATGCTGCGAAGCAATATCTCGATTCACACGGCTTCGGCATGTCGAGTGTGCGTTTTATCTGCGGCACGCAAGACATACATAAGGAGCTGGAGTCGAAGATCGCCAGCTTCTGCGGAACCGACGACACCATCCTCTACGCAGCTTGCTTCGATGCCAACGGTGGTGTTTTTGAGCCCCTTCTTGGTGAAGAGGATGCGATCATCTCCGATGCCTTGAACCACGCTTCCATCATCGACGGCGTTCGGCTGTGCAAGGCCAAGCGCTATCGCTACGAATCGTGCAATATGGAAGATCTCGAGGCCCAGCTTCGGCAGGCCCGCGCTGATGGAGCCCGCTCCATCCTGATCGTTACCGACGCGGTGTTTTCGATGGACGGAACGATCGCCCCGCTCGACAAAATCTGCGATCTGGCCGATCAATACTCAGCATTGGTGATGATCGACGAATGCCATTCGATGGGGTTCATGGGCATACATGGCCGGGGCGTTGTTGAGCACTGTGGTGTCACTGGCCGTGTGGACATCATCACCGGTACCCTTGGTAAGGCACTTGGAGGGGGCATCGGCGGCTTCACAACCGGACGGCAGGAGATCATCGACATGCTGCGTCAGCGCTCACGTCCCTATCTCTTCTCGAATTCCCTGCCCCCTTCGATCGTCGGTGCCGGCATTGCGGTGATGGACCTGCTTAGTTCGACAACCGAGCTCCGCGACAGACTCGAAGAGAACACTGCCTATTTCCGTGCAGGTATGTCCGCGCTCGGATTTGATATCGTCGCCGGTACGCATCCGATCACTCCCGTGATGCTGTATGACGCCCCATTGGCGCAGAAGATGGCCGACAAGCTGCTTGACCATGGCATCTATGTGATCGGATTTTTCTTCCCGGTCGTACCAAAGGGCAAGGCTCGAATTCGCGTGCAAGTCTCGGCGGCTCACACGAGAGAGCATCTCGACAAGGCAATATCGGCCTTTGGAGCAGTTGGCAGAGAATTGGGAGTCATCTCATGATGATCGGAATCTGCGGAGCCGGCACAATGGGCCGGGGAATTGCCATAGCCTGTCTCACAGCCGGTCATGGCGTGGTGATGTGCGATCTGTCCGATACGGCACTCACAGATGCACGCACCGGAGTCATGGACCAGCTCAGGAAGGCAGTCGAAAAGGGAAAGCTCTCACAGGATGCTTTTTCGAAGGCCGAGGGAGGCCTAACGACGTCGGTAGCGCTTGATGCACTTGCTTCGTGTGACATGGTCATTGAGGCCATCGCCGAGCGACTTGATTTAAAGCATACGTTGTTTACTGCTCTTGAGACGATCGTTGGTCCAAAGGCGATTCTTGCCAGCAATACATCCAGCATCAGTATTGCTTCATTGGCGCGCGTACTTTCCGACCCGTCTCGTTTTGTGGGGCTGCACTTCTTCAACCCCGCTCACATAATGAAGCTAGTGGAAGTCATTAGGGGACCCCGCACGAGCCCGTCTGTAGTTGACACTTGCGTTGAGTTTGCAAAGGGGCTTGGCAAGACGCCGGTGGTGGCTGCCGATGCGCCCGGCTTCATCGTCAACCGCATCGCTCGGAATTACTACAATGAGTCGCAGCGAATCGTCATGGAGGGCGCTGCCTCCATCTCACAGATCGATTCGCTTATGAAGTCTCTTGGCTTCCGCATGGGGCCGTTTGAGCTGATGGATCTGATCGGGGTTGATGTGAACCTCGACGTGACAAAGTCGCAGTGGGCTCAGTTCTTTAATGAGCCGCGCTTCACACCGTCACTTCTTCAGCAGCAATATGTTGATGCCGGTCTTCATGGAAAGAAGTCAGGCGGCGGTTTCACCATCTAGCGTCAATGATTCTCTGGACGATCTCGAGACGTTTTGCCCAGTCACTTCGGGCAGATGGGTTTGCGCGTTTCACAACGTTTGTAGCCACAGCCAGTATCAGCGTCGGGTTTGTTGCCCTGTGCATTTCTCAAAGCATACTTGCCGGATATGAGGAGGTGATCAGGTCAACGGCGCAGCGCTTCGGCATGTACCTGACAGTTCAGCCAACTCACGGTTATGCTTTTGATGATACAAGCCCCCTACAGAAAGCAATAGATGAGATTCCCGGTGTGCAGTCTACGCATGTGGTGCTTCGTCAGGAGACACTTGTAAAACACGGCTCAACCATCGATGGGGCCGTTATTACTGGCATCGATCGATCTGTGGTGGTTGAAGTGTTCGCTCCGGTGATCGTCAGCGGCGCGGTGCGTTTGAACGAGGGCGTCCTCATAGGCTCAGGGCTCCAAGGACGGCTCGGAGCCGAGACCGGTGATACGATCACACTCATCACAAGAACGGCGTCGGGTGATCGGCCTACGGTATCACGTCGACTGATTGCGGGCGTGTTTACCAGCGGTATGACGTCGTATGACGATCATGTCGTGTTGACGGATATCCGTGATGCTCGTTCCATCTTGCGAGCTGGTCCGCGTCAGGGCAGCTCAGTCGTAGTGCAATGCGAGAATGATGACGTCATCCCACGCGTAAAGTCATTCGTGGAGTCTGCCTACCGGAGTCGATTCTCCGTAATGACATATCGTGATCATCTGGCTTCGATCTGGAACTGGATCGAACTGCAGCGGCGCCCGATACCGGTGATTCTTAGTCTTATCGCAATCGTCTCGATCTTCACTGTGGTCTCTTCGCTGATCCTTGCCATTGTTGCAAAGACGCGTTCAATGGCCATTCTCGCGACGCTGGGTATGTCCTGGTGGCGCATCAGCAGCATCGTCGGAATGCGAGCGTTGACCACAACGTTAACGGGCCTCGGAATTGGAATTGCCCTTTCGCTGGCATTCATTCTGGTGCAACGCACATGGCATCCGATCGCACTCGACGGAAGCATATACTACGTCAGTCACTTGCCGGTGGCCCTGGACATGGCAATCATTGCAACATCAGCTCTACTGATCCTGGTTGTTAGCCTCGCGGCATCGGTCATCCCGATGCTCATTGCCGCTCGTGTGCGTCCGGTGCAGGCATTACGCTTCGGCTGAACCAATCAGCTGGCCATGATTGCCGGCAGAGCACCTTCGAAAGCATCTCGAAGCGCGTCAATTCCCACGCTGCATCCCTGCCATAGAGATAGCTCGGAGCCCGTGACCAATCCGAGTTTGACAAGGGGCACATTGGCGCTCAGGCATTCAGATTCGAGTGCCTCAAAGTTTGATGCTGATAGCGTAATGATGACCCTGCTTTGCGCTTCCCCAAAAAGGTCCGCTGCATGACGCTCGTATGGCCAGTTCAGTGACGCACCCTTGTTGCCGGAAATGGCCATTTCGGCCAACGCAACAGCCACCCCACCTTCGGAGCAGTCGTGAGCGGCCGTAACCTTGCCATCACGAATGGCCCGCAGAAGCACCTTCTGGAGTCTTACCTCTTCGTTTATGTCGATCCATGGAGCATCGCCGGTGATACGTCCTTGAACGATCTTCTGGTATTCGGACCCTCCAAGTTCGGAGCGCTGCCAACCGAGCATGGCAACCACGTCACCTTCGTTTACAAAGCCCTTTCCGACGATCGAATTGACGTCGTCAATGAGGCCCAACATCCCGATCGTTGGCGTCGGGAACACTGCGTGACTTTGTGATTCATTGTGGAATGAGACATTGCCGCCGGTAACAGGCGTGTCGAGAGCACGACACATATCGCCCATCCCGCGGATCGCCTCTGCAAACTGATAGTATACCTCGGGATCGTACGGATTCCCGAAGTTCAGGCAGTTTGTGATGGCCACTGGCTCGGCACCAACACAGACACAATTGCGGGCCGCTTCGGCAACCGCTATGAGGCCACCACGGTATGGATTGAGGTAGACATATCGGCTGTTACAGTCTGTTGTGACGGCAACTGCCTTACCAGGCAACTCCATTATGCGAAGGACGGCGGCATCGCCACCACTGCGAATGACGGTGTTGTCGCCCACCTGCGAATCGTACTGTTCGTATATCCACCGCTTGCTGGCGATCGTAGGTGACGAGAGGAGATTAATGATAACGTCCCCTACTACCGACGCTTCTATGACCGGACCATGATCGACGTGACGGTGAAGCTCATCAAGGTAGGCCGGCCGCTTCTGTTCCCTCACATACACCGGCGCATCGCCACCGAGCACAAGTGACTGCGCCGGCATGTGCGCCACCAGTTGCCCCTTTCGTGAAATGGATACGAAACCATCGTCCGTGACCCGTCCGATGCGCACAAATGGAACGTCCCACTTGGCGCAGATTTCGGCAGCTGCGGACTCCATTCCACTCTGAACGACAACGAGCATCCGCTCCTGCGATTCCGACAGCATGATCTCATAGGCAGACATATCCGCCTCGCGAAGCGGCACCTGGTCGAGATCGATCGACATGCCCACGTTGCCCTTGGCACTCATTTCAGCCGTCGAACACGAGATTCCGGCTGCCCCCATATCCTGCATGCCAACCACGACCTTAGCTGCAATGAGCTCCAAAGAGGCCTCCAGGAGAAGCTTCTCGGCAAACGGATCGCCAACCTGAACCGTAGGCCTCATATTCTCGGTCTCTTCGTCAAACTCGCGGGAGGCCAGCAGTGAAGCTCCGTGAATTCCGTCACGGCCTGTGCTTGACCCCATGATGAAGACAGGGTTGCCGGGTCCCTGTGCTGTGGCAGATGCCATTGCATCAGCCTTCAGCACGCCAACAGCCATTGCGTTGACAAGCGGGTTGTCAGTGTAACACCGGTCGAAGTATACTTCCCCCGCCACAGTCGGCACGCCGAAGCAATTGCCGTAGTGTCCGATTCCTGCAACGACGCCCTTTACGAGGTACTTGGTCCGCTCGGTGTTAGGTTCTCCGAACCGCAGGGAGTTCAAGGCAGCGATGGGCCTTGCACCCATGGTGAAGATATCTCGAAGGATCCCACCCACACCGGTTGCAGCCCCCTGAAAGGGCTCCACGGCACTCGGATGGTTATGTGATTCGATCTTGAAGGCGACTCCATAGCCCCCTCCCACATCAATGACACCTGCGTTTTCCTCGCCGGCGGCAACGAGCATTCGTCCACCGGAGCGTGGCAACGTCTTGAGCTGCAGAATCGAGTTCTTGTAGGAGCAGTGTTCGCTCCACATCACCGAGTACACGCCCAATTCCGTGTAGGATGGGGTGCGTCCGAGAACAGAACAGATCTGTTCAAACTCAGCCTCTGTCAAACCGAGTTCACGGGCGGTTGCGATGGTAACGTCAATCTCGCTGTGAGGTGTTGCGTCAGTCATGTGATGTCCTTGGTGCACGACGTTGATGTTCGGCGGCAAAGCCAGCAGCTGAAATGCAGCTCAGCATGGAGGCAAAGTCTTCACTATGGTGAAGCGGCCAGTGCTCTTTGACGAAGAATGTGCTGTAGTTGCCGCTTCGGAAGGGTTCAGAGTCAATGACGAGCCTGCAAAACGGGATCGTGGTCTTGAATCCGACGATGTGATACTCATCCAGCGCCTTCATCGTGCGCTCTATGCACGTATTACGGTCAGGTGCATGCACAACGAGCTTGGCAACCATCGGATCATAATGAACGCTCACCTCATACCCCTCGTACAGAGCTGAGTCATTGCGCACCCCATCTCCATGGGGAAGCTGCATGAACGACACGATCCCGGTGTCAGGCAGAAACTCATTGAACACATCTTCTGCGCAGATCCGACACTCGATGGCAGCTCCTTTGGGTTCGGCTACGTCCTGCTGAGTGATGGCAAGGGGCTTTCCGGATGCAATGAGAAGTTGCTGCTCCACAAAGTCGACACCGCTGATCATTTCGGTGACCGGGTGTTCAACCTGAAGGCGGGTATTGACTTCCATGAAGTAGAATTCCCCTTTGGCATCGAGCAGGAATTCCAGTGTACCGGCGTTGGTATAGCTGGCAGCCGTCACCAGTCGCGCAGCGGCTTCGCCCATGGCGCGGCGGATCTCCGGCGTCACCGCCATTGACGGAGATTCTTCGATGACCTTCTGGTGTCGGCGTTGCACCGAACACTCACGCTCCGGGAAGTACAGCACGGAGCCATGTTCGTCAGCCAGGATCTGGATCTCGATGTGTCGGGGCTGGACGATGTACCGTTCGATGAAGACGCGTTCGTCATTGAATGCTGAGAGCGCCTCGTTCTGAGCGGCACGGAACGCTGACTCGATTTCCGACGCATCTTCAACGATGCGCATACCCTTACCGCCGCCCCCTGCCGCTGCCTTGATGATCACCGGGAAGCCGATTCGATCGACCACGGCACGGGCCTCATCAAAGGTCGCTACGGCGCCATCGCTTCCGGGCGAAATCGGCACATTTGAGCGTATCGCCAGGTCGCGCGCGGCAGTCTTGTCTCCGAGCATTGCGATTGCCTCCGGCGAAGGCCCGATGAACGTCATACCTGCTTCGGAAACAGCCCTGGCAAACTCGGCGTTCTCACTCAGGAACCCATAACCGGGATGAATCGCGTCGGCACCACTTTGCCGCGCTGCATCGAGAACCTTCTCGATGATCAAATACGATTCGCGAGGCGTGTATCCACCGATGGCCACGGCATGGTCCGCCTGCGTCACATGCGGCGAACGCACGTCAGCATCCGAGTAGATGGCAACGGTCTCGATGCCAAGTCGACGGCAGGTACGCATCACCCGCAGAGCGATCTCTCCCCGATTGGCTATCAATACTCTTTTGAACATGGCGGCAAAGATACGGCGCCTTCGCCCACGAAGGCGGACATCACAGTTACCGAAACTCGATCACCGTAATGCCATCGCCCCCTTCATGGATTGTGCCCAAGCGATATGATCCTATATGCGGATGCTCGGTAAGGTAGTCGTGCACAGCCTTGCGCATGGCACCTGTGCCTTTTCCGTGAATGATGGTGCCGTGAGACAGCGAACTGAGAATTGCCTTGTTGACGAATTCCTCAAGAGATCGCAGACCTTCGTCGACGCGCATGCCTCGCAGATCGAGACTGGTGGATGCGTCAAACGTTAGGTGATCGGCAACGCTCGACTGTCGCCGTTCCTGGCGGGGCGGTGGGGGGTGACCTTTCTGCCGGCTGACATTTGTCACGGGAACATTGAACCGTATTCCGTTGGCCTCGATCGAAAGCATGGTCCCTTTCGGATCAATTGCAAGCACGGTGCCGCTGGTCGTGGTGCCGGTTATCGTCACCACATCGCCCGTCTTGATCTCAGTGGAAGATTCGTCTTTACTGCCATGATCCTCTTCTGACGAGAGGATCTGCTTCTTGCCTACTTCGAGATCAGACTTCACCTCGGCGATCGAACGTTGTTGTTCGCGGATCTCGCGAATGGTGTTCTCAACAAGTGCGTTGGCTCGACGAAGGATATCTTCTGCCTCCTGGCGTGCATCGGTCACAACACTGCTTCGACGCTTCTTCACCTCAGCGAGGCGCTCTTCGGCTTCCTGACGAATTCTTCTGGCAGCTTCGTAATCTGCTGCCGCCGCATTCCGTGTGCGCTCTGCCTCGGTTCGGAACTGCTGGATGGCATTGATGCTGGCTTCAAGCTCAGAATGACGATCGCCCAGATAGCCTCTTGCACGTTCAATGACCACATCCGGCAATCCCACCGACGTTGCCAGAACAAACGCATATGAGTTCCCGGGAACACCATAGAGGAAGGTGAACGTAGGATGAAGCTTTACGTCATCGAATTCCAACGAGGCGTTTGTGATTGAAGGACGCGTCAACGCGTACTGTTTCAGCGAGGACTGGTGCGTTGTTACCACAAAGCAGGCGTGGCGTTCCAGAAGTGAGTCGAGGATTCCGGCGGCCAACGCTCCCCCTTCTGCCGGATCGGTACCAGCACAGATCTCGTCAATCAGCACCAGTGCGTCTTTATCGCAGTATGAAAGCACATCACGCAGTCGAATGATCTGTGATGAAAACGTCGACAGGTTCGACTCTATTGACTGGTGATCGCCGATAGCCGTCAATACTCTTCGCGGTCGCAAAGAGCACATTCCAAGAGGAAACACTCCGCTCATCGACAGCACAAGCGATAGGCCAATGGTCTTCATCGCAACCGTCTTTCCGCCGGCGTTCGGTCCAGAAATGAGAATTCCTCGTGATGTATCGTCAAACCGTACACTGAGTGGAATCACCGAATTGGGCTGGGAGCGCATCTGGATGGCCAAAAGCGGATGGCGGACGTTGATCATTTCGATCTGGTCATCGTCTACGATCACCGGCTTGACGCCGCCGTATTCGGCAGCGAATCCCGCCCGGGCGAGAGTCGTATCAAACGTGGTCATAACATCGAAGGCGGCCAGAATTCTCTCTGCAACAGAGCCGATCTCGGCCGACAACGTCGTCAGAATCCGGATGATCTCGCGCTGCTCGCGCCCCCTTAGAATGGCCAGTTCATTGTTCATGTCATAGGTCTCGGCCGGTTCCATGAACACGGTCTGACCCGATTGAGACAGGCCATGAATGATCCCGTCGACTGCTCTCTTGCTCTCAACGCGAAGCGGGAGAACGAATCGGCCCTCACGCTGTGTGATGAATTCGTCCTGAAGCACATCCTCTTCACCGAACTTCTTCAGAATGCGCTGAAGACGAATACGAAGTCGGGCACTCGTATCGTGGATCTCCCGCCGAATCGACAGAAGCTCTCTGCTTGCATTGTCGCGCACCATCCCGGTATCATCAATAGCGTCGGTAATGTGCTTTTCCAGGAATCGATCATCGACAAGGGGCTCGCAGAGCATGTGAAGATTCGGACACAGCGTTTGCCTGTCGCGAACATAGACCTTCAGATGACGTGATGTCTGCAGAGCTTCAAGGACGTTCAGCATCTCCGGAGCGCTGATGAAATTGCCCTCGATACGGCACCGTGACACGAGTTGTCGAATGTCCTCGAAGCGCTCTAGTGGTAGCGTTTCACCTGATAGGACGAGACGCAGGCATTCGTCAACGCGGTCCAACTCGCGTCGAAGTTCATCCGAATCATAGCAAGGTTCAAGCCTGCGGACGGCTTCGCTGCCGGTGGCAGTTAGGCATCGACGTGAAATGACGTCGAGAATTCGACTGTAATCCAACTCATCGAGGGATTTGGCAAGCAGATCCTGCTCGCCCCGAACCGCCTGTTCATTGACCACTGAGGAGTGCTTTCGCTACCTGTTGGATCACGTTTCCATCGGCCTTCCCCTTGAGTGCCTTGGTTGCCGCTCCCATGAGCTTACCGAAGTCGCTCTGCTGCGTAGCCCCAACCTGGGCGGCAATCTCTGCCACGGCCTTGCGAATGTCTTCCTCGGACATCTGCTCGGGCAAAAACTCCATGATGATGGCAAGCTCATCTCGCTCGCGCTGGGATGCGTCCGGGCGGCCTACGGCATCATACTGCTCGATGGCATCCTTCCTCTTCTTGGCCGCCGAATTCAAGATCTTGAACTCATCGTCGGGAGTCATGGCTCTGTCCACACCGCTCTTTTCGAATTCGAGTATCCCCGCTCTGATCGTCCGGAGAGTGTCGAGGCGGAGCTTGTCGCCCGCTTTCATGGCTGTCTTGATCTGTTCGTTGATTGTGTCGGTCAGTGACATTTGATGGTCCTCTATTTCCAGGTGGTAGCCGCGGGTCCTTGCGCCCACGAAACAGCCGCCAAAATACGGTCGCGCTTCAAATGCCCCAATCGACGGGCTTAGATGTACGGTCGTATCTTTGCATCATGATCAAAGCCGTTGTTTTCGATCTCGACAATACTCTCGTGGACTTCATGGGGATGAAGCGCCAGGCCGTCGACTCAGCTATTGCTGCCATGATGGATGCCGGCCTAAACCTCACCCACGACCAGGTCAAATCTCACATTGACAAGATCTACCAGGAACTCGGTATCGAGTATCAGCAGGTCTTCGATCGACTGCTCATGGACGTGCTCGGATACGTCGACCCGCGAATTATCTCAGCGGGCATCATCGCCTACCGTCGAGCCCGCGAAGCCGCACTCAAGCCATACCCGCATGTGACTGCTACGCTCATGCAGCTGAATCGCCGCGGCATAAAGCTTGGCATCCTGAGCGATGCTCCCACCCGGGAGGCTTGGCTCCGACTCTGTTTCATCAACTTTCATCACTTTTTCGATGTCGTGGTGACGTTTGACGACACCGGTGAACGCAAGCCAAGCCCCTTACCTTTCAAGACTGTACTGGAGCGGCTTGATGTTCCTCCTGAACATGCGATCATGGTGGGTGACTGGGCAGAACGTGACATGCGGGGGGCGAAGAACGTCGGAATGCGCACGGCCTTTGCCAAGTATGGTGACTCGTTTGGCAATCAGGATCTGAAGGATGTCGACTACATCCTGGACGATATCAAACAACTACTTGACATCGTCTCATGATCCTGCCGGTCTACACTTATAATCACGCCGTGCTGAAGCAGCGAACCGAACAGATCAACGACATGTCGGATGCTGTGGGCGACCTGATCCGCGACATGTTCGAAACGATGTATCGTGCCAACGGAATTGGGCTTGCTGCCAATCAAGTAGGTAGGGGGCTTTCCCTTACGGTTATTGACGTAGCTGACCGCGAAGAAGGCCAGGACCCGGGTCAGCTGGTTCTGATCAATCCTGTCATCGAGGCCTTTTCTGACGACGAAGAGGAATTTGAGGAGGGATGTCTTTCCCTACCGGACTTCCGTGATACCGTGGTGCGGCCTACTGCCATTCAGGTTCGATACCTCGACGCCGATATGAAGGAACACGTCATAGAAGCAGATGGCATACTGGCGCGGGTGATGCAGCACGAGATCGACCACCTTAACGGTATCTACTTCTTCGAACGCCTTTCTCCAATCCGTCGCACTCTGGCCAATGGTAAACTCAAGAAAATCGCCCGAGGGCAGTATGATGCCGAGTATGAGACATACAGAGAATGTGACAAGTGACGAGTGACAAGTGACGAGTGACAAGTGACGAGTGCCCGCTATAACCTTCCTCCCAAAACCTAAAACCTAAAACCCAAAACCTAAAACCTAAAACCTGAATGAACTACATCAACAACGCATGGGTGCCGTCGAAGACCGGACGGACATTTGACAACGTCAACCCTGCTGACACGTCCGACATCATTGGGGCGTTTCCACTCTCGAGTGGGGACGACGTTCACGAGGCTGTGGCTGCAGCTGCGCATGCATTTTCGTCGTGGAAGCTGGTTCCTGCACCGAAGCGAGGCGATATTCTAAGGCGTGCCGGTGACATTTTCACCAGGCGCAAGGATGAGCTTGCAGAGATCATGACCCGTGAGATGGGTAAGACGGTCACCGAAACAAAGGGAGACATCCAGGAGGCCATCGACACGGCATACTATGCAGCTACTGAGACACGCCGGCTGTTTGGATACACGGCACCATCGGAAATGTCGAACAAGATGAACATGTCCTTCCGGATGCCGATTGGCGTCTGTGGCATCATCACGGCATGGAACTTCCCTATCGCTGTGCCTTCGTGGAAGATCCTTCCTGCTCTGGCGGCGGGAAACACGGTGGTTTTCAAGCCGAGTGACGACTCGCCCCATAGCGCGAACATCTTTGCAGAGATTCTCGAGGAGGCAGGACTTCCGGCAGGTGTCTTCAATGTGATCCATGGAAATGCCGAAGCAGGGTCGGCTCTTGTTGAGCACCCGCAGGTGCGCGTCGTGGGATTCACCGGGTCTACGCAAACAGGCAAGGCGATCGCGGCCCGCTGCGGTGAACTCAACAAAAAGGTCTCGCTTGAAATGGGCGGGAAGAATGCACAGATCGTCATGGAAGATGCCGATCTCGACCTGGCCTTGGACGGTGTACTCTGGGGTGCATTTGGTACAACGGGTCAGCGCTGCACGGCAACCAGTCGGCTCATTCTGCATGAATCAATCCACGATGAGTTTGTCGGTCGTCTTGTCGATGCGGCGTCAAAGGTCGTCCTTGGCGATGGTCGCAAGGCCGGCTCACAGGTTGGGCCGGTGATCAATCAGCGCCAGCTCGACAAGATTCTCGCCTACATCGAGATCGGTCGGAGCGAGGGTCGTTGTGTGGCAGGGGGCGAGCGCGATGTCGAAGGCGACAAGGCAAACGGTTATTTCGTCAAGCCGACCATCTTCGTGGATATCAAGCCCCATCATCGAATGTTCCAGGAAGAGATCTTTGGACCTGTCCTGAGCATTGCCAAGGCCCGAACGTTTGATGAGGCCATCAACATGGCCAATGACTGCCAATACGGACTTTCCTCAAGCCTCTACACTCGGGATGTGAACCGCGCATTTGCGGCCATCCGGGACATCGAAGCCGGCATTACCTACATCAATGCACCAACCATCGGTGCTGAAGCACACATGCCGTTCGGCGGTATCAAGGGGACTGGAAATGGTCACCGTGAAGGGGGCTGGACGGTCTTCGACATCTTTACAGAGTGGAAGACGGTATACGTTGACTATTCAGGGCATCTTCAGCGGGCTCAGATCGACAACTACTGACGCTGTGTTGCGATCACGGCGATTCCCGTCAGCACCAGAGCCATTCCCAGAATAAGTCGAAGAGACGGTCGCTCGCTACTCGTGAAGAGACCGATCAAAACTGTCAGCAGAAATGTTGTGGCGGTGTTCATGGGAATGAACACTGTGGCTTTCATAAAGGTCAGCATATAGCTCATCACGGCGAATGCCGAAAACAGCAGCACCGTGCCCGCCAGTCCGCGTATCGTGAGAAGCGAAGAGATGGCTTCCATTGCGTGCTGACCTCTGCCGTCGAGCACGTTATGCAGGAGCGTGATGCCACCGACGCTCAAAGCCGATTGAACAAAACTCAGGATGATCATGCGTGTCATGGTGTTGGAGCGGCAACGCGTCGGCGCTGCAGTGCCTCAAAGTACTGACGGATGATGTTCTCGTAATCGGCCGTATAGCCCTGACGGAGTTGTTCGATTCCGGACTTTGAAGAAAGACGCTGTCGAAGGAATTCAAGCTCTGCCGGGGACTTCGCGTCGAGATCCTTACCAGAGTTCGATTCACGATTCTTCTCGTAGTCCCGTTCGGTCATCGAGCGTGAGGCATCGAGCAGGCGCGATAGGATTCTCTCTTGCCGCTGTCGTGTCTCGGACGTGATGTTGCCGGTCTGCATATCTGACATGACTTCTTCCATGTCCTTAGCAATACGATTAAGGTCACCCAGTGGTTGCCGATCACCTTGGACCTTTTGACGGTCCTGCTCGACTTCTTGGAGGGCCCGCAGCGCCTTACCCTGTTGCGCGGCCAGACGCCCCATTTCGGCTCTCTGTTCCTGAGAGAGTTGCTGCCCCCCCTGCCCCATTTGATTCATGCCCGAATTAATCGATTGCTGCTGGTCGGCCAATTGCTGCAGACGCTGGAATGGACTCATGCCTTTGCCCTCGCCGGGACCGGGCATCTTGCCTTGTCCTCCCTGACCGGAGGCATCACCCTGCATCATCTGCGACAGAGCACTGCCCATTTTTGACGCCGCACCGTTCATCGACTTCATTGCATCAGACTGAGCCTGCATGGCCTGCATACCGTTGCGGTCAGCCATGGACTTCATTGCGTCCTTCATCGACTCGAGCGCATCGCCAAGTTCTTGCGCCATGTCTGGGGTAACCGACATCGATTTCTGTCCCAGCTGCATCATGTTATTGGCGATGTTCTGCATGGATTCCTGCATGCGCTGCTGCTGCTGAGCTAGCTGCGACATCTGCGAACCATTAGGGTCAAGCCCCTTCATCTGTTCGCGGAGATTTTCCTGCTGCTTTGATAACTGTAACAGATCCTCCGTGTTCTTCTGCATCTGGCGCATCGCCTCGCGCTGGCTGTTGCGACGCATCTCGCGCTTCATGTTCTTCATCTGCTGAGCAAATCGCTGGAGATTCTGAGAGGCCTGTTGCTGCTGCTCGGCCGCATCTTGATTCTTCCCCTGCTCGACCTGCTCCTCAGCCTTCTGCATCTGCTGCTGCGTCTGTTGAGCGTCGAGATCTTTCTGGGCCTGTTGCATCTTTTCTTGCGGCATATCCTGGCCGATTTCCTTCATGAGCTGTTCGAGCTCACGCGATTCCTTCGCAAGCTTTTCGAGTTCGTCCTGCAACCTCTTCTGTTCTTCGGCAAGCCGTTGGTTTTCAGCCTTGTTGCTCGGGTTGGCCTGTTCGGTGCGCTGGCGGAGTTCATCCTGCTTGCGGGCGAGTTCCTCTGCGCGCTTGGCAAGTTCATCCGTCTTCTGCTCGGCCTGCATTCGCTTAAGCAGGGAGAGTTGTCGTTCGAGGTTCTTACGGAATTCTTCTTCGTTGAACTTGAAGTTCTTCATCATTTGCTGAAGCTCTTCGGGCGAGATCTGGTCCATGGCTTTGCGCATCTGCTCCTGCATGCGTGAAAGCTCGGGCGACTTGATCTCGCTCATGAGCTTCTGAAGCTCTTGGTACTTTTTGAGCGTCTCTTCGGAGATGGCCTTGTTGTCTTGCAGCTTCTCGGTCATCTGCTGAAGGCGTTCGGACATCTTGTCCATTCGCTTCTCGAGTTCCTGCTGACGCTTGACCAGGTCCTCAGCCTTCTTTTTGTCGGACCATGTGGCTTCCTGCTGACGCTTTGACTGCTGCTTCTGCAATTCACGCTGCAGTTGGTCAGCTTCCTTGCGGATCTCTTCAGCTTCCTTGACGATGTTCTTGACTTCTTTCCGGATCTCACCCTGCTCCTTATCCGTCTCTGTGAACACTTCGTCCAGCGACGGCATTCGAACTGTTAGAGTCGATGTGCGGGCAGTCTTCGGACCTCTGACCACGTCATTGTCAGCGACCTCGAGGTAGAATTCATATTGGTCCTCAGGGGTGATATCGACCTTTGCCAGATCCCATACATATCGCACGTCAATGGCCGTTTGGCCCGCAGGAAGGCGTATGTCCGCAGAGCGATACTTCTTTTCGGCTTCGGCATACCTTGAGGCCGTCAATCGGTAGTACAATCGAAGTGCGGAGAAGCCGAAATCATCACTTACTGACACTTCAATTGGTAGTTCAGCCGTCTGCCGCAGCTGAATGTTCTCCCGAGGCGAGCTCAAGGCGATCATCGGATACGAATCGGTCAGCGATACGATTCCTGCACGCAGAGGGTCTGCATTGACCGTTCCTGTCTGATCGACTAGATGAATGCTATAGCTTCCTGAGCGACTCACAGGAAATGATGCCGAGGCGCTATTGCCTGCGATCTTCATTTCCACAACAGAGGAATCCGCCGATGTCGTATCCGATGACATGCCACGCAGGACGATGTAAGCGCGGCGAAGCGACTTATTGCTTTCAATGGAAAGCCGGACGATAGATCCGTGAATGGTTGTCACGTCAGCATTGGTCGCATCGATCCTCGACGAGGGCAGCTTGGTATATGATGGTGGCGTTACGCTCCCACTCATAGTACGGATCAGGGGCCTGTCGATCACCTCGATGCGCGACGTATCGCTCACCACTCGGGTGTCGAGCCACGGGCTCTCGGCAAAGAACTCCACCGTTTGCGTCATCCCCGTTAGCAGATGCGAATACACGTTGCCGGAGTCACGTCGAAGTGTATGCTGCGTGAAGGTGCCAGATGAGCGTTCACGGATGTTCAAAATGACCGTTTCGGGAGGTACTCCTTTGGCGGTGATGATCACGGAGGATGTCGTTCCTCGCATCACGCTCTCGTGTTGCCCCCTGACATGCAGAGTGAAAGGGGCTGGCGGTACGTACGACGTCGAGTAGTTGACGATGCGGCTCCATGCGGACCCTAAGCTCGATGGCAACAGACCAATGCCCAGCAGAAAGACCGTTGTGCACATCAAGGCAAAAAGTAGAGCGGTCCTGGCCGGTCGACGATCAATGATGACCGAGAAATCCAGGTCATGGCTCGACTTTGCCGTCTGCTCGAATGCAGCATCGACCAGCGTGCTCTGCGATGGCTCGATGCGTGTCAGCTGCAGAACGTTGCACAACGAATCCGAGATCTCCGGATAGGCCTGGCCGACGCGCAAGGCGATTTCTTCCGGACCTTGTCGCGGCAGAAACCCCAGAGTCCGCAGTGCAGATGGTAGAAACATGACCGACAAGGCGGCACCACCCACGCCGAGTAGCAACCACCACATGATGGTGCGCACAGGTACACTGGCATGAAGCCACGATTCAGAAAGCGTCAGAATCAATGCAAATGCGCTCACCGAGGCTACCGACAGACCAAGACCACGCATCGAAGCATAGAACTGCTCCGAGCGAGCGACGCCGTTCAGGCGTCCGATGATGTGTAGGCGTTCAGGGGTCACGTACAGCTTTTACCGAGTAAGTGCGTAAACAATGATGTTTGTGCCAAGCTTCAACGCAGTTTCCCGACGCTCGGGCGGATCGTTGTGTACCTCCGGATCTGCCCAACCATCGCTGGGATTTGTCTCGTAGGTGTAAAAAACACAGACTCGCTCCTCATGAAACAGTGCGAGACCTTCGGGGGTCTTGTTGTCGTGTTCATGGATCTTGGGTAGCCCCTTCGGAAAATCGAAGTGACTATGATAGATCGGATGCGAAAATGGCAGGGCTCGAAGCTCCTTGTCCGGGAACAACCGCCGAAGTTCCTTGCGAATCGACTGATCCATGCCGTAATCGTCGTCTATGTAGAGAAATCCGCCATTGGTCAGATATGAACGCAGATTCCTGAGCTCGGCATCTGTGAAGCTGACCGTGCCGTGACCGGTCATGAAAAGTACCGGGTATAAAAACAGGTTGTCTGTGCCAAGGTCCACGTACTCATATACAGGGTCGGCATTGATGGATGTGTGGCTTCGCACATACCGAAGAAGGTTGATCTCCGAGCTTGGATCGTTATACCAGTCTCCACCGCCGGAGTATTTCACCCGTGCGATCTTCACTGCTGAGCCGCTATTTGTTGTTGTCTGGGCACGAAGTGGTGCCGATACCAAGAAAAGCGCCACAAGAAACATCATTTGAATCGGCACACTACAACCTTCTTTTGATCTTCCAGAAAGCTGGGCATACCGAACATATCGATGTCGATGACCTGGATCTGAACATCGGGCATCAATGTTCTGGCCTCGGCGATCTCTTCGTTCAGATCGCCCCCTTTCAAAAAGGCACATACAGCGTTGGGCTTGAGAAGTGGTCGTATCCATTGCAGAAGCATGGCCGTTTTTGCAACGGCGCGCGACACTACAACGTCAAACGAGCCGATATAGTGGGGATCTTGTGCAAGGTCCTCGACGCGCACGGGCATGGCCTTGAAGTCCTTAAGACCAGTGTGCTGGGCGAACATCTGCGCCATGCTGGCCTTCTTTCGAATCGAATCAGTAAGGAGCATCTTAACGTCAGGCCTGGCGACCTTGATCGGAATTCCGGGAAGCCCGCCTCCGGTCCCTACATCGAGTACTCGCGCCTTGGGGCGGATCTGGACGTACTTCAGGATACAGAGCGAATGCAGGATGTGACGTTCCCAGATGTTCTGTTCATCGCGTCGCGAGATCATATTGACCTTCGCATTCCAGTAGATCAGCTCATCATGATAACGCTCCAGCGTGTCGACCTGAGGCTTGTCAAGAACGATGTTGTTGGCCGAACAGGTCGTCCAAAAATCCAATGGCGTCATAGATGGCTGACCTTGAGCATGAACGGGCAACAGAGGTCGTAGATTCGTAGGATATGCATGTTCCCTTTTTCAGCGTGGTGATCTGCACCTACCAGCGGGGTCATTTACTTGATCGCGCCATCGCATCGTTACTCGCCCAGGACGAGACGGATTGGGAGGCGGTGATCGTCGACGACGGGTCGACGGACAACACGCAGCAGGTGGTGCAAAAATACATCGACTCCGGTGCGCCGATACGGTATTTCCGACACGAGCACTGCGGAGTGGCGCGGTCTCGGAACGCAGGAGTCGATCAGTCAAGGGGACTGTTTGTGACGTTTCTTGACAGTGACGACGAGTATCGTGCGGATCATCTCTCAAGCAGGCACGCCATGCTCTTGCAGGATCAGTCCATTATGCTGTTGCACGGGGGCGTGGAAGTGTTCGGAGACCCGTATGTCAGGGACCGACATGACCCGTCAATGCTGATTCACCTTGACGAATGCGTCATCGGCGGGACCTTTGTGATCCGCAGAGATCTGTTCGAGACCGTGGGCCGATTCTCTGAGATCGAC
>VERF01000042.1 GCA_018882895.1 Candidatus Kapaibacterium sp.
TTCTCTGATCGGCTTTGGTACGTGCCAATGAGTCTACCTCGCGAGCGATCTCATGCAGCGACATGATCTGCGATGGGCGCAGGATTCCGTCAGCCGGTGGGACGTATTGCTCCTTGTTGACGATCTGGGCGAGGATACCCTGTTGGCTTTGTCGCATAATCCCAAGGCTCATCTGTGCTTCAAACAGCAGCCCTCGGATGAAGAGTGCTAGGTAAACGGCACTGACAACAACTGCCAGAGCGATGATGACACGCCACCAGCGACGCATCGTGCTGCTAGGCTTATCGCTTCCCATCGGCCGGAGAAGCCTCTTCGAACATTGCTTCGATGAAAGCCATCGCATCAAACGGCTGTAGATCGTCGATCCGTTCACCAACGCCGATATATCGTACCGGGATGTTCATGTTGTCGGCAATGGCGATCACTGCACCGCCCTTTGCCGTGCCGTCGAGCTTCGTCAGAACGATGCCTGTGACCGGGGCAACCTTCGAGAACTCCTTTGCCTGCTGTAACGCGTTCTGCCCGGTGGTCGCATCGAGAGCAAGTAGCACGTCGTGCGGAGCATTCGGGTGGATCTTCTTCATCACGCGTCCGATCTTCTCGAGCTCCTGCATCAGACCCTGCTTGTTATGCAGGCGTCCGGCAGTATCGATGATGACCACATCGGTTCCTCGTGCCTTTGCCGCATTGAGTGTGTCGAATGCTACCGCCGCCGGATCGGCTCCATGATGCTGTTGAACTATGTCAACCCCGGCACGCTGTGCCCATACTTCCAGTTGTTCATTGGCCGCGGCGCGAAATGTATCGGCCGCCCCGATCAATACCGTCTTGCCCGCCTTTTTGTAGTTGTGGGCAAGCTTGCCGATCGTGGTGGTCTTACCGACGCCGTTGACGCCGATAAGCATTATGACATGGGGCTTATCAGACTCGTTGATCGAAAAGGATGCGTCAGCCTGCGCCGTCGGCGACTCAAGCATGATGCCAACGATCTCTTCCTTCAGAATCTCTATGATCGAGTCGGACGTAGTGATATTCTCATTCTTGACGCGCTGCTTCAGCCGACCAATGATCTTCTCGCTGGTGTCAACGCCCACGTCCGACGTAATGAGAATCTCTTCGATCTCACCAAGAAGAGCCGCATCAATCACCCTTCCGCTGAGCAGCGAGCGCAGGCGACCGACGAACGAATTGCGGGTCTTGGATAGACCCTCCTTGAGCCGATCAAATGTCAGTGCTTCCGCAACACCCGTAAGGCGTTGCTTGACCTTATCGAAGAATCCCATACATCCTTTTGCCGTATTGCCACAAAGATACCGCCATCGTGATTGTTGCCAGTATCATCAGAAGCTGCACAGCCCCGTGATTGGACGTGACCAAAAGGGCGAGTATGCCCGAGGCGGCGATCGTAGTGACCGCGATCTTGCCGCTCATCAATGACGGAAGAACGAGTTGATGCCGCCGTTTAAGCCACCATCCACAGGCAAGGATGATCACATCCCGAGAGATGATCGTCCATGCGAACCACGTCGGGATGATCTGCTGTGCGAACATCACCAGCATCACTGCACCTACGAGGATCTTGTCGGCTATAGGATCGATGATCATCCCCCACTCACTCACGGTATCGGTCCTGCGCGCCACGAATCCGTCCAACCAGTCGGTTACGGCCGCTGCCAGGCACCAGAAGAAAGCGGTTGTATTATCATGTCGCAGCAGTAGAATGACGATCGGAATCGTCATCACCGCCCGAAGTGCCGAAATGAGATTCGACAGGGTAAGAATTGTCTTGAGCGGAGTCTTCACGATCTGCGAGCCCCTTGCATGAATTGAAAAAGATGCACCAGCACGGATGCAGACAGACCGATCATTGCAGGCTGTCCGACATCAATGACGATCGAAGTCAGTGCTGCAAGTGCAGGGATGACCATTGCAACAATGATACCTTGACGGAAGTCAGTGATTCTCCGGGTGTGACTGATGATAACCGGAAAGAGTAGCGCGCTGACGACGATCGATGAGGCATTGAAGATGAGGTCGATAAAGCTCGGAACATTGATGGCCACCACAGCGCCGATGACCGACGTCACCACCAGTCCAATGCGATTTCGGTAGGCCGTTCCGCCGGGAACCCCCCGAAACATGGGCAGCACTTCATCTGCGATCATTGTTGCACTAACAAGGGCGTATCCACTTAGCGTCGAAGAGATCGCAGCCACGATGCCTGCCAGAACAACGCCTTGACCCCAAGCAGGCAGAGTTGCCGACGACAGCGCCAGGTACGAGGAACGCGGGTCGACACCCGGCAGAAACCGAGCCGCGTAGAGTCCACCAAGAAGTTGCAGCAGGTCAAAGACCACCCAACAGGCAACGCTCCAGAGAATGGCGCGCCGTGCGACAGAAGCACTCGAAGCTGATGCAGTGCGGACGTAGAAATTCGGATCGATGAAGGTCTGCATAGCGATGACAAACCAACTCAGAACACCACCCCAGCCGAGACTACCCGGAATGTTAAAAAGCGGTGCCGTTGTTTCATTCCGAAGTGCAACTGGAGAACCAAATGTGCCGAAGCTGGCCACAATAAGCAGGCCCATGCCGACGAACATCAGAATCGACTGCAGAACGTTCGCGAACACGTCGCTGCGAAGACCACCAATGAGCACGTACGAAACCGATATGATCGTAGCGACGATAACGGAGGTGGTAAGGGGCCAACCAAGCTCGTAGGAAATGAGATGTCCAAGCATCAGCTGATAGGACGCCGGCACAGTGATCACAAGAAGTAACACCGCTGCCACGCGCCGCGCTGCAGGTCCATATGCGCGTCCGATCTGCTCCGGAATAGAGGCCGACTGTTGATCGCGCACCCGACGGGAGAGCCACGTCGAATAGAGAATTGCCACTGCATAGTAGGGAACCCCAAAGCAGAGGATGAACACAATGCCATAGCGGAGCACGAACTCCCCTGATGCAAGGATCGCTCCGTACCAGGTTGCCACCAGAGTTGCCACAAGCATCGGCACATTCAAGGAGCGGCCTGCCAACACAAAGTCCTTACTGCCCTTGCGTCCGGCAGCAATTCCAGCAACGTGAACCGCAAGAAGGCTCAGTACCACAATGAGAAGTTGAATCGACATCATCCCGATGTTCCATCTGATGGGGCGGGCTGGGCGATCAAAGCGCGAAGGAACGTCGTCCGGTGCACCGATGACGCACCATGCTCGCTGATCATGCGCCGATGATGCTCCGTGCCATAGCCCTTGTGGCGGTCAAAACCATAGTTCGGGTGTGTTCGATCGATCTCACCCGACATGATCGCATCGCGGTGCGTCTTGGCCAGGATGGAGGCGGCTGCGATACTTAGAATAAGCCCATCGCCTTTGATGATGGTTGTGTGTGTGATCGGGTGTGGGCGGAACCGGTTTCCGTCGATCAGCAGGTGCAGCTGCTCATCAGTAAAGGGCACACGCGCCCGGCACGCGCCAATGGCCTCATGCATGGCCTCATAGGTGGCCTGCAGAATATTGATCTCGTCGATTCGTGCTGCCGAACAACTCCCCAAGCCCCAGGCAAGGGCGGAGTTGCAGATCAACTCAGCTAGTGTTGATCTGCGCTCGGGGCTGAGACGCTTTGAGTCGTCGATGCCGTCAGGGATCGATGACGGATCGAGTATCACGGCTGCGGCAACGACCGGACCGGCCAAAGCGCCGCGGCCGGCCTCGTCGACGCCGATGGCGACGAGACCCTGTGCTGCGAGCGAGGCTTCAGTTTCGAACGTGATCACGTCGCGAAACTACGATTCACACGCTCCTACTGCTGTCCGATGAGGCCGAGGAATTCGGCACGCAGAACCTTGTTCGTTGCTAGTTCTCCACGCATGACCGAGGTGACCATTGTGCTACTGTCGTGGGCTTCTACGCCGCGAGCGATCATACAGTAATGCCGCGATGAGATAACAACACCCAGGGCGATAGGATCCAGAATCTCGATCAGGAAGTCCGCGACCTGCTCTCCAAGTTCCTCCTGGATTTGACCACGCCGTGAGAACCATTCCACAATTCGTGTAAACTTCGAAAGTCCGATGACCTTATCGCGGGGTACGTAGCCGATGGCGCATGTACCCGTGATCGGCTGCCAGTGATGCGAACAGACGCTCATCACCTTGATGCCCTTGGATATCACCAGCTCGTCCACGTTCTGCCGATTCGGAAACACTGTGATCTTCGGTGCAGCCGAATACCGTCCATCGAACAGCTCGTTGACCCACATACGCGCCAGGCGAAAGGGGCTGTCGGTGCTGTTGGGATCGTTTCTGTCGATGCGCAGCACATCGAAGATCTCGGCGAACTTTTGTTCAAGGCGAGTGATCATCTCCTGGCGCTCTTCTTCGGAAAGAGGCATCGATCCGTTTGCATCAAAGAGCGGACGGCCCTTGCTGTCTGTCGTTGGATAAAGACCACCGGTGCGCATCAAATGGTGCTCGAGTTCAGCGTCGTCGAGATCCAAGAGCGTTGCTCGACGTTCCTTTGCTTGTCCGTTCATGCCGGCACCTCCAAAGAAGTAGTGGCTGGGACCATGTCGTAGGTGGGGATCGATACCGGGTCACCAAAATACTCAGCCATATTCTGGTCCGACTCGTAGACCTTGATGCAATGAAGCTCCCCCGACGGGAGCCGATGCTCGAGCTGACGCCAGAAGGCAACGCAAAGGTTCTCCACCGTGGGAATGATCCCGCGGAGAAAGTCGACGTCGTAGTTGAGATGCTTATGGTCGACCTTGTCGACGACTGTTTCATCGAGTACGTCCTTGAGACGCTTCAGGTCGATGACGTAGCCCGTCAAGGGATCTGGAAGCCCCTTAACAGTTACTTCCATGACGTAATTGTGACCGTGCCCCAAAGGGTTGTTGCACTTGTCAAATACCGCCTCGTTTCGTTCGTCCGAGAACGTCGGGTTGTAAAGCCGATGCGCGGCCGAGAAGCTCGCTTTGCGGGTGACGTAGATCATGGCTGTCTTTCGTGTTTGTGCAGACGTGACAAGCTTTGGCTCAGGCCGCTGTAACCCAACCTTCGGGTAATTGGTTCCTTCAGCGGCAGCGGTGGGACGATTAACGTCTGCCGATGTTGGATATTTGCACTCAATGCGCATGCAATCTACATCTAAGCACCTTGGTGTAACATCATATCTGATCACCGGTTTGGCCGTGATCATAGGGGCATGGTGCGTTCCCGGTCTGATGTTTGCCGACGAGAACATCTCACTCGATTCGATACTGTCGCGGCGTAGCGCCCTGCAGGCATCGGGTACGATGTCCGTTCAGGGTCCGATGACGATATCCGGCGTTCCGTTCGATGCCATTCTCAATGCCGACACGATGGTGGTTACCACTGGCAGTCCCTTCGGAATGAAGACCGGCAGCGTTTTCGCCTGTCGTGACACGTTCGTGATGCTGAACTTTCTTACAAGACAGGCCTATGATGGTCATCCGAGTTCGCAGCAGGTCACCTCGCTGCTTCCGATTCCGCTGGGAATAGACGACATCCGGTGCCTGGTTCGGGGCGTTCCTCCAGGAGATCTGACGAGTTTCGAAGTCGTCTCTCGACGAGACGATGGACAAGTGCTGTATCGCCGCCGTGACACGGCGACAGTGGAGTTCGCCCTGGTGGATCCGGCGCTCCGATCCCTGCGACAGTACCAGCGAAAGCGCAGCGATGGCACGACGATGTTGAATGTCACCTATGGCTCGTTCAAAGACGTCGATGGTGTGATGATCCCATTTGGTGTGAGTGTTGCGGCCAATGACGAGGCGCAGAAGATGCAGTTCCGCTTCGAGGAGGTTCGTCTTGCCATGCCGACCGAGCCCATGCGCCCCCTGGCGGTGCCTTCGTCCTTTACTCGCTCGACCTTTCGCTGATGACCCTCACCGGCCGCATCTTCCTTTTCGGCCTGGTGGGGTGGCTCTGCCTGCACGCGGCGGCTGCACAGGATACGGTCAACATCGCCGCGCAACCGGCATCATCCATGGACACCGTGGTTGTGTTCACTGCTCGTGATACCGCGCACCTGAAGGTTTCCGACAGAACGCTGCGGCTTCGGGGCGCGGCCCGTGTGGACATGAAGGATCAGCGTCTGGAGTCGAGCATAATCGTCATTGACTTCAACAGCGCCACCATGAAGGCCGAGGGATTGGCCGATAGCACAGGAGCTTTGACGGGTATGCCGGTCTTTCGGGACGCCGGTACGGAGTATGCCGGGCGCTCAATGGTGTACAATTTCGATACTCGAAAGGGGCGAGTAGAGTTCGGCGAGACATCCATCGACGGTGGCTACTACTATGGCAGTGCGATCAAGCGTGTCAGTGAAAGCACGGCATACGTCGACGGCGGCTGCTATACCACCTGTAATGCGCCCCATCCCCACTTCTATTTCACGTCGCCCAAGATGAAGGTCGTTGCCAACGAGAAGATCTTTCTCGATCCGCTCATCTGGTACGTTGACGATATACCGATCTTCATGCTGCCGCTGGGCATGTACTTCCCTATCGAGCGCGGCCGACGATCGGGCATCATGATCCCTTCGCCGGTGGTCACGGCAGACCGCGGGATCGTACTCCAGGGGCTCGGATACTACTTTGCGATCAGTGACTTTGTGGATGCCGAAGTGGCCACGGATCTGACAACGAAAGGTGGCTTCACGCTCTATGGCCGGAGTCAGTATGTCCTAAAGGACCGCCTTAGCGGCAATGCCGAGGTCCGGTTTGGATACACCCGCTTTGCCGTCACGGACCCTTTTGCGATGAACTTCGGTGCGTCGGTCAGACATACCCAGCAGTTTCGGCCAAATGAGAGTCTGGTGGCCGACATATTCTTTGCCACCCAGCGGCTTCTGCAAAACACGTCGCTCAACCCGCTTGATCGTGTGCAGCAGAATGCCCGCAGTAACGTGTCCTACCAGCGGACATTCTACAACGGTATGACCTTTAACGCCGGGTATTCTCGCGACCAGAACATGATCAATGGGTCGACGACTCATCGGCCCACGATCAGCTTCGGTATTCCTCAGACGCAGCCGTTTCGTTCTTTGGTTGCTGCCGACTCCTGGCTTAGCGAGGTTCAGCTCTCCTATCGCGCCACAGGCACGTATACGGCTAGCCTGCAACGATCGGTTGACACCGGTGCATTTGCCATGACGGAGAATTCGCTCATAGAGCATCGTCCGTCTCTGACGTTAACACCCCGATTCGGCTCGCTTATCATCGCCCCTTCGATCAGTTACTCCGAGAATTGGTACTTCCAGAGGCAGACTCAGTCGATCGATGCCTCGGATTCGTCCCTCAAGGTAAGGCGTCAGTCCGGGTTCTTCCGTGAGTATACCTACGGGGTGGGCGTGAACATGTCCACGTTCCTCTATGGACTTGCCTATCCGAAGGTCTTCGGACTCCAGGCGGTCCGTCATACGTTTCAGCCCTCGATCGGACTGTCATATTCGCCGGACCTGTCTGATACCACACTTGGATTCTATGGCTCGTACATCAGCCCCGTGACCGGTCAGACCATCACCTATTCGCGGTTTGGAACGGTTGGCGGACTGGCCTCTCGTCAAACACAGATGCGTGTCACCGGCTCGTTCCTCAACCGGCTTGCAATAAAGACAACCGAGGGCGATAGCGTAAGCAAGCCCATGGAGTTGTTTACACTTACGATGAACACCTCATATAACTTGGCAGCGGATTCGCTGCGACTTGACCCGGTGTTCTTCAATCTTCGGACGCCGATGCTCGATGCCCTGGAGTTCAATATGACCGGGGCTTTCAATGCATATGATCAGGTGTTGACGGTAGATCCTGCAACCGGCCGGCCGTCCTGGCGCGACGTTAACACGACCATCCTGGAGGCAGGTAAGGGGCTTGCCAGGCTCACAAGCCTGAACCTGCAGATGGGGTCGCGTTTCTCGTCCGACGGCGTCTCGCCCACACGGACGGGACGGGCCGCTGCCGACACATCATCAGGTTCGGACGACCTGCGGTCGCGCTTCGAACGCCGTGTGAACACCGAGGCAGAGCAGTCGGACATCTTCGGCGACCGGTCGCCGGGATGGTCGCCCCTTGCCATGCCGTGGGAAGTTTCCGGCCAGATCATCTATAGCATGCAGCGACCCAATCCCGAGGTCACCAATCAGTCACTTCAGGCTGTGATCCGAGGGTCCATCTCGCTGACGCCCACAACACGTGTAGGCATTTCCGGCACGGTAGACATGCTTACCGGAGAGCTCATCAATCCGATCATTGACGTTTCCAAGCAGATCCACTGCTGGTATCTGACACTTAACTGGGTTCCCGTGGGATTCAACCGCGGCTTCTTCCTTCGGTTCGGTGCTTCGGCTGCCCAGTTGCGAGATCTTGTCATTCCAAAACAATCGACACCGCTCTTTCGGTAGTCGGCATCCGTAAGTTTGCCTCCATGTGTGGAATCGTAGGTTACATCGGCTCGAAGCAGGCAGCACCGCTGATCGTCAGCGGTCTCAAGCGCCTTGAGTATCGCGGATATGATTCCGCGGGAATTTGTTGCATCGCTCCTGACGGCCTGACGATCGCCAAAAAGGCAGGTCGCGTGGTAGACCTTGAGCGCAGTGTTGATCTGCACGCTCTCGACGGAACGGTTGGCGTTGGCCATACCCGCTGGGCCACGCACGGTGTTCCGTCTGATGCCAACGCACATCCGCATACAGATCAGAGTGGCTCGATTGCCCTTGTTCACAACGGCATCATCGAGAACTACCTGACCATCAAGAAGAAACTGGTCAATGCCGGCTATACCTTCAGTTCAGACACGGACAGTGAGGTTCTGGCGGTCTTCATTGGCATGCTTTACGAGACCTTGCACGATCTGGAGTTATCCGTTCGCACGGCCCTGGCCGAAGTCGAGGGTACGTTCGGCATCGTGGTACTAAGCACGCACGAGCCGGATGTGATCATTGCTGCCCGCCGCGGAAGCCCCCTGATCCTTGGAATTGGTAACGGCGAATATCTCGTGGCCTCGGACGCCTCGGCGGTGATCTCGCACACACGCCAGGTGGTCTATCTGCAAGAGAATGAGATGGCCATCCTGCGGCGTGACGGGTTCTCTACCAAGACCATCGAAAACGTCGACACTCGCAGCGTCGTCGAGGAGATCGCATTCGAACTCGAACAGATTGAGCGGGGCGGATTCGAGCATTTCATGCTCAAGGAGATCTACGAGCAGCCTATCACATTTCGTGACGGGTTCCGTGGGCGACTGCGGGTGGAGGATGGCACCGTACGTCTTGGCGGTCTGGCCAGCGTGGCCGATAAGCTCCGCCAGGCCAGAAGATTCATCATCACGGCGTGCGGTACGTCCTGGCACGCCGGACTTGTCGGTGAGTATCTGATCGAAACGCTGGCGCGAGTACCCGTAGAAGTCGAGTACGCCAGTGAGTTCCGGTACCGAAACCCGATCATCAACCCCGATGACGTCGTCATTGCCATCTCGCAGAGTGGTGAAACGGCCGACACGCTGGCGGCGATCCGTGAGGCCAAGCTCAAAGGGGCAACGGTCATCGGTATGGTAAATGTGGTTGGCAGCACCATTGCACGGGAGACCGACGCCGGGGTATACCTGCATGCCGGACCCGAAATTGGCGTGGCTTCTACGAAGGCCTTTACCTCACAGCTGTGCGTGCTGACTCAGTTTGCGCTCTACCTGGGCCGCATGCGGGGGCTATCGGCCGAGCAGGGCAAGGCCATCGCCGAGGAACTCGTCAAGATCCCCGAGCTGATCACGCGCATTCTTGACAACGTTGACTCAATAAAAGCAATCGCCAAGGAGTACTCGGGGGCCGCGAACTTCCTGTACTTGGGCCGCGGATTCAATTTCCCTGCCGCCCTGGAGGGTGCCCTCAAGCTCAAGGAGATCTCCTACATACATGCCGAAGGTTATCCTGCAGCTGAGATGAAGCACGGTCCGATCGCATTGATCGACGAGAACATGCCCGTTGTGTTCATCGCTCCCAAGGATGAGATCTACGAGAAGGTCCGCTCGAATATCGAAGAAGTTCGTGCTCGAAATGGTCGCGTGATCGCCATTGCCGACGAGGATGATGAACGCATTGGCGATGTGGCCACGCATGTGATCCGTGTGCCCAGGACCATGCCAATGCTCACTCCTGTGCTTGCTTCGATCCCCCTTCAGCTCCTTGCCTACTTCATTGCTGTTGAGCGAGGCTGCAACGTGGACATGCCCCGTAATCTCGCAAAGAGCGTGACCGTCGAGTAGATCCTATGGATGGAACCGGATCGGCTCAATTGATCATCGCGGAACTGCGGTCCGGCTCGCGCCGGGCACTGTCGAAGTGTCTGTCATTGATCGAAAGCACACGTGCTGAAGACAGGGCGCTTGCCTATGAGATTCTCGAGCATTGTTCGAGCCATACCGATGGGTCGTGGCGCATAGGTTGCACCGGACCGCCGGGAGTTGGCAAAAGCACATTCATCGAGCGCATCGGCATGGAGCTCTTGGCCCGCGGACGCCGCGTGGCCGTGCTTGCAGTCGACCCAAGCAGCCGTCGAACAGGCGGTAGTATCCTGGGCGACAAGGTCCGTATGCCCCTTTTGTCGACGCAAAGCGAAGCATTCGTCAGGCCGTCACCATCAAAGGCGATGCTCGGTGGTGCGGCTCCGAGCACGCGCGACGCGATCGTCATTTGTGAGGCGGCCGGATTCGATACAATTATAATCGAGACCGTCGGCGTCGGTCAGAGCGAAACGGATGTTGCAGACCTGGTCGACATGTTCATCCTGCTTGCCTTGGCCAACAGCGGAGACGACGTGCAGGGCATCAAGCGCGGGATCATGGAAGTTGCCGATGCAGTGGTCATCACAAAGTCCGACGTTGACGAATCATCGGTCAACCGTTCGGCGGCCATTTTGACAGGTGCCCTGCGGTTTATGCCGCAGGCAGAGCAGGACTGGAGCGTGCCCGTCATGAAATGTTCTTCGCTCACCGGTCAGGGGGCTGATGTCGTCCTTCAATCGATCGAGTCGTTCTTCGGTGCTTCCCGTGCTGAACGCCGCGTTGGACGTCGTCGCCATCAACGTGGCGAATGGTTTGACAGGGCACTTTCTGCCGAGATCATCGCACGGCTTACGGACGTGGATGCCTTTCGATTCGAGTGCGAACGAATGCGGCACCAGTGCGTCAGCGGACTGGTCGCACCAAGTCTGGCGGTTCATCGTCTCCTTGGCCGCGTCAATATCACGATCAAGCAGGAGTCGCCATGACAAGATTCACCACCATGCAGCAGGCAGTGGCCAAGAGCGGATTTGATGCCTGGGTACTGTATGATTTTCGTCGGTCGAACGAACTTGCCTGGGACGTGCTCCAGGTCGACCCTGATGCGCACTGTACGCGCAGGTGGATCGTGATCATTCCTGCTTCAGGCAGGCCGATCAAGATCACGCACCGTATGGAGCAGGATCCGCTGGCCCATCTAAACATTGAGGCAAAGCTCTATGACACGCGTGCCTCATGGATTGAGACTCTTGGCTCGTGCCTAGCCCCTTACAAGCACGTTGCAATGGAGTATTCACCCATGGGTGATCTGCCGGGCGTCAGTAGAGTCGATGCCGGCACGGTCGAACTTGTTCGGTCGCTTGAAGTCGAGGTCGGCAGCTCGGCTGACATTCTGCAACAATTCACCTCCGTGCTGTCTGAAGATCAAATCGCCGGTGCCTGTATGGCGGCCGGACAGCTTCGCGAGACGGTAATGAGCGCATTTGACCTCATCGCAACGACCATTCGAAAGAAAGGGCGTATTTCTGAATATGAGGTTCAGACGTTTATTCTCGCGGAGTTCGAACGTCAAGGCTTGGTGACGGATTCGGCCCCTATTGTTGCAATAGGTCCCAACGCCGCATCACCTCATTATGCTCCTTCGATCGTGCGAAGCAGCGATATCGAGACGGACATGACAGTGCTCATCGATGCATGGTGTCGGCATGGCGCACCCGGTTCGGTATATGCAGACATCACGTGGGTAGGTTACACTGCCGAGCGTGTGCCCGATGATCTTGAATCGGCCTTTGCTATCATACGCCGTGGAAGAGACGCGGCGTTATCGCTCGTTCAGGAGCGGTTTGCATCGGGTCAGCCCCTTGCCGGATTTGAGGTTGATCGCGCCTGCAGAAATGTCATAAATGACTCCGGAATGGGGCATGCCTTCATTCATCGCACAGGTCACAACATCACCACGCAGGTGCATGGACCGGGTGCGAATATGGACGACTTTGAGACGCATGACACGCGGCAGATACTGCCGGGTACGTCGTTTTCCATCGAACCGGGGATTTATCTGCCGGAACTGCTGGGGCTTCGCACTGAGATCGATGTGATCATTCAGCATGATTCTCAGGTGCTGGTGCCAAGTCAACCTATCCAGCAGCATGTGCTGCCGATCATGGCCGAGGACTGGGCAGCGTGAGGGGCTTGAATCTTGTCAGGTGGTCGTGGATTCTCTCGACGATCATAATGTCCGGTGTCGGCGCTCCCATGGCCCTGCACGCGCGAGTAGTTTCTGCCTATGCGCCCGATGAAGACTCGGAGAAGTATCGTATCGCCGTGGCCTATGAACGATCGGGTGACTTTCGCAACGCCGCGCGGATCTTTCAGGAGCTTCACGCGGCACAGCCTTCTTCGGCGATCTATTTCGACGGGGTCGTGCGTTCACTCTCGGCACTTGGGCAGTATGCGGCCCTTGTGCCACTAGTGGAGAAACAGGCCAAGAAGACTGATTCTCCATCCATGACGGCCTTGGCAGGCACTTTGAATGCCCGTCTCAACAGACCGGACCAGGCGCGTACGCTGTGGGAGCAGGCGCGGTCGCTCTCTGGAGATGATGAGTCCATCATCGTCCAGATAGGCCGTGATCAGATGGAACTCATGATGAATGCTGACGCGCTTGAATCGTTTGTGGCGGCGCGTGCCCGCAACGGATCGTCAACGGCCTACTCTGATGAGATCTTTCGGCTCAGATCGGCCTCGGGCGACATATCGGGTTCGGTTGCCGATGTTCTGGCTGCGTTTCGCGTCGATGAGGATGCCGTTGCAGCCGAGCGGCGTCTGAGCGTGCTGCTTTCGTATGAAAGCGGCGCACAGATCATTGCCGAAAATCTTGATCAGTTACCCCAAAACGAGGCAAAGAATCTGCGACTTGCGGCGTGGTTTTACCGAGAGACAAAGCGCTGGCGCGAATCCTACGAGGTGATGGCAAAGCTCGACGTGATGTCTTCGCAACCGGGAATGGAGTTGTTGCTCTTTGCCGAGGGTGCGCGAAACTCCGAGCAGTATGACGTGGCGCTACAGGCCTATGATGAGGTGGTCAAACGCACCAAGGATGGCAATCTTCTGATGTCGGCCGTATTTGGTGCCGTTCGATGCCTTGAGCTGCAGATGCGACTCAAGAAAGTTCCCACACCGTCGGAGGCTGCTGACATTGTCCGACGTTACGATGAGCTCATCTCACGGTTTGGAACGAACCCTGTCGTTGCCGATGCGCTGTACTTCTCGGCATTATTGATGGATGACGTTCTCAAGGACATGGATTCTTCACGAGATCGTCTCCTTCGGCTTCGTAGCTCCTGGAGGGCCACCTCGCGTGCGGTTGACGCGGGACTTCGGTTGGCAGATATCTTCATTGTCATGGGTGACGACGAGCGCGCCCGAGGTGTTTTGGCCGAGATCATCAATGGTCCGAAGGGACAGGTAGGCGATCGGTCAGATGTGGCACGACTGAAGTTGGCCGATATGCTCCTCTGGGATGGCCGTCTGGACACTGCCAAGGCGCTCTACCAGCCCCTTGTCGAGTCAACCGGATCTGTCGCATCGAACGATGCCATCGATCGCATGCTACTGCTGAACTTGGCGTTGGATGATTCGGTTACGGTTCGTGCGATAGCCAAGGCCGAGGGCCTCGTTGCCAGACGACGGCACTCCGAGGCGATCAACGTCATTCAGGAGGCCGTCAGCAGAATGCGTGATGCCGACATGCGCGACAGGGCGCAGCTTCTCTGTGCAAAGAGCTATCTGACCATTGGTGATTCCACCAATGCTCGTGCCATGCTGAAAAAGATCATCGATTCGAGCAGTGAGTCCATCTATGGAGACCGCGCAATGTGGATGTATGCAGACATCGTCACGGCGCAGCGCGATCCCCAGCAGGCCGTCCAGGTGCTCGAATCTCTCCTTCGCATTTATCCACGATCCATCATTGCTCCGGATGCACGAGAGCGGATTCGCCGATTGCGCGGCGACCTCAAGTGATCCTGCCGCCGGGCAGTGAAGAAAGAATACTGAAATGGCACAGTTGACTTTTTCTCAACTTCCCTATCAGCGTCCGGACTGTAACGACCTTGCAGCGCGGTCTCATGAGCTTGTCGAACGCATCAAGGGGGCGAACTCGGCCGACGAAGTGCTCTCATGCGTCGAAAGCTGGAACAGTCTGCGCATCAACACCTACACCATGGCCTCACTGGCAGAGGTGAAGTTCACCCAGGATGTGTCCAATGAAGCTGCGAAGGCCGAAAAGCTGTTCTTTGACGAGAACGGTCCGACCATCACAGAGTGTGACAACGCCGTGTCTCAGGCCCTGCTGGCCTCACCGTTCCGTCAAGCTATCGACGACCGATTCGGAGACCTGTTCATGACGCGGTTGAAGAATGCGACGCTGACGTTCAATCCCTCGATCAAGGACCTCATGGTGCAGGAGTCGGAGCTCTCGACACGCTACAACGAGATCACTGCATCGGCCAAGATCGAAGTGGACGGAACGACGTACAATCTCTCGACCATCCAGAGACTCGTCATTGATCTCGACGCCGGTGTGCGCCATCGCGCCTACAAGGCCATGGGTGACTTCCTCCTAGCCAATGCCGAGGAGCTTGACGCCATCTTCGATAAGCTTGTAAAAATCCGTGCTGAAAAGGCTTCCAAACTGGGCTACTCGTCGTACACAGACTTCCGATACATTGAGTTTGGACGTGTAGACTACAATGCCGCTGACGTCGAGAAGTTCCGAGATCAGGTGCGCGAGTTCG
This sequence comes from Candidatus Kapaibacterium sp., assembly GCA_018882895.1. GTDB lineage: Bacteria > Bacteroidota > Ignavibacteria > Kapaibacteriales > Kapaibacteriaceae > UBA10438. The sequence goes on from VERF01000042.1 coordinate 15,103, forward strand.
TTGTGCCCCTTGCCGCCAGGCTTCGCCAGGCGCAGCAGCAGCGACTGGGTCTGCCGAGTATGACCACTGCAGACGAGAAGCTTCAGTTCTCGGATGGAAATCCAGTTGCCTCGGGCGATCATGACTGGATCGTCGATCGTGCTTCCAAGATGTACAGTGAGCTCTCACCCGAAACAGACCAGTTCTTCCAGCTCATGCTTAATGCAGAGCTGATGGACCTGAAGAGTCGTGACAACAAGGCCACCGGAGGTTACTGCACGAGCTTTAGTGCCTACGGTCTGCCATTCATCTTTGCGAACTTCAATCGCACCACGCACGATATCGAGGTTCTGACGCACGAGGCCGGACATGCCTTCCAGGCCTATCGATCCCGAAACCTCCCTGTGCCGGAGTATTTCTGGCCAACGGCCGAGGCATGCGAGATCCACTCCATGGGTATGGAGTTTCTTACCTGGCCTTGGATGGATCTCTTCTTCGAAGACCAGACCGAAAAGTTCAAGTTCTATCACTTGCAGGGGGCTTTGCTTTTCCTTCCGTACGGCTGTGCCGTCGATCACTTTCAGCATTGGATCTATGCAAATCCTAACGCCTCACCTCGGGAGCGCAATCAGCAATGGCGTGAGATGGAGCGCATGTACATGCCATGGCGCAATTCAGAGGGCTTCCCTGCCGCCGAGCAAGGCCGGGTGTGGCAGTTCCAGCGACATATTTACGAGATGCCGTTTTACTACATTGATTACGCCCTGGCCCAGACATGCGCCCTTCAGTACTGGAAATGGTCGGAACTTGATCGCGCCAAGGCGTTCGAATCATACCTGTCGATCTGCGACATTGGCGGATCCATGCCATTTCTCGGAATTGTCAAGCATGGCGCTTTGAAATCGCCATTCACCGAAGGGTGCCTCAAGGACATCGTCGACTACTCCTACTCCGTGCTTCGGGATCGACATCCATCCTACATGATGGGTAATTGACAGCTTTATAATCGCCTTACATGACTGTATCGGCCCCCTGATGCTTCCCCGTGAATGTGTCAGGGGGCTGTTTTTTGATATTTTTGCCGCGTTCCGGTTCGTAAATCATCTCCTCCCACATCATGCGGTTTTTCGTATGAAAAAAGTTTCTATTCTGTGCGCGTTGGTTTTGGCCATTACGCTCATGATCCAGCCTCGCGTCTTCGGCCAATCGCAGCCGTTGACGACCTGGTCACTTAGCAGTGGTAATTATACGTTCACCGACTGGCTGAGCACGAACCCTGCCGGGTCGTATCCCACCGCAATGATGTTTCACATGGTGGCAGATATCGACGCTCCGTCGGACGCGCCAGTCGTGGGTGACTTCAACTGCGCCTACAACATTGCTAGTGGTGCTCGCATCAACGGTCTCGGTGCAGGAGGACTAGCCTTCATCAATACCGGATCGACGCTGTGCAACTGCAATTTTGTTGGAGCCGCAGTTTTGGCGCTCAACACGGTCGGACGTGCCCAGATCGGAGTCACTTGGACTTCAACCGTCAACAGCGCTGGGTCTCGCCCTTATGCGCTGCGCTTGCAGTATCGTTTGAGCGCCGCTGCCCCGTGGATTAATGTGCTTAGCAACGGTGTACCAACCGAGTACGTCGCTCCACTTAATACGTCGGGTGTTGCCACATCCCGAACGATTACTGCCACGCTGCCGACAGCGTGCGAAAATCAATCGTTTGTGCAGCTCCGCTGGGTCTATTACCAGGCACCGGTATTCTCATCCGGCGGCAGGCCAGGCATCACGTTCGATGAGCTGACCGTGTCATCGCAATCGACCGTTGGCACTGCGACCAATCTTGCCATCGAGAACATCGTCCCGGCATCACCTTCGCAAAACACAGGGTTTGCTCTCCGTGTGCGCGCGGTAGATGCACTTGGTGCAGCCAAGAATGTAACAACGTCAACAACGGTTCAGCTTGCCGTCAACGCGGGCACCGGATTTCTCTCGGGTACCATCTCGGGCGTCATTCCTGCCGGTAACAGCTTTGTCGATCTCACATCCGTTACGTACAGCGCAGCTGAAGCGGGCGTTTCGATTCGTGCAAGTGCCGTTGCAGGACAATTACTGACGCAGGCAGTCAGTCCTGCTTTGACCGTAACCGGTCCCCCGGCCTACGCTTCGCTGGGTGGAGTACAGACCAGCGGCTATGTTGGTGTACCATTCAACCCGCTCACGGTGACCGTATACCGTTCTGACAACTCCGTTGATGCGAATTATGCTTCGACGGTTTCTGTGTCATTGATTTCGGGTCCGGGAGTGCTGACCGGCACCACGACAGCGGTTGCTAGTGCCGGCGTTGCAGTGCTGAATAACTTCTCGGTGAGTGCAGCCGGTACATATCAATTGGCTCTGAACATTCCCGGCATTCCTCAGCAGCTTCTGCCGACGATCGTCGTGGCTGGTGCGCCGCTGATGACTACCAACATTGTGCCCCAGTTTATCCATGCGCGCGTCGCATCCGGGACCTGTAACTCTTCGACGTCCGCGTTTCCGATCCCCGTTTTTGCACGGGTCACATTCACGAACCTCACGCCAAACACAACGTATCGATACAATACCGGACTTGGCACTGATGCCACTCTGACGTCGACCGGTGGAGGCTTCAACATCCACTACAATTCCAACGATGACACGTACTTCTACGCTGCGGGCAAATCCCTGACCAATGCCGGAGAGTTCTCGACGTTCGCGACACTCCCAGGAGAGACATCCAAGTCAGTCTGGATCAACCTTGTAACGTCGACCAACGTCGCGTTCCAGGAAGGAACGACAATCTTCTGGCGCGTGGCTCTCGGCGACAACAATGGTAACCTGATCAATCGCTACCAATTGTCTCAAACATCGGTTGCCATGCGATTGGGTACTCTTGCGAATCAGTCGACGGGCATCGCGGACGACAATTCGCAGCTTACTGAGAAGAACTACGTGCTTCTCTATGATAACGTCGCTGGCACAGGACGTCCCCTTTCGGTTGCTCTGATCCAGCGATCAGGTGCAACCGTCGCAGGCGCAGAGTCATTTTATGCTACGCGTCAAACGATGGCAACATCGTGGGCGACATTCATCCCGAACACACTCCCAACTGGCGTGATGCGTATTGAAGAGCGCAACTCACGTACGAATGCCATCGTCAACGCGATTACGTCAACAAATGGTGTGTGGAACGGCGTTCAGACAAACCCATCAGATCTGGTAGCATACCCCACCGGCCCTGGTGGCTTCAGCCGTCCGATCATCATGCAGACCCCACGCATCACTGTTTCATCTCCGGTCGCTGGTGACACTCTCTGTTCCGGTTCCGTCGCCACGGCAACGTTCCTTGCTCGCGGCATGGCAAATGTTGATGTGCAGTTCTCATCGAATAACGGAGCATCATGGCAGTCCATGGCCATCGTTTCAGCCACTGCGACTTCGGTTAACTGGACTGTTCCAGCGTTCGACTTCTCCGGTCAGTGCCTTGTGCGCGTCGTCGGCGTCGATCGTCCAGAGATCAGCGGAACCTCTCAGACCTTTGCCGTTGGCTCTCGTGTGACAGTTGTCTCTCAGCCACAGTCGCGAAATCTCTGCCTCAGTGAGCGCTACTCAATGGTTGCAGTAACGAGTGGAGCCGTCCGCAACTATCAGTGGTACAAAGATGGTATCGCCATTCCGGGCGCTACGGCACCATTGTTCCAGATCGATCGCGCCCAGTATGGCACCTCGGGTGTCTACCAGTGTGAGCTTTGGGGATTCGGTCAGTGCGGAAACACAAGGACAGCCGAGGTTCACATCCGTGTTGGTCGTCAGACGCAGATCGTCAACCAAACGCGCAATGCAGCAGTCAAACTCGGCGGCACTGCTTTCCTGAGCGTCGAAGCTGAGTTGCCGGATGAGGCGATCTCGTATCAGTGGTACAAGGGGCAGCAAATGCTTTCCGACAACGGCCGCATCGTTGGTACGAACTCGAACCGCCTTGAGATCCGCAACGTCGCCAATGCTGACCTTGGTTCGGACTATTACTGCGTCGTTGTCGGCGTCTGTGGCTCGGCCACGTCACGCAACGCACGCGTGCAGACAACGGGTGTGTTTGTTGATTTCGCCGCAAACAAGGTTGCCATCTGCGATGGCCAAAAGGCAGTGATCAACGCCATGGCCTACACGAACCCGCAGGCTGGAGAACTTCGTCTTCAGTGGTGGTTCAAGGGAGCGCCCCTTGCCGAGGGCGGTCGCTATTCCGGTACGCAAACAACCACGCTTACGATCGATCCAGTATTGGGCGATGACGTCGGAGAGTATACACTCTACGCAGAGCTCGCAGGTAACAGCGCCGTTAACGCATCCGGCTCGGTGGATCTCGTAATTGCAGGTCGTCCGGCAATCACGACGCAGCCAATTGCAAACACCGTCTGTGAGGGCGAAGCATTTAACCTCACTGTTGTAGCCACCGGCACAGGATCTCTGTCATATCAGTGGATGTTCAACGGAAGCGATCTTTCGGGCCAGACATCATCGACCCTTTCTTTGTCGGCAACCAAGGCCCGTGCCGGTCAATATTCGGTTCGCGTCTCGACAGCCTGCGGAATGGTCATGTCAAATGCCGTTGCCGTTACTGTGCGCGATGCAACACGAATCACGCAACAGCCACCGGCAACTGTCGCTGCAACGGTTGGACAAGCGCTTACCATCTCCTTGACGGCCACCGGCTCGGGAACGCTGCAGTATCAGTGGTTCAAGGACGGTGCATCGCTCACAGGCGAAGTCACGCCAACCTACACCAAGGCTGCCTATGCGATTAGCGACGAAGGCAAGTACTGGTGCCGTGTTCGCTCCGAATGCGGTGAAGTGATCTCGGACACGACAGCCGTCTCGACCAAGCCGGGCGTCGTGGGCGTTGATGAAGACTCCCCTGTTGTGGCCGGATACTGGGTTGGTCCTAATCCAACTTCGGACGTTGTGAACGTGAACCTTTCGCTGACGTCGGTTTCGAACGTTGTCGTGAAGGTGGTCGCCATGACCGGTGATGCAGAAACGATCGTTTCCGATCGTACGCTCATGCCTGGTGAGCACAAGT
>VERF01000043.1 GCA_018882895.1 Candidatus Kapaibacterium sp.
GAGGATATCAACTATCCGACGCTCTGGAGCGAGCGGATGAGTCTGAACGCTGTATGGAGTCAGGCTCGTCTCGGCGTCATTCTGCCAACAAGCGGATGGGCAGACTTGGCAACGTCGTTTGGTAACACACGCACGATGACGAGTGCCGGCTTCGGAGTCAATGCGGCGCTGGAAGTGCCGATCAAGATCATCGCTGAATCTGGCGTCTTCAACTTCTCGGGTAGTTACGTCTTTGATGATGCAACAGCTACAACCAGGAAGCGTACGGATTCGATTCTCGACACGCCGTTTGACTTCCTCGTGCGTTTCCACGCAAATGCGCAATACACGTTCGCCCTACGAGTTGACGAGAGCAACCTGTTCCGCTTCCGACTTGGTGGTACCGGTTACAGCATCGAGCGCTGGTTTGATAAGGACACCGTAGATTCTGACGGAAACGCTACGACTGCGTTCCGCAAGTTTGACAGCAAGTTCATCGGTGGCGTCTCCGGTAAGATCGAATTCATGAACACAAGCTGGAGCACGCCTTTGGGTGCATCGCTTCAATATTTTGATGAAGCGGTCCTTGGAAACATCTGGCTGCAGATTCAAGCCTCGGATAACCTCGGATTCAGACTCGACGTTAACATGTTCACACCTGTTTTCCGTGACCCTCGGGCGTGGGAAAACAGTGCCGTGTTCATGCCTTCACTTCGAGCAATTCTCAACTTCTGATGCGTAAACCAATGACGAACAGCATTCGCCGTTTTGTAGCCGTTGCAGCTCTTCTGATCGGAATCCTCGGTGTTGAGAGCACAAAGCTGTCAGCCGAAGAGTCAGACTCACTAGTAATGGTGCGGCTCACCTCGATCGATCCGGAATTGCTTCAGTACTTCCCCAGGTGGTATGTATGTGAAAGCGATATCCAGGCAAAGATCTTTAACGCGTTTCGCGTACTTGGATACCGTCGAGATAATCTCGATCAGCAGCGAATCGTTGTCACCGCACAGCCGGTAGCAAACAGCGAAGATCCATTTGAGATCTTGATCGTCGAATGCGGAACTGAGCGTATGACGGCACAGGAAATGTCAACAAACATTCCGAACATTCTTTCGAAGCTCTCGGAATCAGCTCGCGCTTATTGTTACACGGATATTCCAACAACGACACCAAGTTCGCAGCCACAGACGGAGGCAATTACAAGCTTCCTTCGCCCAACGAATGCCGCCCACTCGTTCACATTGTCAGCATTTGAGCAAACGCTCAAGATCGGCAAGTCGGGCTTCTGGCTATCGAACGTACTCGGTACCGACCAAGCCGGGTATCATTTCTGGAACGCCGGCGAAGCAAAGGTGCTCCTGCAGCGCCCGCTGTACGTCAATGACGACGTTGCTACCAACCGTGCCATTCCGTATCTGATCAACGCACGACTGGGAATGGGCTATCGATTGACGTCTGATCCGCGCCAAGGGGGCGTTTTGAGCTTCATCCCTGCACGTCGGATCGATGCCGGCTACGGCGGAAAGATCGTCACGGCTTTGGACTTCAACATGCCGTTCCATCCACAGTTTGGTGTAAGCGTCAATGCAGAGCTCCCGCTAGAGCCGGTGAAGGCAACTACCGAAGTTGATATCACAACCTATGCGGCCACTCCAATTGACGACTTCCGCACTATTGAAGTCAATCCCGATGATCCTTCGCTCGTTGGCAACCCAGTCAGCACAGTGAACCTGCTGCGTTCGACTGGTCAGGTGACGTTCTTCTACAATCTGTGGCTTGATCCAATCCGTCCTGAGAACTTCTTCCGATTCGACCTTGGTGTCAACTACGTCGAAGTTCGCGAAGCTGCCGTGATGCGTACCAACGATGGTATCACGACACTTGCCATCAATGGTATCAGCGGACTTAATACCTGGAAGCCTAATGAGCTTGGCGATTGGATCTACGCTAAGGTTGAGTACCGCAATCAAAGCACGTATCCATTTGGCATTGATCTGCAGTACGCAAATCAGACACTTCTTGCTCACGCCTACCTGCCACTGTTTGGACAGTGGCTTTACTTGGAGGCAAAGTACGCGCAACCACTTCGCGGACTGCGTCCATTCGAGCGTGAGCACATGTTCATGATCAGTCCGGTCCTACGTCTCACGTTATAATCAATTCCCCATGCACACGCTGTGTGCAGTCCTCGGAGTCCTGACGATCGCATTGTATGCCGGTTCGTCGGCTGCTGCGCGTGGACTGCAGCAAGACTCCGCCACCGAGCAACGTCGCCGTATTGCCGAACAGGCAAAGGTGCTGTCGTCTCTTGATGGGCTGAAACTCTCTATTCAGAACGTGACGATGTCATCGTTCCCGGAGATCGGCCTTGTCATCGAGTGTGACGGAGATTGCAAGGTTCTCGACACCCTGAATCCGACGACGCTCCACGTCATGGAGAACGGTGTGCGTCGCCCCGTAACCCGGATCCAAAAGATCGATGTGAAGGAACGCGTCCCGGTGGACTTCATGTTCATCCTCGACGTGACCGGCACGATGCAGCCGTACATCAACGGAGTTCGCAATAACATTGAGATGTTCGTTCAGAACCTCACGAAACGGGGCATTGACTATCAGATCGGTCTGGTTCTCTACAGCGATGTAGTGGAGGCCATCTACGAGCCAACTGATAGCATCAGCAAGTTCCTTGGTTGGATGAGTAAGATCCAGGCTTTCGGTGGCTTTGACGAGAAGGAGAATGCGCTTCAAGCTCTCTACGACGCCAGCCGAGCCCGGTTCCGGCCTTCAGCCAACCGCGTTGCCGTTTTGGTATCGGATGCGGGATTCCATCAGACTGGTGAAAGGGGCAATGGAAGAACGAGATACAATACCGAGAGCATCATTCAGCATCTCAATGAGCAGAAGGTTCGAGCATTTTGTATCGTGCCATCGAACCTGAAACCGTATCAGCGAATCGCCGAAGGAACCCGAGGAGCGATCTTCGATCTGAATCAATCGTTTTCAAAGATCCTGGATCTGTATTCTCAGCGGCTTACGAATCTGTACACGATCTTTTACAAGAGTGACACGAAGGTTCGTAGCGATTCGATCAATGTTGCCTTGCTCGATGAACGCAAGCGCGAACTCGTCAAGCAGATCATCCCGATCGTCGAGATCGGACGTAAGATCATCATTGAGAACCTCCTCTTCCCAGTGGCTTCGTCAGTTTTGCCTGACAGCGTCGAGGAACTCGAAGTCCTGAACGAGTTCATGAAGAGTCGCCCTAACGTTGTCATTCGCATCGAAGGACACACCGATAACACCGGCTCGCCAAAGCAGAACAAGGCCCTGTCGCTATTACGAGCCGAGGCCGTCCGTGCATACATGCTCAAGAAGGGGGTCGACCCGAAGCGACTTCAAGCCGTGGGCCTTGGATCTTCAAAGCCGATCGGTGACAACACCACCGACTTCGGCAGACGCCTGAATCGGCGCACAGAAATCGTGATCGTCGGAAAGTGACGCCTTCGGCGTGCGAGACGCTTCGCGTGTGGGACGCTTCGCGTGTGAGACGCTTCGCGTGTGGGACGCTTCGCGTGTGAGACGCTTCGCGTGTGGGACGCTTCGCGTGTGAGACGCTTCGCGTGTGGGACGCCTTCGGCGTGCGAGACCTGCGGTGTGAGACGCTTCGCGTGTGAGACTGTCGGAAGCGTACCTAGTAACTAGTAACTAGTAACTAGTAACTAGTAACTAGTAACTAGTAACTAGTAACTAGTACCTAGTAACTAGCAACTGGTACCTTTCCTTTATACAGCCTTACATAGGCCGCATTGCCTGGGTGGGTGGTATCCATAAAGTTCACGATGTTGACCGGGCCCATGATGCGTGATCGCAGCTCAAGCGACGCGGCGGTGCGAGAGCTTCGTGGGATGATCGTGGAGATGTCATCATCAGTCATATTACCCACGAAGTAGAGTGTTGCCGGGAGTCCGTTCTTGATCAGCAGGCCGCCGATCATTGATACGATCACGGATTGCTTACCAATGGGTATGACCTTGCTCGTAAGCATCGCCTTCTTCAGATTACGACGGTACTCTCCGATCGAAGCGCACCATGGATCGGTTGTGGGTGACCCGATGATCATGTCGGTCTTGGCAGTATCGGCACCGATGTCTTGCGTGATGCGATCAATGATGCTGTCTGCTTTCTGAGGCGCGACGCTGCTGAAGACAACGGTGTATACAACACGCTTGGCATGTTTCTGCCGGTCTCGTGAGATCACCTCACCAGGCTTCGTGGTATCTCGATAGAGGGCGCCAAGGATGACGCCGGTGATGGCAAGGACTGCTACCACGCCATAGATGATCATCCACCCGTTCTTCGTCGTGGGTGGGAGCATCGACGCGTTCTCGTCGAAAGGTTCTTTGTTCATTCTTCGGTGCTGAGTTTCGTCACTGACATGTCAACTTCCACAGGGTATTCACCGGTGAAGCATGCTGTGCAGTAGCTAATGCCGGGTCCCTGCGGGACGGCGTCCATGAGACCGTCGACGCTCAGATAACGCACACTGTCGGCGCCAAGTTCATCAGCAATTGCCTGGTCACTGTGAAAGTGATTGGCAATCAGCTCCGCCTCGCTAGGGAAGTCCATCCCGTACATACAGGGATGCTTGACAGGGGGCGATGTGATGCGCAGGTGGACCTGTTCGGGCTTGGCTTCACGAATCAGCTTGATAAGCGACTTTGAGGTTGTGCCCCGAACGATCGAGTCATCGATGACCACAACAGTGCGGCCCTCTAGAACGCCCCTTACAACATTGAACTTGGTCTTGACCTTGAACTCGCGCTTGTCCTGTCCGGGTGCGATGAACGTCCGACCAACGTAGTGCGAGCGAATGAGCCCGATCTCGTATCGGGAAGGAAATCTCTCCTGGTTGACGCGAGCATATCCCAAGGTAGCGGTGTTGCCGGAGTCTGGGACCGCAATCACAACTACGTCACGTTCGTTAGCGGCTGCAACTGGGCTCTCCTCGGCAAGGTTCTTGCCCATCTTGCGGCGCACCTTGTCGACGTTGTGTCCGAAGATCTTCGAGTCGGGCCGAGAGAAGTACACGTATTCGAAGATGCAGTGGCGGGACGATGTCATCGCCTCGTCAATGTAATGCGATGTGATCTCACCGGTCGCGATTGTCTTCTCATCGAACACGAGGATCTCGTTGTGCTCGACATCTCGGACATACTCTGCGCTGATGATGTCGAGCGCGCACGACTCGGACGCCACCACGTAGGCATATCCCGTGTCATGCTTGATACGCCCTACACACAGCGGGCGAAATCCATGCGGGTCACGCGTAGCGTACATGGCTGTTTCGGACATCATGACGATCGAATACGCCCCCTGAGCCGTTTGAACGGCCTCGCGAATCTGATCGATCTGCGACTGCTTCTTACTTCTGGCGATCAGATGCAGAAAGAGTTCACTATCAGTCGTCGAATGAAAGATCGCCCCTTCTTGCTTGAGTCTCTCACGAAGGGGGCGAGTATTGGTCAGATTACCATTATGGGCCAGAGCGAAGTTTCCGCCTGTGTAGTTGAAACTGAACGGCTGAATGTTTGCCAGCGAGTTACTACCGGTTGTCGAGTATCGATTATGTCCGATTGCCGATGAACCGCGCAGCGTCTTGTCAAACAGTGTGTGGTCCGAAAAGACATCCAGAACCAGACCCTCCCCCTTGTGGATGCCGAGACGGGGCTTGCCTGAACGATCGTCGGCATACATCGAAACGATGCCTGCTGCCTCCTGACCTCTGTGCTGCAGCGCATGGAGCGCGTAGTAGGTGAGCGCCGAGGCCTGAGGGTGGTTAAAGACGCCAACGATGCCGCACATTTTACTCGTTCTCGTTCATGTTGTGGAATACGTTCTGAACATCGTCATCATCCTCGAGCTTATCAATGAGCTTGATCACCTCTTCGGTCTGCTCATCGGAAAGGGTCACCAACGTATTCGGGATTCGCCGTAGTTCGGCATTCGTTACAGAGACATTTGCCTGTTCGAGTGCCTTCTGGAGTCCAACGAAGTCGGCAAACGACGTGTAGGCGATGATGTCTTCGTCTTGCTCTACGATGTCCTCAGCCCCATTCTCGATTAGTAACATCTCGAGTGTGTCGCGATCGATGCCTGCCGAAGGGATGGTGAACACTCCCTTACGGTCGAACATGAACTCCAGCGATCCGGTCGTACCGAGCGTCCCGTTGCACTTATTGAAGTACGAGCGGACGTTGGCCACGGTGCGCGTCGGGTTGTCGGTTGCCGTCTCGATAAAGATGGCAACGCCATGCGGCGCATAGCCCTCGTAATTGAGCTCTTCGAGCGAAGCTGCATCCTTGGCCGAGGCCTTCTTGATTGCGCTCTCGATGTTATCCTTTGGCATGTTCGCCGCCTTGGCATTGGCAATCACCACGCGCAGGCGCGAATTGGTCTCGGGATCCGGTCCGCCGGACTTCACGGCCAAAGAAATCTCGCGCCCGAACTTGGTGAACGCTCGCGCCATGTTAGCCCATCGCTTCTCTTTGCGGGCTCTGCGAAACTCAAATGCACGACCCATTAGCAAGCCTTCTCGTATATCCGATACGTCCTGTATCGTTCTCCGTTCATGGTTTGGGTTAGCCCCTTGTTCATCATTTCGTTGCTCTCGAGAATCCAGCTTGCTTCGCCCTTGAGGATGCCGCGTTTCTTGGCGCGTTCGCCGATCTCCATGTACATGGCCGCATCGATGCCCGTGCCTCGGAACTCGGGCAGGACGCCGAGAACAATGATGCGAACAAGGTCGATCTTGCTCTTCTTCGTGAGCAGGTGCCAGACGCCGCCGAGGATGCCGCCCTTTTTGTTGTGCTTCAGACATTGGTTCACATCCGGCAACGCAAGGCAGAAGCCGGCAACGCGGCCATGGGATTCAACGACAAATACCAGATCCTGATCGGCGACCTGCTTGAGGTCAGCCACAAGGAAGTCGAACTCCGCATCGGTGAACTTCACAAAGCCCCAGTTCTTTTCCCATGCCTGATTGTAGATCTGCTTGAGCGTCTCAACGTCCTTTGTGAATTGCGCCTTGTTGCCAAAGTTGAATGAGCGGAATGTGACGTCGTTGCGCTTGACGATGATATCGAACATGCGCTTCATCTTGTCTGAAGCGTAGTCTTTGTTGTGCAAAAGATATGCGAACAGATCCTGCGCCTTGCCGTAGCCAGCCCCCTCGATGAGCTTTCCATAATAGGGAGGGTTGTAGGTCATAAGGATCACGGGGCTGCCGTCGAAGCCGTCCACAAGCAGGCCACACTCGTCGTTCATTGACGGGTTGACGGGTCCGCGGATCTCCGTCATTCCCTTCGAGCGCACCCACTCTTCGGCCTTACGCAGCAGGGCTGTGGCCACTTCCTGATCGTCGATCGACTCGAAGAATCCGAAGAAGCCGGCCTTGTCGTTGTGCGTCGTGTTGTGATTCCGGTTGATGATGCCGGCTATGCGTCCGACGATCTCACCATTGCGCTCAGCAAGAAACAGTTGGATCGATCCATGCTGGTAAAAAGGATTCTTCTTGGTGTTCAGAAGCTTCTGCCGATCCATGATCAGTGGCGGCACCCAATGAGGGTCGTTCCTGTAGAAGTTCCACTGCGATTTAATGAACCGAAGTGTTTCGGATTCGGGAATGGCACGTACAGAGATGCTCATGGTTGCTCTTTGCAGTTAGTGGAAGCTCTCGACTGGCAAAGATACCACGGTCCGACTGTCGTATTTTTTCCGCGGTCATCTTTCATTGACACTTTTTTTCGAGCATGCACATGAACACTCTTCGACTCGTGATGGTCCTCGTTCTTTCATCATCGGCCATGCTGGCAGGCGGTGGGGAGTTGACAAAGCGCTTTGAGACGGACGCCGAGCGTATGCTGGCGTGGACGAAGGACGACCGAGGCTGTTACTCGCTTCTGGCTGACTTTTGCGATCACTATCCAAAACGTCTGAGCGGCTCGGAGAATCTTGAAAGGGGGCTCGACTGGATCATTGGAAAGATGTCAGCCGAGGGCTGGAAGGTCAAGACCCAGCCCGTCATGGTCCCGAACTGGCGCCGCGGCGAAGAGACACTCACGATGTCCAAGCCCATCTCCCGAACCATGCCTTTCTGCGGGCTGGGCGGCAGCATCGGCACAGATGGCAAGCCCCTTACGGGCAACGTCCTGGTGGTAAAGAGCTTCGACGACCTCAAAGCACGTCAGGCAGAGGCCAAGGGCCGAATCGTCGTGTTCAATGTGCCATTCACAACGTATGGCCAAACCGTGCAGTATCGGGTGCGCGGGGCCTCTGAAGCGTCGAAATACGGAGCCATTGCCTCTCTGGTGCGAAGCGTCGGTCCCTACGGGATTCAGACGCCACACACCGGCGGGATGGGTTATCAGAACGATGTGCCAAAGATCCCGCACGGGGCCATCACGATGGAGGATGCCATGATGATGCAGAGGTGTCAGGACCGTGGCGAGACGATCGAGCTGACGCTGGCGATGCAGGCCAAGTGGCTGCCCGATGCCCAGTCGCGAAATGTGATCATCGAGATCCCGGGATCCGAGAAGCCCAATGAAGTTGTCGTCATGGGCGGACACATCGACTCATGGGATCTGGGCACGGGTGCCATGGATGATGCCGGCGGCTGCTTCGTTGCCTGGAGGGCGCTGACGATGATGAAGACGCTGGGAATGCGTCCGAAGCGCACCATCCGGGTGTGCTTCTGGACGAATGAGGAGAACGGTCTGCGCGGTGGTGAGGAGTATGCCAAGCAAACGGCCAACGAAACGCACGTGATGGCAATTGAAAGCGATGCGGGCGTGTTTGCGCCAACGGGTTTCACCTGTAGTGACTCAAGCGGTGCCGTCCGGGCCGCCGCCGTGGATGTGGCCGACGGCCTCCTGTCGAAGGTCAATGCCTCGACCATTGTCACCGGCTCCGGAGGGGCAGACACGAGCCCCCTTCATCGAATGGGTGTACCTACGATGGAGCTAACCGTTCAGGGTGACAGGTACTTCTGGTACCACCACACCGAGGGCGATACGGTTGACAAGCTCAAGGAGCACGAGGTCAACGACTGCGTCTATGCCATGGCGGTAGCGGCGTGGACGTTTGCCAATCGCTGATGCGCTTACTTGCCCGTAAACGTCACGTTCAGTGAAAGGGGCTTCTCGTCGCGGATCACTTTCACAGTTGTCGTGTCACCCGGCTTGAATGACCCCAGGGCGGCCATCAGATCGTAGATGTTCTTGATCGTGGTCTGACCCATGGCCGTAATGATATCGTCGGCCTGCAAGCCCCCTTTCTCAGCCGGCGAACCGGGCTTGACGCCGGTTATGTGCAGTCCCTGCGGGTCGTCACTGTAGTCGGGCACCACCCCGAAGGTGACCTTCAGTGCCATGCTGGAGGATTGCGTCGATGCCGGCTTATCGGCCCCCTTGGCAAACTCCGGACGGTCCGGCGCGTCACCAATGATACGCATGGCGCGCTCGACCATCGATAGGACGGTCACCTGGCCCTCGGCGTTGACCTTATCCCATGTGTCCGACGGACGGTGATAGTCTCCGTGCAGGCCGGTAAAGAAGAACAGCACCGGAATACCCTTGCCTGTGAACGAGGAGTGATCGCTGGGTCCGAATCCGTCTGCTGTGGTCGTGATGGTAAGAGGAAGCCCCTTCTTGGCCGAGTCGATCACGGCCGGCCAGCGCGAAGATGTGCCCACTCCCTGGATGTTGAGCTTGCCGTCCTTGAGTCGGCCGATCATGTCAAGATTGATCATGGCCGTCACCTTGTCGAGCGGAACCGTTGGAGTCGTCACCCAGTGCTTCGAACCAAGAAGCCCCTTTTCCTCACCACTAAATGCCATGAACAGGACGCTCCGCTTCAGGGGGCTGGCGGCCACCGCCCGGGAGAGCTCAATGATGCCCGCAGTTCCGGAAGCATTATCGTCGGCGCCATGGTGAATGGCCGGCTCATTGCTGGCAGCCAGCGAGTTCTCGTCACCCATTCCGATATGGTCATAGTGCGCGCCAACCACAACGTACTCGTTCTTCAGAGTTGGGTCAGTGCCTTCGATCATGCCGATGATGTTGGACGTTGTGCTCTCCTCGAAGGCAAGCGCCACGGCAACGTTGGCCGTGACGTTGGCAAGCTGGAACGAGCGAGGCTTCTTGGTCTTCTCAATGTCCGTCTCGGCAACGAACAGGGACGTTCCCTTGGGCGGAAACACCTTTGCACAGGTGGAGCGGCGGGCCTGCAGGGCCAGGATGCCGGAGTACTTTCCAAGTCGGTCCAGTCCAAACCTCGAGAGCACGTCGGCCGAGTCTCCGTTCTTGTTCACAAAGATCACAGCCACTGCCCCCTTGTCGCGAGCGATCGTGGTCTTGCTTCGCACGGTAGCAAGCTGGCGAAGCGTCTGATCGGCGTCTGCCCATCCCGGTAAGCCCCGTAGCAGGATCACGACCTTGCCCTTGACGTCGACACCTGAATAGTCGTCGTAGGATGAGGTTGACAGTCCATAGCCGGCAAACACAACCTCGCCCTTGGCCGATCCGGTCTCGCTGAAACCGTATGGCTGGTAGTCGGCTCCCAGCTTCCATCCAACCGTGATGGGACGCGTTTGATCTACCGGTACGCCCGGACGTTCGATGACGACAGAGAAGGAGACGGAATTCGGTTCGGCGAGCTTCACGCCCGTCGTCATGGTGAACGGATCACCGAAGCTGGCGCGGCCGGCAGGGCGCACCCCGATGCTCTTGAACTGCTCCATCACATAGGCAGCGGCCTTCTCGATACCACCGCTGCCCGGACCACGGCCCTGACAACTGTCGGAAGCAAGAACGCGCACGTGATCGATGATCCTCTGTGCCTCTGCCGAGGTGGTCGGCTGTGCCAGCACAGGCCCGTGAATGAAGGCCAGGCACAGTGCCGTGTGCATGATGAAATGGGGGATGCGGAGCCGTTTGCGCATGATGGTCTGCCTATGTTTGTAGCACTGCAAAACTACGTCCGCCATCGGACGCCCCCTAACGCATCAGGCCCCTTACGAATGTCCTCTAAGATCGCTCGGCTGGCATCGGATACGGTGATCTACGGAGTTTCGACCGTCCTGTCGAGATTCCTGACCTTCCTGCTCACGCCGCTGCTGACGAATTACCTGGTGCCGTCGGAGATCGGCGAGATTGCCGCCATCTATGCGATGATCGCCTTTGTGGGCATCGTCTATTCGCTTGGCATGGAACCGGCATTCACACGCTTTTGGGAGCCGGGAGACGATCAGGGCAATGCCCATGCATTTCTGACAGCCTTTCGAAGTGTGGCGCTCTTGAGCGTCGCCTTCACGCTGCTTACGGTGGCCCTTGCGGACATTATCGCCGTCTCGCCGGTCCTTGGTCTCGGTGAGCAGGGGGCTCATCTGGTACGCATCGCCTCGCTGATGCCGCTTCTTGACGGACTGGTGCTGATACCGTTTTCGCGTCTTCGCATGCAGCAGCGCCCGCGTGCCTTCGCAGCGCTGCGCCTGTTGTCGGTCGTTGTGACGTTCATCTTCACGATACTGTTCGTCGTGGTCTTTCGGTGGCGCATCGAAGGGGCGCTCTGGGCCGGGGTGATTGGCAGCTTAACCACGTTCCTGGTGTTCGTTCCGGGTATTGTCCGCACGCGTCCATCGGGAACCCCTCCCGAGGGACTCTTTGGTCAGATGCTTCGCTTTGGTCTTCCAACCGTGCCGTCGAATTTCTCGTCGATCATGGTCCAGGTTGCTGACCGCCCAATCATGCTTATGCTCACCAGCAGCAGCGTTGTAGGTCTATACCAAACGAACTTCCGTCTGGCCATCCCGATGATGATGTTCGTCACGGTGTTTGAGTATGCCTGGAAGCCATTCTATCTGACGCATCGTCATGATTCGGATGCCAAGCAGACCTTTTCACGAGTGTTTACGGTCTTTACCGCGGTCTGCGGCGCACTCTTTCTTATCACTGCCCTGTTCATCGGAACCGTGGTTCAGCTGCCGTTCATTGGTGGACGTTTTGTCAACCCCGACTACTGGGTTGGACTCGGCATTGTGCCGGTCATCATGTTCGCGTACTACTTCAACGGCGTGTTCATCAACATGGCCGCCGGATTGAACATTGAAAAGCGAACAGGGTTCTTCCCTTTGGCCACGGGCGTAGCGGCAGTTGTCAGCATCGTGGCCACGTGGCTGCTTGTTCCTCCCTTTGGAATCATGGGGGCAGCCTGGGCCAAAGTAATCGCCTACGTCGTCAGCGCCATCATCCTCTACGTCGTTTCACAGCGAGTCTACCCGATGACGTATGAGTGGTCAAAGGTGCTTGCTATCGTTGGTCTGACGGCCGCGTTGTTCGCTGCAGCGATGATGATCGAAGTCACAGGATCCGCAGCGATCATCGTGCGCCTTGTGATCGTCGGCCTCTATATGCTCCTGTCATTCTCGTTGCTCAAAGGCGGCCTCGGTGCCGTGAAAGGGATTCTCCGTCGATGAAGACCGTATTGATCGCTCTCGTGCCCGCGCTGGTGCTGACGTCGTGCATCGGCAGCCGTCAGCCGGATGGACCCTCGGTGCAGGGACGCAAGGAATTCGAGATCCTCAAACATCGTGATCCTGCATTGGGGATCATTCCCTCCGACATGCGCCAACGCGAGCTGGAGTTTGCCCGACGTCTGGCCGAACAGGTCGATGCGGGTAAGTCCTACGAAAGTGTCCAGTCGAATGCATCGTGGAAGTCTGGTGGACCGTGGAACATCGGTGGTCGCACGCGCGCGATCGCCTTCGATGTGCGCGACGCTAAGACGGTCCTTGCCGGTGCCGTGTCAGGGGGCATCTGGCGCTCGACAGATGATGGCGCATCGTGGCAGCTGCGGACAGCTCCCGATCAGCTGCATAGCGTGACGTGTTTGGCCCAGGATGTGCGAAAGGGTTTCGAAGACACATGGTATGCCGGAACAGGAGAGATCTATGGCAACTCGGCGCAGATCTCCGGCAACGGCATATTGAAGTCGACCGATAACGGCATCACCTGGAGCCCCCTGCCATCAACGGTCAGCGCGACCATTCCGGCAAATCACCAGTTCGCCTACACATGGCGGATGCTTGTTCATCCCACACGCGACAGTCAGGATGTATACGTTGCCACGGCCCGCGCAGGTCTGCATCGTTCCAACTCGGGAGGCAGCACGTGGACGTCGGTGCTTGGGAGCAACTCGCTTTTCTCTGACGTTATCGTGACCACGAACGGAACGATGTACGCCGCATTCGCAGCGTTCACGGGAACGACGGGCGCAGTGGCCTCGCGGTGGGGAGTGTTTCGCAGTACCAATGGAACAACGTGGACCAATGTGACGCCCCCTGATATGAAGAACACCGTCAGGCGGATCGTGCTGGCTCCCGTTGCCCAGCACCCCGAACAGGTCTTCGTACTGGCAGAGACCCCCGAAGAAGGTGCAAAGGGGTCGACCATCTACCGTGGCGAGGAACGCTTCGAGTGGCACAGTCTGTGGAAGTATACGCGCGTTGGTGCCGACACGGGACGGTGGGAGAATCGCTCTGCTAACATCCCGTTGACGCTGGAGCAGCGCGGCGACTTCTATTCGCAGGGTGGGTATGACCTCATGGTGCGGGTGTCTCCGTTTGATTCGAACCTTGTGGTGATCGGTGGGACGAATCTCTACGTTTCCACCGATGGCTTCACTTCGAACAACAAGTGGAAGTGGATCGGTGGTTACTGGAAGCCGACACCGTCATTTGACAAGTATTCATCCTACAAGGACCACCATCCGGATCAGCAGGATGCACTCTTTCATCCGTCAAAGCCGCTGCAGATGTATAGCGTCAACGATGGCGGAGTATATGTGACTGATGATGTTCGGGCTGACTCGGTGGTTTGGCGCGACCTCAATCGCGGGTATCTGACAACGCAGTTCTACACGGTTGACATCCCGAACATGAAGGGATTTGAACGCTCCCGCATGATCGTAGGGGGCATGCAGGACAATTCCGTCTGGTTTCAGCGCGACGTCGATGAACCTATCACCACACCGTGGCTGCGCGTGGGTGGCGGAGATGGTGCCTACAACTACTTCGCTGAGGGTGGCCCGCTGTACTCACTCTACTACTCCTCGCAACAGGGTCGTGTCTACTACGTGCGCTATGACTCCGCGGGACGCGAGTCGTATCGGAAGCGTATCGATCCGATAGGCCCCAAGGACTACCTCTTCATCAATCCATACGTTCCGCATCCGGTGGATCAGAACATGATCTATCTGGCCGGTGACAACCAGCTGTGGCGACTCAATGATGTGAACATGATCCCGTCCGGCAATTCGGACTCAACCCTTATCGGCTGGGACTCGCTTCCAAGTACAAACGTTGGCACCGCACAGATCTCGTCCGTTCTAGCCACCACCACGGCTGACGGTAAGCACCACCGCGTGTTCTACGGAACGACCAATGGCAAGATCTTTCGTCTGGATACGGCGCAAAGGGGCTCGCCGGAGCCACGCGATGTGACTGCCCCATCAATGCGGGCAGGTGCGTATGTGAACTCCATCGCGATCGATCCGCGAGACAAGCAGCACCTCGTGGCATGTCTGTCGAACTACGGCGTGGTGAGCATCTTCGAAACATTCAACAGCGGCGACACGTGGCAGCCCATTGCGGGCAACCTCGAAGAGAATGCTTCGGGTACGGGCAACGGTCCGGCCGTCAACTGGGTTGCCATCCGTCCATACGATGACACCACAACGGTACTGATCGCTGCCACTTCGACGGGACTGTATCTCACACCGCAGACCAGCGGCATGTCGACCGTCTGGACACCGACGGCCGCCGAGGAGCTCGGCAATGTGCCGTGCGATATGGTGGTGACGCGCATGAGTACGGCGGCCAATGCCGACAAGTCAGTGGCCGTGGCATCACATGGAAGGGGCACGTGGTGGGGTGAGATCACCAGTCTGCCGGCACGTCCATCGGCCGTTGTGCTTGCCTCGCCCCCTGACCAGAGGCGGGGGATCCTTGCCGATACGGTGCTCACGTGGACGCCGGGTGCCGGCGGTGTCTCATATACTGTCACCCTCAGGTGTGACGATGACACGTCGCGCAATGCTAACTACCCGGGCGTGCGCGAATCATCTGTCAGGGTGCAGGATCTCAAACAGGGTCCAGCCCGCTACTCCTGGTACGTTGAACCCTACGGAGCCGGTGGAGCCGGCCCTCGTTCCGACGTGTGGTCCTTCACAACGGCCGTGCGGCCGCCGGCCCTTCTTGTACCGTCGGCCGGCGCCACGGATGTCTCACCTGTGGTGCTGACGTGGGAGCGTGTGCCCGGTGCGCTGCGCTACGACGTCGAGGTCTCTACCAATGCGGGCTTCCGTCCGGTGGTGGCCAGCGTCAATGCACTGGCCGACACGACGGTGCCAATTGGCGGACTGGAGAGCGCAAAGCGATATTTCTGGCGCGTGCGTTCGATCGACAATGATGCCACCGGTGTGTTCTCGGATCGACAATCGTTTGTGACGGGTACGATAACGTCTGTTACCGATTGGAACGATGACGCGTCCATGGCACGTCCGAACCCGGCCACCACACGACTGATGATCGAACCGCCGTCAGCCGCTTCAGGCCCGTATCAGATCGAACTCTACTCTGCCGACGGAAAGCTGGCTCAGAGCTTTGCCTCACAGGGAGGCGTCACATCGCTTGATGTGTCAGATCTGGCGCGTGGTACCTACACCGTGCGCCGAGTCGCCGGTAATGTGATCCAGACGGAAGTCGTCGTGTTGCGTTAGGGCACTGCGTACACAGCCGGGATACCCGGACCAAGAGGCAGACCGAGATAGACATACACCAGCAGGAAGAGCGTCCAGACGACCGCAAGGATCATCGAGTATGGCAGCATGAGCGACAGCAAGGTGCCGAGCGTGGAATCCTTCACGTAGCGGCGCATGGCCACAAGGATCAGCGGAACGTAGCTCAGCAAGGGGGCGATCATGTTCGTGGACGAATCACCAACGCGATACGCCGCCTGCGTGGCCTCGGGGGAGATTCCCATGAGCATGAACATTGGCACGAACACCGGCGCCATGATAGCCCACTTTGCAGAGGCGCTGGCGATCAGCAGGTTGATTATCATTGAAACAACCACAAAGGCCACCAGAAGGACTGGCCCCTGCAGCTGAAGCGCACGAAGAAAGTCGGCCCCCGAGACCGCCGTCACAATACCAAGGTTCGACCACTTGAAGTAGGCGATGAACTGGGCCATCACAAACGACAAGACGATGTACCCGCCAAGTGTTGCCATTCCCTCGCCCGTCATGATGGCCACATCGGCATCGCTCTTGACGGTGCCGAGCGTGCGACCGTAGATCAGCCCCATGACGAGGAACATGAGCATCAGGATCAGCACAATGCTGTGCTCAAGGGGCTTGAGTGTTCCTTGCGCATCACGCATAAGTGAACCCTCGGGCGCGCTCATGGCAATGACGCCGATGATCATGACAACGAGTGCTGCAACAGCTCGCATGATCCCACGACGTTCGACAGAAGAAAGAGCGCCCATCTCGTGCGAGGCATCAGTTGATTCCCATGCACCAAGGCGAGGCTCGACGATGCGATCGCATACCCATGTTCCGATGACCGTCAGCAGAAACGTGGAGGCGATCATGAAGTACCAATTTGCTGCCGCGCTGATGGTGTAGGATGGCTCTATGAGCTGCGCTGCCGTTTGCGTGATGCCTCCCAGGAGCGGATCCAGTGAGGTGATCGACAGGTTGGCTGAAAAGCCCCCTGCCACCCCGGCAAACGTTGCCGAGAGTCCGGCCAGTGGATGCCGTCCTACGGCAGCAAAGATCACCGCACCGAGCGGGATGAGAACCACGTAGCCGGCATCGGCCACAATGCTGGAGTTCACACCGGCGAAGACCAATGCAGCGGTCAAGAGCGGACGTGGAACGTTCAGCACCGTTGCCCGTAGCATGGCCGTGATGAATCCGCTTCGCTCGGCAACAGCGATACCGATCATCGTCACGAGAACCAGTCCAAGCGGCGGAAAGTCCGTGAAGTTCTTTACGGCATCGGTGAACATCCGCTGGATATTGGAGGGGGCAAGCAGGTTCACAACGGAGATTGTCTCCTTTGTACCCGGGTGCATGACCGCAACACCCATCGAGGAAAAGAGCCATGACGTGGCCATGACGAGCAGTGCGGCAAGAGCGAAGAGCGTTAGCGGATCCGGCAGGCGATTGCCGGCACGTTCGACGGCATCGAGAAAGCGCAGGGCAAGGGACTTCTTCATGGGGCGAACATACTGCGAGGGGGTATATTGACAGCATGCCGAATCGTCGATCTATGCTTGACACCGTAAACGAGCGCCTCGCCCGCGCCCTTGCCGCTGCGTCGCGCGAGCCCCTTGCCGCGCGACTGATGCTGGCCACAAAGACGCAGAGTGTTGAGACACTGCGAGAAGTGGTGTCGCTTGGTGAGCACTTCTTTGGTGAGAACCGCGTTCAGGAACTTGTTCCCAAGGTTGATGCGATGAAGGACCTTGATATCACCTGGCACTTCATCGGGCATCTACAGACCAACAAGGTCAAAGATGTCATCGGCCGTGTGCAATGCATACAATCGGTCGATCGTCTGTCGCTTGTCGAGGCTCTTGAGAGCGAATGCACTAAACGTTCAACAACGCTGGATGTGATGATCGAGGTCAATACATCATTTGAAGCAAGCAAGCATGGGTGTCATCCCGACGAAGTCGAGCGCCTGATTGACGCCGTAGTGTCGCGTCCGGCACTTCGTATCACGGGCTTCATGACCATCGGTGCGCTCAGTGATGATGAGACTGTTGTGCGAAGGGGCTTTTCGATGCTACGTCAGATCCGCGATCGGTTTGACGCCGCGCATGGCACGAAGAGTGAACTCTCAATGGGTATGTCTCACGATCTTGAATGGGCCGTTGCCGAAGGATCGACCATCGTTCGCGTCGGCACGGCAGTTTTCGGTGAGCGGACGTAAGGGAGGCCGGCTATGCATGCCTTTGACTTCCTCGACGAAATTGCACTGCTATGTCTTGCGGCACTCGTTGTGCTGCGCGTCTTCCGCCAGATCAATCTGCCCCCTGTCATCGGATTAATCGTCACGGGGCTTCTTTTGGGCCCCACGGGGTTTGGGATCGTTGAGCAGGATCAGATCATTTCGTCTATCGCCGAGATTGGCGTCATGCTCCTGCTGTTCACGATCGGACTAGAGTTCTCGCTTGATGAGCTGAAGAAACTACGCTCGATCGTACTCATCGGCGGACCACTGCAGATCATTCTCACGACGCTTGCAACGACGGCGTTGGTGTATGGTGTTTCTATGATTGCCTCGACGGCATACACGGCGTCTGAGGCCATCCTCATTGGCATGGCCTCTGCCTTGAGTTCCACGGCGATCTGCATCAAGCTATTGAGCGAGCGAAGGGAGCTGTCACAGCCGCAAGGTCGGGCGGCAGTTGGCATTCTCATCTTCCAAGACATTGCCGTTGTACCGATGATGATCGCCGTCACTCTTCTGGATACGCGTCAGGAGGTGAATCCCGGTGAGATCACCGTTCGTTTGTTACTGCTCGTTGTTGTGACGGTGGCCATGATCATCGGCATGCGCCTGATTCTTCCGCGGCTGACGCCTCACTTGACACGTTCCTCAAACCCGGAGGTGCTGATCCTTGCCGCCTTGGGCCTCTGTTTCGGTGCGGCATGGGTGACGTCATTGGCTGGTATCTCGATGGCTCTCGGAGCATTCATCGCAGGTATGGCGATTGCCGGTAGTGATGACGGGCATGCCATCGGCAAAGCCGTTGAACCACTGCGTGATGCGTTCACGAGCATGTTCTTCCTTTCAGTGGGCCTTCTTGTACATGTTGTCTGGGCAACCTTACCGGCAAACATCATTACGGCGGTGCTCATCCTGTTGGTCAAGGGCCTCGTTGTGAGTCTCGTGCTGATCCTCATCCGTGTACCGATTCGCACTGCCATTACTGCCGGCATCACGCTTGCGCAGGTGGGAGAGTTCTCCTTTGTACTGGCGTCTGTTGGCATGGACTATGGCGTCATCTCTTCGACCGAGTTTCAGAATCTTCTTGTGACCATCATCATCACAATGATCGTCACGCCACTTCTCGTGACATTTGCGCCCATTGTAGCCGAACGGGTTTCGCCCCTTGCGCGCTTCGCACCAAATCTGCGCAGGTGGACCACTGATCAGAATGATGGATATCTGCGCCTTGATGCCTCAGCTTCAGTCACGGAACAGCCAATGGTGCTCATCATCGGTGCCGGCGTTCTTGGACTCAATGTCGCCCACGTTCTGGCACAGACAGGCATTCGATATCGTCTGCTCGAGTTGGACAGGAATAACGCTGCTGCCCTAAGGGCCCGCGGAGAGCCTGTCATCTCCGGAGACATGACAGATATCGATGTTCTTCGCAATGGCGGCATTGAACACGTCTCGAATGTCATCATCGCCATCAACCAGGACGCTGCCATTGCCAGTGGTGTCAAGCTCATACGCGCACTTCGTCCGGATGTGAACATCATCGTGCGCTCACGCTACCAGCGCAACAGCAAATCCGCCCTCGATCAAGGGGCTGACCTTGTGATCGTCGAGGAGTTTGAGTCAGGCATCAAGATCTTGGGCTCCGTTCTGGAAAACCTCGGCGTCGAGCAAGACCTCATCGACTACCAGGAACGGTACATGCGACTGAGGCAGACGTTCAGCTGAGAGAAGCTTCGCGGGAAGCCGCTACGCGGCGGGAAGCCTTGCGGCGGGACGCTTGCAGCGGGACGCTTCGCGGGAAGCCGCTACGCGGCGGGAAGCCTTGCGGCGGGACGTCTGCGACGGGACGCTTCGCGGGAAGCCGCTACGCGGCGGGACGCTTGCAGCGGGACGCTTCGCGGGAAGCCTTGCGGCGGGAAGCCTTGCGG
>VERF01000044.1 GCA_018882895.1 Candidatus Kapaibacterium sp.
AGGACGCCCAACCTAGCGCGGTGCTGTTCGGCGAGAATGCGTATGCCTGGCACTTGCGAAAGACCCTCCCAGAGGATGCTCATCAGCTCGTGCTCTCGAGCCAGAATTCTCTCGACGCCCATCTGCTCCTTCAACCGGATGCAGAGTGCCGTGCGCATCACCTGCAGGAAGCCGGGCGTGCCGCCATCTTCGCGGGCCTCGACGTCGTCCACAAACTGATGCACGCCCCAGGGATTCGTGAACACCACTGTGCCACCTCCGGGATTGTCCGGTATTGTATTCGAATAGAGCGCTTTTGCGAATACCAAGACGCCGCTCGTGCCTGGTCCTCCGAGAAACTTGTGCGGCGAAAAATAGATCGCATCCAGCCATGCCATCGGACGATTCACAGGATGCATGTCGATACTGATGTAGGGGGCACTACAGGCAAAGTCCACGAAGCAGTAGCCCCCTGCCTCGTGCATGATCTCGGCGATGTCGTGATACGGCGTTGTGATGCCGGTCACATTGCTACAGGATGTGATGGCCGCGATCTTCATGGGCCGACCGGCGTATTCGGTCAAAAGGCCACGGAGTGAATCAAGGTCGACCAGGCCGTCATTCTTGTGACCGATAATGCGGACCTCGGCGATGGTTTCGAGCCAGCTCGTCTGGTTTGAGTGGTGCTCCATGTGCGTGATGAACACCACCGGACGCTCTTCGGGGGACAGATGAATCGATGGGCGAAATCGCTCATGAATGCGCAGTCCAAGCATTCTCTGCAGCTTGTTCACCACGGCGGTCATCCCTGAGCCGTAACAGATGACGGCATCGGAATCGGCGGCGTTGACGTGTCGACGAATGGTCGACATTGCCTCGGCATAGGCACGGGTCATGGTCGTGCCACAGAACGACGTTTCGGTATGTGTGTTTGCAACGTACGGGGCGATCTGTTGGCTCATCCTGTCTTCGATCGGCCGATACATCCTACCACTGGCGGTCCAGTCGGCATAGATGATACGATGACGGCCGAATCCGGCATCGAACTCCGCGTCAATACCGATGATGTTCCGGCGGTAGGGGGCGAATGCTTCTTCGAGGCTCATGGATGCCGCTGCCTGTTGGTGGATATGGGTGCAAAAATGACCATTTCTCCAGTAGCTTTGTCGGATGTCTGCATCATTACGTGACCATATCGGGGCCGTCGTTCGGGAGTCGATCTCCGTCAAACAGAGATTGCTGGAGCATTGCGTTGATGATATAGCTCGTGCCGGCGATATGCTGGCCTCCTGCGCCCGATCCAACGGCCTTATCATGCTGTGTGGCAACGGTGGCAGTGCCGCCGATAGTCAGCACATCGCCGCCGAACTTGTCGTCCGCCTGCGCAGCGACGTGAACCGACGCGCCATCAAGGCCTTGGCGCTTACGACCGACAGCAGCGTGCTTACGGCCGGAGGCAATGACTACGGGTATGATCGTGTGTTCAGCCGTCAGGTAGAGGCATTCGGTACAACCGGAGATGTACTTGTGGCCATCACCACCAGCGGAACCTCGAAGAATGTTGTCGCCGCCGTCGAAGAAGCCCACAAGCGCGGGGTGCAGACCATTGGCCTGCTCGGAGGAACCGGTGGCGTGCTGCGCGAGTTATGCACTGCTTCGGTTGTGGTGCCGTCTTCCGTCACCGCCCGCATTCAGGAATGCCACATCATGATCGGACACATCTGGTGCGAAATCATAGAAGAAGGAATTACTGAAGTACGGAATTACTGAAGTACGGAATTACTGAAGTACGGAATTACTGAAGTACGGAATTACTGAAGTACGGAATTACTGAAGTACGGAATTACTGAAGTACGGAATTACTGAAGTTCGGAATGACGACCATCGTCATTCCCGCGAAAGCGGGAATCCAACCTGATGACAGATGACAGATGACAAAAACTTTGTTTAAACAGGAGAACACCATGCGCACATTCATCCAAGTGCTCTGCATTCTTTTCATCACCACCATGGTCAGTGCACAGGAGCTGAAGCTTCCGTCGCTCAGCCCCTTGTCGACCGTGTCGCAGGAGTTCTCGACTTCCAAGATCGAGATCACCTACAGTCGTCCGTCGATGCGTGGACGTAAGATCTTTGGTGATCTGGTTCAGTACGGACAGGTATGGCGCACGGGTGCCAATGCAGCCACGAAGCTTACCATCTCGGAAGACCTGCAGATCGGCGGATCGACCATCAAGCCGGGCTCATACTCTCTGTACTCGATCCCAGGTCAGTCGGAGTTCACCATCATCATCAACAAGAACACAGGCAGCTGGCCTGGAGAGGGATGGCCAAAGGAAGACGATGTCGCGCGCTTCACGGTGCCGGTCACACGGACGTCGCAGACTGCGGAGACGTTCTCGATTGACGTGTCGAACATCACCTTCTCAAGCTGCTCGATCGACATCGTTTGGGAGAACACGCTGGTTTCCATTCCCGTGAAGGCGAACAACCAGGAACGTCTGCTCACGTCGATCGACCGTGCGATCAACAATCCGAACATTCCATATCAGCAAGCAGCTACGTATCTGTTTGAGACCGGACAGAATCTCGACAAGGCTCTCGACTATGCCGGGAAGGCTCTCGAGCGTAATCCGAAGGCATACTGGGTTGCACTCATGAAGGCCCGTATCGCGGCAAAGCTTGGTCGCAATGACGTGGCACGCGAAGCCGCGAACAAGACCATCGAGATCGTCAAGGCCGCCGGCGGCGATGACGATTACGAGAAGGCAGCCCAGGATGTGATCAAATCGCTGAAGTAAGGGGGCGCGGCTTTGCATATGATGCGCCTGGCGATCACGCTTGCTCTCGGGGTCTCGGTCATGGTGGCGCAGCAGCGCACGCCATCGCCATCATTTCGGATACACGGGCAGCTTCATCGCCTCAAGACGCTCACGTCTGTCCTGTATGTTGCCGCTCATCCGGATGATGAGAACACGCGTCTGCTTTCGTGGCTGGCAACCGGACGGAATATTCGCACGGGCTACCTGTCCATCACACGCGGTGACGGCGGTCAGAACATCATCGGAAGTGAGCAGGGGGCGCCCCTTGGCCTGATCCGCACGCATGAACTTCTTGCGGCGCGCCGCATGGATGGAGCGGAACAGTTCTTTGCGCGTGCGATCGACTTCGGCTATTCCAAGAATCCTGAGGAGACGTTTCGTCAGTGGGACGAGAGCACTCTTACTCGTGACGTTGTCCGCGTCATTGATGCGTTCCGTCCAGATGTGGTCATCTGCCGTTTCCCGAAGGACTCCATGGCCGGACACGGCCAGCATTCGGCCTCGGCGATACTTGCAGAGAAGGCCATGCAGATCTGCATGCAGGACCCTGCATTGTGGAAGCCGAAGAGGCTGCTCTTCAATGCCTTCCGATTTGGCAACCGCAGCACGATCTCCGAGGGCATGTTCAAACTCGAGGTTGGCCAATACGACCCGCTATTAGGCATGGGATATGGAGAGCTTGCCGGCATCAGTCGTAGCCTCCACAAGAGTCAGGGGGCAGGCACGCCCCAGTCTCCCGGCGTGCAACCGGAGTTCTTCGCAACATGGTTAGGAGAGCCCCCTTCCAAAGGCCTCTTCGATGGGATCGATACAACCTGGAACAGGGTCGGCCACGCTGATATCGGCATTGCCATAGACAAAGTGATAGCCTCGTTCGACATGCTACATCCGGAGAGGTCTATCGATGCGCTGCTGTCGATCCGAAGGATGATCGCTAGCGTGAAGGATACGTTCTGGCGCGAGAACAAGCTGACGGAGCTCGACGATATTCTTCTTTCCTGCATGGGTGTGACGGCCGATGCAAGTGTTGGTGTTCCGACGGTCGTATCGGGCGATACCGTCCAACCTCAGATACGCCTCACAGCCCGGGCCGGCAAGACTGTCAGGTGCGCGCAGGTCGTATACCCGAATGGCCGCGTGGTTTCGAATGTGGACCTTCCGCACGACTCTACACGCATACTGCAAGACGTCTTGATGGCAGTCAGCGGTCCGGTCACCGAACCCTACTGGCTCTCACAAGATGCCAAGGGAGCGCTCTTCACGATCCCGGATGAGCGGATGCTAGGGCGTCCGACCAGTCCGCCAAGCATCTCGATACTATTGCGCTTTGCATTCGGCAGCGACACTATTCCGCTGAGCATGCCTCTGAGCTACAAGCGCCTGGATCCGCTAAAGGGCGATATGATTGAGGAGCTTCGCGTTGTCCCTCAGGCGAGTCTTGAGCCCCTTAGCCGAGTGATCGTTGCCCCTGATGGTAAGGTCAGCATCAAGCTCCGTTTGCGCGCCTACCGCGGGATTAAAGATGCCCAGCTTCTTTGTTTGAGTGGGACCCAGACGGTAACGTCAGTGCGGAACATCGGGCTGCGGGCGTCAACCGACACACTCATCACGATTGAAGCTATACTTACAGCCACGTCGAACCTATCGTTTGTACTCCGGGTCGGCAATGCTGAGTTCACACGACAAGTGTCGGTGATCACATACGACCATCTACCAACGCTGCAGTACACCCAGCCGGCAATGGTCCGCGTGGTTGTGGAGCCGATCGCGATTCGGGCCAAGCGCATTGCCTACGTTGCCGGAGCAGGTGAGATCACCCCCGAGTTTCTTCGAAGCATCGGTGTTGCCGTCGACGAGATCAGCGACGAGACGATCCTTCGTACCGATGAGCTTCTTACCTATGATGCGGTTTTGGTCGGTATCCGTGCCGTGAACACCCGCAAGAGCATGCAGTTTCTGATGCCCTCGCTGATGAGCTACGTCGAGCGCGGAGGAACGCTGGTGATGAGCTACATGACCACGCAGGACATGTCAACAAAGGTGCTCGGTCCGTATCCGTTCAACCTCGGACGAGCTCGTGTGACGGAGGAAGATGCCGCCGTTACATTGACGCTTCCCAACCATGCTATTCTGAATGCGCCCAATGCACTCTCACTCAAGGACTTTGATGGTTGGGTGCAGGAAAGGGGCTTGTACTTCGCCGAGAAGATCGACCCTCGGTATGAGACGCCCCTTTTGATGAATGACACCAATGAGCCATCCAATCCGGGATCCTTGATCTATGCTCGGTATGGTAAAGGTCATTACATCTACTCGGCGCTCTCGATATTCCGTCAGATTCCTGCCGGCGTTCCTGGGGCAATGAAGCTTCTTGCCAACATGCTGAGCGTTGGTAAATGAGCCCCCTTGACTGGGGAGTTTTTCTGATCACGCTCTCTGGCGTCATGTGGTACGGGCTTTGGCGTGGTCGCGGAAACCGGACCGCCGATGACTATCTCCGCGCCGGGCAGAGCATGCCATGGTACTCGGTGCTTCTCGGCGTCATGGCCACGCAGGCCAGCGCGATCACGTTCCTATCCGCTCCCGGTCAGGCCTTCACCGATGGTATGCGCTTCGTGCAGTACTACTTCGGCCTTCCACTTGCGATGATCGTCATCAGCGTCGTGTTCATTCCGATGTTTCGACGCTTCAATGTCTATACGGCCTACGAGTTCCTTGAGCAGCGCTTCGACAGGCGTGTGCGACTCGTTACGAGCGTGTTGTTCCTGCTTTCGCGAGGTCTTAGCACCGGCATCAGCATATACGCTCCGAGTATCATCGTCGCAACGCTGCTCGATATGAACATATATGCGACCAACGTGATCGTAGGCGGCCTGCTGCTTGTATACACGCTCTCGGGCGGAGCCCGCTCAGTGGCCTACACCCAAACGCTGATGTTCGGTATCATCCTCGCATCGATGCTTGCTGCCGGATATTTCCTCGTGCAAGGCCTGCCCCTTAACATGTCCATGTCCGATGCGCTCTACCTGACGGACATCGCCGGCAAGTTCAATGTGATCACCACTACGTTCGATCTCCATGACAAGTACAACATCTGGAGCGGGCTGATCGGGGGATTCTTTCTGGCCCTTTCGTACTTCGGAACGGACCAGAGTCAGGTGGGCCGGTTCATCACCGGTAAGAACATTCGCGAGAGCCGCATCGGTCTGCTGGTCAATGGGGTGGTCAAGATTCCGATGCAGTATGGCATCCTGCTCATCGGCGCCCTGCTTGTTGCCCTCTACAGCGTAGTTCCAAGTCCGATCTTCTTCAATGAATCGGTAGCCGCCCGGGCACGCTATGCAGACAGTTCCGGGTCGGCTGCGCTTGAACAAAAATGGGGTGCAGCAAGCACGGCACTCGCAAAGACGGCAGATGGCGTCCTAGCCCGTCGGCAAGGGGCTGAGCAGGAGTACCGAGCCGCATACGACAGCACGGTACGCCTTCGAGCCGAGTATCGAACGTTTGTCCGCTCGACGGGTATCATGGAGTCGAACGACACGAACTACATCTTCCTGCACTACGTGCGAACGATGCTCCCTGCCGGACTCATAGGATTGATCTTTGCCGTTGTCATCATGGCCTCCTGGGGAAGTATCTCGGCAGGCTTCCACTCACTTGCCACGGCCAGCGTGGTGGACCTGCGCGGCATCACGGAAACCGAATCCGATATCCGTGCGGCACGATGGCATACTCTGCTCTGGGCCGTATTTGGCATCGCCATGAGTATGCTTGCCACACAGATGGGCTCACTCATCGAGGCTGTGAACATTCTTGGAAGCCTCTTCTACGGGCCTATTCTGGGCATCTTTCTCGTGGCTTTCTTTGTGCGAAAAGCAAATGGCACCGACGTATTCCGCGGTGCCATTGTTGCTGAGGTGCTGGTTGTTGCGTTCTGGATATTCAACGTTGTGAGCTTCCTCTGGCTCAACGTGGTCGGTACCCTGGCCGTGGTGATCTATTGCTACGTGAGCTCAGCGAATCACCGTGAAGCGCCTGCTCAGTCGGCCCGATGACGTCTCAAGCACGACGGTGTAAGAGCCGGATGCCAGATCCGATACGATTGCCTTTGAATCTGTCGAGGAACTCGGTACATCGACGCGCCGCATCTCACTGCCGGTATTGTCAAGGATCACGAGTGAGCGCACGTCCTGCCCCTCCCAGTGGAGGTGAATGACGTCGGATGCAGGTACTGGCCAGACGGCGAAGGAACGGGATGCTTCCTCATCGACGCCTGTGACGACAACGCTCACTTCGTTGCTCTTCGTGGTCCTGCCGCATTCGGAGGTGATGGAGCACTGGTAGGTGCCTTGACGATCCACGGAGGCGGACGCGATCTTGAGCGTTGCAGCAGTGCCCTCTGGTGCCGGAATGTCCGTGCCGTTGTGCGTCCACTGATACGTCAGGCCTGGCCCAACTGCAGTGACTGATAGCTCAAGAGCTGCTCCTGCGCTGATCGAGCGGGCCGTCGGCTGCTGCGTGATCACCGGACTATCTGCGATCATAACCACCGCCGCATCGCTGGTCTTCGATCCACAGCCGGTTGTTAGCACGACGTCATACGAACCTGAAGCAGATGCTGCAGCATTTGCAATGCTGTACGTTGCGCTGTTTGCTCCGGCGATGTTGGTGCCGTCCTTGCGCCATTGAAATGTTGCGTCGGATGTTGTCGTGGCCACGGTGAGCGTGAGTGGCCGACCCGAGCATGACATTGTGCCCTGGGGCTGACCTGTGATAGATGCCAGAGTGCCTGTGGTGTAGGTGATCGGACTCAGGCCAACGTTTCCGCGGCTTGCACGGACGCGCATCTGGATCGATCCGCCCATGTCTTCAGCCTTGGGCGTCCAGTTATGCGAGCGTGTCTTGAGGCCGCTCACGATCGACGTCCATGTCTTGCCATCCGCAGAACGCTGAATCGAGTATGTGTCGGACGCCAGCATGCCGTCGGCACTCCAGCTCACATTAACCGGACTCCCTTCGCAGAGAGTTGAAGACGTGGTTGGCCCCCTCCAGGTGACGACGCCGAACGCATACTTGTCGATGAAGGCACTCGAGGCAGAGGATGCGTCGGTCTTACGCCAACCCACTCTGTAGACGTCTCCGTAAGTGTCCAGAGCTAAGGCAAGGGGCTGATCGATCCGATTTGTTCCGGTGATGGTCGAATACTTCACCTCGGTCGACGAAAGACGCACAAGCATGCCATCCTGCTGACCACGCAGTTCCACGTTAGCACCAAGTCCAATCTCAGGGATTGCCGCATTGGTGGTCCCCACTGCCGTGACAATGGCACCGTCGGACAGGGCGGCGGTCAACTGGTCATCTCCGGCACCACCAACGTACTGAGCTGACACCAACTTGAGGCCGTTGGCCGATACGGCAGCATAAAAGCCATCTGTGTTGCCACCGAACGTCGAACTGACCTCGGCAGGGATTGGCAGGTCCTTTGACTTGGTATGCCCGAGAAGGTATACAACATCATCTGGTCCCGTGGCAACGGCGGTACCCGCATCGTCAGCCTCGCCGCCGAAGAATGCAGAAAAGACGATCGAACCGGAGAGTTGAAATCTCAAAACGACGGCATCGATGCCGCCGCCGTAGGTGTTATCGAAGGGTGCTTCGCCAGTCTCTTCCCAGTGGCCTGTCTTGCAGCCGTAATAGGGGCATCCGCCATCTTCCACCCAAACGAGGGTCTTGACGGGGTAAGTTGGGAAGTCGGTAGAACGCGTGTAACCGCTGATGACAGCATGGTTCTTGGAATCGATGGCCACGGACGTCATCTCATCGTCCTGCAGGCCCCCTAGATAGCTGGCAGCATTGACGATCTTCCCTCCACCATCAAGGCAGATCAGGTAGCCGTCGCTTTTGCCGTTGTGTGATTCGTCGAAGCTGTTGATCGTTGGCAGTGCCTTCGTCGATGTGATGCCTCCAACGACCACCACGTCCCCCGTTGCACTGATGGCAAGTGCATTGGCCACGTCCGGGCCGGATCCGCCGATATACATCCCACCGAGAACAGTCTTCAGGTCGGCTGAGAGTCGTGCGACGAACCCGTCGGTTGCACCCTTGAAAGAACCTCTGATCGGTGAGGTCGGTAGGGGAAGGTCATCTGATGATGTCGTTCCGCAGATCCAGATGGTTCCGTCAGCAGCCACCGCAACGTCGTTGATAGCGTCGGTCTGACGTCCACCAAAGGTCGTCGATGCGACAATTGTCTCAAGATCGGCCGAATGGACAACGATCACACCGTCCATCTTGCCCGGCATTGCCGTGTGGCCTACCGAGATGATGTTGCCGTTCTTGAGCATCGCCGTCGACGTGGCCGTTGCCATCTCATCGAAGACGCCCTGCGCGCGCGCGGCACTGACTACAGCAAAGAGTAGGCAAAGGCGGAGTAGAAAAATGGTCATAGTTACACCTATTGGGAGAATGGGCGGAATTTCGTACCACAAAGTCCTAATTCGGGCGGATTAGTTACATCTGATTGAAAAATTGTTTCTCAAATCACATATCGTCCGACTACTGGGCCAGGTATCCACCGTCAATTGGGAAAAACGACCCAGTGATGAATGAGGATAGGTCCGACGATAGAAAGTGCACAAGCTGGGCGACCTCTTCGGGTCGGCCCAGGCGACCAATGGGGTGCTTCCCGGTGACGACCTGCGCAACAACGGGATCCTGAACGATGCCGGCGATCATGGGCGTATCAATGAATGCCGGCCCTATGGCATTGATCCGCACTCCCTGGGAGGAGTGGTCGAGGGCCGCAGCCTTGACCAATCCCAACAACCCGTGTTTTGCTGCCGTATATGCGGGTGCACCGGCAAAGCCGACTGCTCCAAGTATTGATGATACCACAATGATCGAGCCCGACCCTTGCTGGATCATGACGGGGAGCTGGGCGCGCAGACCGTAGAACACACCAGAAAGGTTGACGTCGATGATTCTCTGCCACTCGTCAATGGGGTACTGGGCCGTGGGCCCTCCCTGGCCGGCAATTCCTGCGTTGTTGACCGCCACG
The DNA here is from genome assembly GCA_018882895.1 of Candidatus Kapaibacterium sp. Taxonomy (GTDB): domain Bacteria; phylum Bacteroidota; class Ignavibacteria; order Kapaibacteriales; family Kapaibacteriaceae; genus UBA10438. The sequence continues at coordinate 9,859 of VERF01000044.1, forward strand.
TCCAGCCGGCCGAAGGTCCTGAGAGCCTCATCGACAGCCTGCTGATGATGCTGGGGATTGGCCACATCGCAATGGACGAAGAGGGCACGTCCCGAGCGGCTCTGCAGCTCGGCCTCAAGCGCCCGTCCTTGCGCGTCGTCAATGTCGGCGAGTACAACACTTGCCCCCTTCTCAACGAAAAGATGGGCGATGGCTTTGCCGATTCCGGAGGCGGCGCCGGTGATCAATGCAACGGACATGGGGTTCACCAATTACTGAATTACTGAGTTGCTGAATTGCAGAATTACGGAATTACGGAGTTACAGGGTTACAAAGGAACTTGGTGCAACAAATAGGGTGGGAGTCAGACGCAGTCTCGCCCGCCGAACGATCAGCGCTGCTTTCGGAACGGCGCTACCAGCTGGCGAAAAAAGCTGTGCGGATATCGCTCGACGTCCTTGAAACCAAGCGGAATGTCGCGCCCGGAGGAGGGCATATGGGCGGTGCCGAAGATCCAGTCCCACACGCTCAGCGTCAGGCCATAATTGATTCCGTTCACGCCGGGGGGAAGGTCCTTTGCATGATGCCAGATGTGCATCTGCGGAGTGTTGAAGATGTACTTCAGGGGGCCAACGGGCAGCACGATGTTGGCGTGATTCAAGTGCCCGATGGCCGTGGCAAAGACACCGACGGCAAAGAAGTCCACAAGGTCGATTCCAAGCAGGGCCAGTGGGATATACTCGAGTGTACCGTAGACAATGTTCTCGGCGAAGTGAAAGCGCAGGTGGGCAGCGAAACCCATCTGCTCGACGCTGTGGTGGACCTTGTGGAACTCCCACAGCGTGGGCGAGGCATGCAGGAGACGGTGCACGTTCCACTGAATGAAGTCACGCGCAACGAAGATGATCAGCAGAAGAGCCCACGTTGGCAGTGATGCCATGGTCGCATGCAGTCCGCTGAGAAATGGCAAGAGATCACCAACGATTCCGCGCACAACGGCACTGATTCCCGAGTACCCAATGGCACCGAAGATGAACATGTTGAAGAACATGTACCATGTATCAAGCCAAAAGTCCTTGCGGATGATCGGCTGGTTCCTGCGCCATGGAATGATGAGCTCCAGCGCCCACACGGCCAGCGAAATCCCTACGAGCCACCAGAAGAAACTATGCCACGTCGGCTGGCTGATGGTGGACCAGAGGTATGCAACCTGCGCTGCGTAGAAAGAGACGAACTGTTCCATGACACAAAACTACAAGTGCATCCAACAAAAAAGCCCGCGGCCATGATGGTGCGGGCTTAATGTTTGGAGCCAACTATCGGACTTGAACCGATGACCTGCTGATTACAAATCAGCTGCTCTACCAGCTGAGCTAAGTTGGCCAGCGAGGCGCAAAGATACGAAAAGCATCAAATCGTGCACAGGTCTCAGAATGACGTCCGGCGGCTGAATTGTCCCCAAATGACGGCAAGCAGCACGATCGCGCCACCGATGATGGACATTGGCGCTGGAACTTCGCCGATGGCCAGCACAACCCATAGTGGGTTGAGAAGGGGCTCCAGCACAGTAATCAAGACCGCTTCCAGTGCGGTGACGTGAGCAAGGGCCCAAGAGTACAGGAGATAGGAGATGCCTAGCTGCAGTATGCCGAGGGCCAGTAGTGGCCCAATCCAGTCCCATGACGGAGCGGGTATGCCCCCTGCCAGAGGAAGGCACACGATGGTCGTAAGGACATTCCCGAGAATGATACTCTCTGTGTTTGACTCGCCCCGTTGCGCGCGCATGAACAGCGCGACGCCTGCAAATGCAATGCCGCTGGCTATGGCCAGGATATTTCCAAGCAATGCGCCCGGCGACAGAGCATCAAGGAAGAAGACGATCATGCCGGCCATGACGCAGCACACCACGATCACATCCGTGCGTTGAAGTCGTTCCCGAGTAATGACGGCACTGAGCAGTGCCACCCAGATCGGGGCGGTATACTGCAGAAGGATGGCGTTTGCTGCCGTGGTGGTCTTGGTGGCCCACACAAATAGGACCACAGTGAACATATAGCTGATGATGCTGCCGATCTGCGCTCCTGACCACGTAGGGCGCAGCGGGCCCTGCCTGCGCGTCCAGGCGAACATGACGCTGGCAGCAATCACACTGCGAAGGCCGGCGATGGCAAGGGGCGAGAGTGGTAAGAGCTTGATCAGCAGGCCACCACTGCTCCATAGAACAGCGCAGATGACCAGTGCGATCACCGCACGGCCATGCATGAGGTCGGTCATCGAATGAACTCGGAGCGCCGGCTCGTCGTGACGAACGATTCCGCACGCTGCGTTCCTTGGGTCGCACGGTAGGTCTGCGTGGTCGACGTTGTCAGAGCCACCGGAGGGAATCGAGTGTCGACAGGCACTTCATATCGAAACTCGGCAACCAGCGAGCCCGTAAGCGGGTAGGGTGCCCCATCGATGCGCATTGTGAACTTCGGGGCCTCGGCGCGCGCAGTTACGATCGCTGTTGGCAAGGGACGTGTGCTATCGATGGACTGAAAGGTGACCGTACCGGAGAGCTTCTTCATCACGCGAACCTGCTCACGTCCCAGAATGCGCTTAAGTGCATTGATGTTCATCTTCCAGGTCGATCCGACTGCGACAGGTTTCTTGGCATCAAGAACGTCGCCCGTCTTTGCGCCCCCTTCACCCAACACAACGTTGCTCAGAAGCGCTGCAACGGTGTCGGCAACCGGTACGTCGTCGACAGTGAACACGCTCCCGGTATCGGAGAACCAGCACCGCACCTTGGCTCCGGTCGTCATCACGTCAAAGGTGTCGGTGTTGGTCTGAAGCTGGAACAGGCGGATCTTCAGGTGCTTTTCCTTTTCCTGCCCATCAATGGTCACGCGCGCAACTGAGCACTGAGCAGCGATCACCACGCGGACGATGTCGGTGGTATCTCCGAGCAACTGATCGTTGTTGTAGATCTTGGTCACGGACCGCTGCTCATAGGTCGACTTCAGCAGATACTCGTCGAACTCTTTAAGGCCACGGCCTAGCTTAAGGGCATAGGTCGTGGGTGCCTGCGCCGTACCAACGGTGAAAGCAAGCAGAGTAAGAACGAGGATTTCAAAGAAGTGTGTTTTGCGCATAGCGTCGTATGTAAGATTTCACGTCGAATTTGCGGGCACAGCCGTTGGCGTTCATATAGCGAATCTTGCCATAGACCGGACGCTCGAACCAGGCACGGTCGTGCACGCCCCCTACGCTCCAGGCAACACCAACGTAGCCATTGGGGTCGCGCCCATCGAGCGCATAGGCGTCGTTGAGATAGATGCCGATGGCCAGCGCCTCGTCGGGCGATGCACTCCATTCGAGGATCTTCTTGGCCCAATACATCCGCATGAAGCCGTGGAGCTTGCCGGTGGTAATGAGTTCACGCTGCGCGGCATTCCAGAGCTCGTCGTGTGTGCGAGCCCCCTCCCATGCATCAAGCGTATAGACGTAGTCGCGGGGGTCGTTGCGATGATCATTCAGCGTCTGCTTTGCCCACGCCGCAAATCCGTCGAACGAATCATACTGATCGTTATAGAACGTAAAGTTGTCGCTCAGTTCACGTCGGATGATGAGCTCCTCAAGAAAACTGTCGGAGGATTCCCCAACTCTCGGCGTGGCAAGTGCAGCGCGCTGTGGAGCGATCTGACCAAAATGGAAGTAGGGAGAGAGATTGCTCTGACCGGGCTTGGTCGGATCATTACGATCGGCATACTGGTCGATCTTCGCCACGAAGGCATTGAGTCGGGCACGACCAGCAGAAGCGCCCGGCGTGAGCCATGACACCGGACCGATCGAGGTGTTCACGCGAAGGGTCGACCGTATATGCGACCAGTCTGTGGGTGGAGCCGTTGCCGCTGTAAAAGGGTGGCGCACCACGGCAGGGAACTCTTCGAGGTAGGTCGGCAGAAGCCTTGTGATCTTCGGACGGATCGTATAGGCCGCAAACTCGAGCTTCGGAGATGCGACCCAGCATGGGACGATGTTGTGAGCGTCGACCTGGTGAATGGCGACCTTTGAGCCGGCGATGACCTCATCAAGCCAGAGCCGCTTGATGCGCAGAGGCTCGAAGTCCGTCACCAACAAAGATGGAGACGTCGTCTCAAGGTAGGGCAGTAGCACGTCCTTCGGCGAACCGAGGAGCAGATGGAATGGAATGCCAACTTCCTGCAGATCGCGCTCGAGTTCCTCTAGCCCCTTGATCATGAAGTCATACTGACGAAGCGAAGCGTCGAGGAAGGACGGCACAAGACAGAAGGCCACAACAAGCGGCACGCGCCGTTCGATGGCGATCTCCTGCGCGTACAAAAGTGCCCAGTTGTCGTCCCGACGTCGGTCACGGTTGATCCAATAGACCACCGGACCCGATCCCGTGGGGGTAGGTCGGTCAGCAGTAAGAACGCGGATTCGGTCTCTGCGTACGCTCATTGTGCAGGGGCCGGCTTACTTTTCATCAACACGATACGATGCCCCGGGCATGTCGGTAGGGGGCTTGGCACTACCCCGTGCGCGAAAGCGGGTGGCTACGATCCATATTCCGAGGATGATCAGGATGAGCGGCCAGAAGACACCCCAAAACTGATCGACGACGCCCAGCTTCTTGAGCTGGATGACGGTCATGACGATGATGGTCAGGCCCGACCAGAAGGTCGACCCTGCACCGGTGACCAGCCGAATGGCAGCGTATACAATGATCCCGGTCGGCCACCAGTCGCGAACTATGCTGTACATCTCGGGCATGCCGAGTCGATCCAGTAGCATCGCAACACCGAAGAGAGCAACGGCGAGTCCGAGCAAGACCTGACTAAGCAGACTGTCCTTGGAGCGGCCGAACTGGACCTGAAACCCTTGTTGAAACTGCTGGTTCATTGTGAAGCCCCTTTCAGGAAGCGATCATGAAACCGTGCCGCACTCGGCACAGTCCGGACATTCCGATTCGTGATGTGCATGTTCATTCTCGAATGCAGCGATGGCAGCGACCACCTCGCGGATGTGATGCTCTTCGAGCTCGGGATATATCGGGAGCGAAAGCACCGTGGCGGCCAGACAGTTCGATACCGGATAATCGGCGTCGCTGCAACCAAGAGAAGCGAAACACTCCTGTCGGTGAAATGGCACCGGGTAGTAAATCTCGCTGCCGATACCCTTCTCTGCCAGATACGACCGCAATGCGCTGCGATGGGCAGAACGGATCGTAAACTGATTGAAGATGTGATGGTCCGTTGCTGAACCGGCATTGACCGCCTTTGGCAGAAGAACTCGATCGTTCGGACCAAACTGGGTCACACCGGGCGCCGTGCTAAGTCCGGCTTCAATGAATAGTTGGGTGTAGAGTTCGGCATTGCGACGTCTGCCCTCGTGCCATGACGGCAGGTGGGGAAGCTTCACGCGCAGGACAGCCCCCTGCATGGCATCAAGGCGGAAGTTGCCGCCCATGATCTTGTGATAGTAGCGTGGCTCCATGCCGTGATTGCGGATCTGCTTGAGGCGCACGGCCAACTCGTCGTCATTGGTTGTGACCAGGCCGCCGTCGCCGAAGGCACCAAGGTTCTTCGTCGGGTAAAATGAAAAGCACCCGATGTGGCCGATGCTTCCAACGCGGCGTCCATCGGCAGACTGCGTGCCGATGGCCTGAGCAGCATCTTCGATGATCGGAATGTTGAACTCCTTGCTGATGGCCATGAAGGAATCCATATCAGCGGCTTGACCAAACAGATGCACCGGAATGATGGCCTTGGTACGGGGTGTAATGGCTTTGCGCGTTAGTTCAGGATCGAGATTGAAACTTACGTGGTCCACGTCCACGAATACCGGCGTGGCGTTCAAGCGGGCAACGCATCCGGCCGTGGCGAAGAAGGAGAACGTTGGCACGATAACCTCGTCGCCCGGTCCAACTCCCAGGGCCATGAGCGCCATGAGCAAGGCATCGGTGCCGCTAGACACGCCAATGGCGTGCTTGACGTTTAGGTATGCCTCAAGCTCGCGCTCCAAGGCATCCACCTCGGGTCCGAGGATGCAGGCCTGTGATTCGGCCACCCGGATGAGAGCTGCGTCGATCTCGGGCTTGAGCCCACGGTACTGTATCTTGAGGTCCAGCAATGAAACGGGCATTCAGATCACTTTCACGTCGGAGATGGAAAACGCAAAATTAGACAGAATGGACCGACGCGCGTGGCTCGGGTCGATTGCTCGACTGGCCGGTGCGGCGCTTGGGCTTGTTGGACTCGGGGCGTACCTCGCCCCGTCCGACGCGGAGGGGGCGACCACGGTCGATCTCGGTCCGGTCGATTCGGTTGTACCCGACGGTGGCCGTCGTGTGACGTCGGTAGCCGGCACACCGGTTCTGCTTTCACGGCAGGGGGCTAATGTGACCGCTCTCGACCTTACCTGTACGCATGCGGGATGTCCGCTTTCCTTTGATGACAAGGCAGGTCGGATCCGATGTGCGTGTCACGGCGGTGCCTTCTCCATGAGCGGCCAGCCTGTGGCCGGACCTCCGCGCACAGCTCTGAGGTCGTTTGAATGCAAGGTTGTTGACGCACGACTCTATGTGCATGTGCCCGAGCGGAGGGACGCGTGAAAACGGAGCAGGTACGTGGGCTGACATCGCTATCTGACAATTTGCTTGCAGTGGCTGTTGTGTTGGTGATTGTGATCGGGCTAACCGGTGCAGCCTTGTCGTTTTGGTATGTCCCTTCGTCACAACCTCTGCGAACGGCCGATGGCAGGGGCCTGACGATACTTACGCAGTCTCGAATCGATTCAATTGGTGGCTTTGTCGATACTCTTCGGGCAACACCACAGATGCCTCGAACTGCCACGGCTCGCAGTTCCGACATCGTGCCAAGTCAGGCGCAAGCTTCGATCCGCGTTGATGTTCAGAACGCTCCCGCAGGCGGTATCGTGCGACGCATCCATGCTGGTGCTTCGGATGTTCTGCTGGTTGTACTGGTCATACTCTGCTGCCTGCTCGTCGTTGAAGGGCGCTACGCGCGTCAGCCCTCAACCTGGCAGCGGTTGGTCGTCATGACCCTGCTTGTGCTGGCAGGGGGCTGGACAGGCCGCATCCTGGTTGACGATGTCTACGCCGAGATCTCACGTCGAGTGATGGCACATGAGCTTTCGCAGTCACCCTTCGGATCAGCTGTTGCCCGGCTGCTCGGCGTCGAATCCGGCGGCGTTCGGCTGGCTCGCACGGCGATCGTCCACGTTCTTCTTATTGGTGTCCTGACGTTGTACTTCTCGCTCCGGGGATGGCGGACACTTTGGGATGGCATCAACAAGCCCCTTACCCTCGGAATCTCAGCTTTCGGCATTGCGGCCGGATATGCTATTGGTTATGCCGACTGGGGAGTTCGTGATGCCGTGCAGGGACTCCACGGAACCGAAAAGGTCACCCCGTGGTGGGGGATTCAGCCTCTTCGTGCTTGGACGCAGTGGATCGGCACGGAGTTGACCGGCTACCTGGTCATAGCGGGCGTCGTGGCGGCTATGATGCTTCCTCTGTGGTACTCGCGAACGTCTCGGCGCACCGTGACGGTGCTGTGTCTGGCCCTGGCCGGCTTGCTTCTCATGGGGCTTTTGTTCGGCAATTGAGCGCCGATTTCGCAGTTTTGCAGTCCTTATCTGCGAACTCAACCCCCACCAAACCATTTGCGAGGACGGATATGCTGATCGGCGTACCAAAGGAGATCAAGACAAACGAAAAGCGCGTTGCACTCACACCAGGTGGTGTCGATGCACTGCGTTCCAACGGTCATGATGTGATCGTCGAAAACAACGCCGGCGTCGGCAGCGGTTTTTCGAATGAAGCATACATCGCCGCAGGAGCAACCATCATTGATACCGCGGCTGAAGTGTACGCCAAGGCAGACATGATCATGAAGGTCAAGGAGCCGATCGCGCCTGAGTACAGCCTCATCCGTAAGGGTCAGACGCTCTTTACCTACTTCCACTTTGCCGCTTCGCGCGAACTCACCGAGGCCATGGTCAAGAGCGGTGCTACATGTATCGCCTACGAGACCGTGCAGAAGTCTGATGGCTCTCTGCCGCTGCTGATTCCAATGTCGGAAGTGGCCGGGCGCATGGCAACCCAGGAAGGTGCGAAGTATCTCGAGCATCCGATGGGTGGACGCGGAATTCTGCTCGGCGGTGTACCTGGAACACGTCCAGCCGAAGTCGTCGTGCTCGGTGGCGGCGTCGTAGGAACCAATGCTGCCAAGATGGCTGCCGGACTCGGTGCCAGCGTGACGTTGTTCGACAACAATCTGTATCGTCTGCGCTACCTCAACGATGTGATGCCAGCCAATGTCGTCACGCAAATGTCAACCAATGCCAACATTCGCGAAGCCGTCAAGACCGCAGACCTTGTGGTAGGGGGCATTCTGATCGTTGGCGCGAAGGCGCCACACCTGATCACCCGTGACATGCTCTCGACGATGAAGCCGGGCTCAGTGATCGTTGACGTATCGGTCGACCAAGGCGGATGCGTCGAAACGTGCAAGCCGACAACGCACGAGAATCCAACCTACGTGGTCGACGGCGTGGTTCACTACGGTGTGGCCAACATGCCGGGCGCAGTGCCGTACACATCAACGATCGCACTGACGAATGCCACGCTGCCGTACGCCGTCCAGCTGGCCAATCATGGCTGGAAGGATGCCTGCAAAGCCAGCAAGGAACTTGAGCTTGGTATCAATGTGGTTGACGGAAAGATCGTGTACGAAGCCGTTGCCGAGGCCTTCGGTATGGAATACACTCCGATGGATGCCTGCTGGTAAGCCCCTTCCCCTAGCAATGCGAAGAATCTGCGATAATGGCTCCCTCAGGGGGCCATTTTCGTTAGTTTGGTAGGGTATGATCAGATGCTCCCCAAGAATGCTCATGATGCTGTTGGCGGTTGTCGCCACAGCGGCTGTGTTTTCTTGCATCGTTGTGGTGCCGGTCCGCGCGCAGATGCCACGAGTGGGCTCATGGGTAACGGTGCAAAAGACCGATGAAGGCAGGTACGTTGGCATTCTTCTATCGGCTGATGAACGCGAGGTCTTGCTTGATTCAACGGCAATTGGATCCGTCGTCATACCACGCAGCCTCGTCAGGTCGATCGAAGCATCCACTTCAGCAGCCTCACAGGTTCGCGCCTCATCGGCTGGGCATGTTCCGTTCTCATCACGGTATTTCATCACGACGAATGGATTCCCGATCGGTGAGGATGGGGCCTATATTCTTTTCACCACGGCCGGACCTGATTTTCAGTTCGCACCTACGGAGAATCTTTCCGTGGGATTGCTGACGACCTACATCGGTTCGCCGATCATTGGCTCGATCAAAGCCACAACTAAGGTGTCGGAGAACGTAAACCTTGCAGCCGGAGCACTCGTTGGTTGGAATGGCTGGATACCTAGCTTCTTCTTCTTCGCTCTGCCCTATGGCTCGGTAACATACGGTACGCGTGCTTCCAATGTCACCACGTCCGTTGGTTACGGTTATGTTGGATATGACGGTGAAGGTGGAGGAAGAACGTTGTTCTCACTTGCGGGCCAGACCCACGCATGGTCAAAGGTTTCCGTGATGTTCGACTCCATCATCCTCAGCGCAGGGAATGATTCGAGCATGCTTCTCTTTGGAATGCCGGGCTTGCGAGTTGCCACTGGACGAAATTCAGCGTTCCAGGTGGCATTCCCGTTTGCCTACG
>VERF01000100.1 GCA_018882895.1 Candidatus Kapaibacterium sp.
TGGCCGAAATGCAGGCAATGCGCAAGATCCCAATGACGATGGAGGATTGGGAACAGCGACTCAGCGGCTTCCTTCGGCTCCTGGATCGCGAGATTCTACAGGACGCCGGTAAGGTGACGGCGGAACTTGCCAAAGCACATGCAGAGAGCGAGTTCGAAAAGTATCGCATCGTACAGGATCGGTTGTTTGAGTCAGACTTTGACAGGATGCTAAAGGAACTGCCTCAGCAGGACGTTCCTTCAACAGCCAACGCCGACCCGGAATCATGACGTAGCTCTCCATGCCCCTTACCGAAGCCGATATTGAACAGATAGCCCTGGAGTGGTTTGCCGAGTGCGGGTATACGCATGTGCACGGACCCGACATTGCGCCGGAGATGCAGGGGGCTGAGCGCGCGTCGTATCAGGAGGTGCTGCTGGTTGACAGGTTGCGTGCGGCATTGCAGCGCTGTAATCCCGGACTGCGTGATGATGATGCAGACGAGGTGATTCGCCGTTTGCAGCGTAATGATGCACCTGGCTTGGTTGAAGGGAATCGCCGGTTCCATGCACTGCTGCGCGATGGCGTGGAGATTGAACAAAAACGCGATGATGGGTCGATCGCTGGTACGATTGTGCGACTCGTTGATGTTGAGACAATCTCGAACAATGAGTTTCTGGTGGTGAATCAATTCACGGTGGTCGAAGCCGGTAAAAACCGTCGGCCGGACCTTGTTGTGTTTGTGAATGGTATGCCGCTGGCAATCATCGAACTCAAGAATCCCGCCGATGAGAAGGCCACGATCTGGCGCGCGTTCGATCAGCTCCAAACGTATAAGGCCGAGATACCATCGCTGATGCGTTGTAACGAAGTGTTGGTGATCTCCGATGGCGTGGCCGCGCGCTTGGGTACTATCACGGCGAACAAGGAGTGGTTTAAGGTATGGCGCACGATCGATGGTGCAACAACAGCACCAGAGGCGGCATATCAGTTGGAGACGATGATCCGTGGGGTATTCGATCCGCGTCGGTTCCTGGACATCGTAACGAACTTTGTGGCGTATGAGCATGATGCAGACCGCGATGCAACGCACAAGATCCTAGCGGGATATCATCAATACCATGCGGTAACAGCTGCTGTTGCAGAAACGGTCCGTGCGAGCGGCATGCAAACGCTGGCGCGTGAGCCCTTGGGCACGTATTACGCGCGCCCGCAGCCATCGGGTGTGCAGGGCGATAAGCGCATCGGCGTTGTGTGGCACACGCAGGGATCGGGCAAGAGCTTCACGATGCTCTTCTTCGCTGCGCAAGTAGCACGCGCACGTGCAATGCAGAACCCAACGGTGGTTGTGCTTACCGACCGTAATGATCTGGATGAGCAACTATATGGTCAGTTCCAACGCTGCCACGAACTGCTCGGCCAACTCCCGCAACAAGCAACATCGGTGCAAGACCTACGAACGCGACTCAGTGTTGCCAGCGGTGGCATTGTGTTTACAACGATCCACAAGTTTGCGCCCGACGAGAAGGGGGCTCGCATGCCTCTACTGTCAGACCGCAATAACATTGTCGTGATCGCCGACGAAGCGCACCGTTCGCAGTATGATGTGATCGATGGTTTCGCGCGCCATCTGCGCGACGCATTGCCAAATGCGGCGTTCATTGGCTTCACCGGAACACCAATCGAAACGTTTGATGCGAATACGCGCGCCATCTTCGGCGAATACATCAGCGTGTACGACATTCAACGCGCCGTTGCAGACAAAGCCACGGTCCCGATATACTACGAGAGTCGCGTAGCGAAGCTGCGTCTCAACGAACAGGTAATGTCGACCATCGACGACGACTTCGAGGAACTCACCGAAGCGGAAGAGGTCGACCACAAGGAACAACTCAAAACCAAGTGGGCTGCACTGGAAGCGATGGTGGGCGATCCCGATCGCATTGCCGTGATCGCCGACGATATCATTACGCATTACCAGCTGCGCACCGAAGCGATGGACGGAAAAGCGATGATCGTCTGTATGAGTCGGCGCATATGCGTTGACCTCTACAATGCCATCATTGAACGCAAGCCCGAGTGGCGCGATGTTGTCAAGGTGGTCATGACCGGTAGCGCGTCGGACGGACCTGATTGGCAACAGCATATTCGCACCAAGCAGCTACGTCGAGAGCTTGCAACAGAGTTCAAGAAGCCATCAAGCGATTTTAAGATTGTGATCGTGCGTGACATGTGGCTCACAGGGTTCGATGCTCCGTGCCTTACCACCATGTACATCGACAAGCCAATGCAGGGTCATGGCCTCATGCAGGCGATTGCGCGTGTGAACCGCGTCTTCCGCGATAAGCCGGGTGGACTTGTGGTGGATTATCTCGGACTCGCTGATAGCCTGAAGCGCGCACTCGCTACCTACACGCAGAGCGGTGGCAAGGGGCAGCCCAGCATCGACATTCCACAAGCGTTCGCGGTGTTGCAGGAGAAGCACGACGTGTTGTGTGCCATGCTTCACGGATTCGATTGGAGCGCGTGGAATCATGTTGAGCCAAAGAAGCGACTCGACCTGCTTACGCCGACTATTGACTTCATCTATGAACTGGAGGATGGACGGCAGCGATGGTTGGCACTCGTCACGGACATCTCACGTGCCTTTGCACTGTGTTCGTCGCTTCCAGAAGCGCAGGCATTGAAGGATGACATCGCATTCTTTCAGTTCGTGCGTAGTGGCATGTTGAAGGAGCGTGAGAACAAGACGGACGATCCCGACCGACTCGACGCGGCGGTGCGCCAGCTTATCGACAAGGCTATTGTGGCTGAGGATGGTGTGATCGACGTGTTTACGGCGGCTGGTCTAAAGAAGCCCGACATCAGCATTCTGTCGGAGCAGTTTCTTGCTGAGGTGCGCGGACTCAAGTACAAGAACGTTGCGGCGGAGCTTCTTGAAAAGCTGCTCAGCGATGAGATTCGCACGCAGTTCAAGTCCAACATCGTCGAATCAAAACGGTTGTCGGAACTCCTCAAGCAAACGCTCAACCGATACCACAACCGCGCTATCGAAACACAGGAAGTCATCGAAGAACTTATCCGTCTGGCGGGCGAACTACGCAACGCTTCACAGCGCGGCGAGGAGCTCGGACTATCGAGCGATGAGATTGCGTTTTACGACGCACTCAATGTCAATGAGAGCGCCCGCGTCCTCATGGGAGACGACAAGCTACGTCTGATCGCTAGCGAACTCGTCAAGCGCGTACGTGAGAGCGTCACCATCGACTGGAATTTGCGCGAGCAAGCTCGTGCAAGCATTCGCGTTATCATCAAGCGGATCCTGCGGGAGCACGGCTACCCACCCGACCTCACGACAGACGCTGCGCAGCTCGTTCTCCAACAAGCCGAAGCGCTCTGCGAAGAATGGGTGTGAACTCGGGAATCCATGGGTTATGACGATGGATCCTGCTCTTCGCATAATTGCCCAGGGCTTCAGCCCTGGGAAAATGAGGCAAGCCCCCTTTGCCAATTCTCTGTGATTATGGATTCACCCTGCTTTCCCAGGGCTTTAGCCCTGGGAGATTGTGCGAAGCCCATACCCCGCGGGCGAGACTGCGTCTCTTACACGTCTCGCCTTGCATGTCACCCCGCTCGCACACCCCTCAGAACATCCTCTCATCAAACGCAAACGCATGCTCGGAGGTGATGCGCACGCGCTTGAACAGAGGATGGTTTGTTGACAGGAGAATGTTCGTTTCCTGGGGGACGATGATCGAGGGCACTGCGAGTGCGAGCGATCGCTGGGATGCAGCCCACGCTGTACCGATGGCCTTGCACTCATCGGTTGACGGAGAGGAGCGCCATCCGTCAGGGAGATACTCGGTGGTGAGAACCTCGACGGCGTTGTCCGGCATGCTAAGCTGAAACGCTCGGAAGCGCAGGTTCGCTTCGTGACCATGCAGATGAACAAAGACCTCGAGTGCTGCGAGCGAAAGGCTCGATGAGGCATACACGATACTCTGGCCGGGATGGTTCCAGCGTCCACCGAAAAGGCGCGACCCATCACCACTTAGCACCGAATCTGCTCGACGTTCCTTAACAAGCCGCCAGCAGGTCATCAGGAGTACACTCCATACTCGATGCGCCCGAGCAGATCCTCCACTTCCCGGTAGCCAGCTTCACTGGTGATCACGTCAAGGGGCTTTTCACCACCAAGCCCGCGCTGCGGCTCATGCATCCATGTGCGGGCCGAATCAGCCCCCTCCAATACATACTCGGCCATCGCAACGATTCGCGCCAATCGAAAGAGCCGATCACTCATCTGCGTATTCAGGGGGCTCTTTGCGTCGGGGATACGCTGCAATGTGCGAATGCTCACTCCGAGCTGCTCGGCCAGCTGCGCATCAGTAATGCCAAGCCGCTCGGCTACCGCCATGGCGCACGACATCCGATAGCCCTTTTGAATGTCGCGGTGAACATCTAAAAGCGTGTACGAATGCGAAGCCATCGATGACATCTTGAGCTTCATGACGCTGTATGTGGAGGCGATGGGGATCATGGGCG
>VERF01000101.1 GCA_018882895.1 Candidatus Kapaibacterium sp.
TCGGACGTGCCTTGCTCAAGATCAAGTAACCATCACTATCATCACACATAGTAGGAGCCCCATGTCACGCTATCTCTGGACGAGTGAATCTGTATCGCCCGGACATCCCGACAAGATCGCTGATCAAGTCTCAGATACTGTTCTTGATGCCTATCTCGAGGTGGACCCCGAAGCAAAGGTCGCCTGCGAGGTGTTGGTCAAAGACTCAACGGTGGTCGTTGCCGGCGAGATCTCGTCGGCAGTGAAGATCCCCGAACATTCCCTCGAACAGCGCATTCGTGCCTGCATCGATGACATCGGCTATGACCGTGAAGAACTAAAGTTCTGCGGCTCCACGTGCACCGTGCAGTTCCTCGTCTCCGAGCAAAGCCGCGAGATCAACAAGGCCGTTGTGCAGGGAGAGCAGGTTGCCGCCGGAGACCAGGGCATCATGTTCGGCTATGCCTCGCGCGAAACACCAACCCACATGCCCCTTGCCATCTATCTAGCGAAAGAGCTCATCAATGAGGCGTATCACGTCACGCGCGCAACGCACCCTCTGCGGCCCGATATGAAGAGTCAGGTGTCACTTGTGTATGACAAGGGGCAAGCAGTAGCCATCGACAGTATCGTCTTCTCTACGTGTCATGCAGAGTCGCTAGGTCTGGATGATGCACGCGAACTTCTTCGTGACGTGGTCATTGCCAACGTGATGGCGCGTCAAAGCGAGCACATACAATCAATGTTTAGCAATGCAACACGGCTGCATTTGAACCCCGCCGGTGCATGGAACATCGGCGGACCCGTTTCCGACTGCGGCCTTACCGGGCGCAAGATCGTCGTCGATCAGTACGGTGCCGATTGCGAGATAGGGGGCGGCGCATTCTCCGGCAAAGACCCCTCAAAGGTCGACCGCTCGGCAGCCTACATGGCGCGTCACCTAGCCCTGCATACCCTGAAGGCCAACCCCGATGCCCATGCCATCAAGGTCCAGCTCGCCTACGCCATCGGCGAAGCAGAGCCTGTATCCTGGCGCATCTATGACCCGAGGACGATGCAGGAATATGGATTGGGCTCGTTCACTCCGTCGGATCTCACGCCCACGGCAATCATCCAGAGACTAGCCCTGCGCGCACCCATCTATGCCGCCACTGCGATTAAGGGGCACTTCGGAGTCGCCCCCTACAGCAAGGATGGCGTGAAGTTCTTTGCGTGGGAGGAGTGAGGACGGCTACGCCGTGTGGGACGCTTCGCGTGCGAGACGCTTCGCGTAGCGTCACGTTTCGTCTTTCATTCCGCACGATAGCCGGTGCCGCAAGCAGTTAACTGATGTACGTTCAATGCGATTGGTCTTCGCACGGCATTGAATGTAACTGTTGGTAGTCAGTTTGCTTCTCAGTATTCTTGCGACGTCGGAAGGTGAAATTCGGCTTCAAGCCGTGTGATTAGCGGTCGTCCGCTCAATCCTCTACCTTCCGACGTTTTTTATTTGATGCCCGGAAGAATTCTGTTTTGGGAGTAGTGGGTTCCGTGTGGTTGCTCAGATGTATCATCGGCATCGACAATCAATCCAACTTTGGGCCAGATGAGGGACAAGAATCGATCTTCACGTTTGGTAAAGAATCTCTGAAGCGCCCATAGGCAGTAATCTGTAACCTGTAGACCAATATGATTTTGAGACGGCATGGCTTTGACGCTAATGCCAGCATTGGGAAAGGTTCGCAAGGTCTTTTGGGATGCCGCTTGGGCCTTGAGCAGGTGTGCGCGCAATGCATTAGTCCTTGATTTGCCACGGCTTGCGAAAACGACGTCAAAGGCTGGCTGCGAATGGAGTTTGTTGTCAAATAGTTGTCGCACTGCGCTGTCGTAAAGTTCCGTCGGATGATAACGATAGGCAGGGTCCTGTTCATTACGCTCTCGAACCATGCGGGCAACTGCAGACATTGTTCGCACCACGGCATGAAACAAAAGGTCATGCCTCTCGACAACCTTGAAGACTTCCCGGCGAACCTCGGGTAGATCATCCTTAGCGTGAAAGAACACCGCCGTTTTGTTTGCCTCGGGATGCATTGATGGGACGTTTTTGAAGTACGGGTCGGCAATGAGCTCTGCTCGCAATGATGCGAGATCAGCGGTGAGTGCATCAAGAGTACGACACTCGACCATACCGACAGTGAAATAGTCTTGCGCTCGGCCTGTTCCCACAAGCATTCGTCCTTTGCTGTCGAAGATGACGCCGTCGCCGGTTTCGTCCACGAAATATGTGTGTGGCACGTTGCTCACCGATCTGGCATTTGGAGATGAGTTCATGCAGCGTTCATGCAAGGAATCTGTGACCACAACACTCCAAGTGATTGCCTCTTCGGTTGCGAATCACGGAGCTGGTGTGCCTTTGGACCGGGTCTGATGATGTACCGCGATGACATACCGTCTTCGTGCAAGAAGACGGCCACAACGTGACATCATCGTCATTCCCTCGCACCTCCGTCATCCCCGCGAATGCAGTCGCCCCGGCGATGTAGGGGCGAGACGCACGTCTCGCCCGCAGGCCCATGCGCTATGACGATCATTTCCAACCCCGGGCCAAGGCCCGGGGTTAGTAAATCCGTGGCGTACTAAAGTTGAAGGCCTTGGTCCGGGGTTGGGATCCATGCGCTGTGACGATACGCGAGGATGGATCCCGGCCTGCGCCGGGATGACGATTGTTGGCGAGGATGACGCAATCACGCATGGGCCCCGGCCTGCGCCGGGGCGACGATTGTTGGCCGGGGATGACGCAATAGCGCATGGGCCCCGGCCTGCGCCCAGGCGACGTTGCCCAGGCTCAAACTGTATCTTTGATGCGCTTTCCATCCACAAAGCCCCTTTGCTATGAAGAGCTTCTTTGTTGACCCTGATATCAGCAAGGCCGAGACGTTGCCGGGCTGGTTCTATCATGATGCCGCCATGTTTGATGCGATGAAGGAACGGGTCTTTGCATCGTCGTGGCAGTGGATCGGAGATACTAACCTGGTGGCGCTTGCCAATACGGCTCATCCGTTTACGCTGCTCGATGGGTATCTGGGAGAGCCGATGGTGCTTGTTCGTGCTGCCGATGACACAATGCGGTGCCTGTCGAATGTGTGTACGCACAGAGGTAATGTGGTGGTGCATCATCCGGGGTCGTGCAAGTACCTGACGTGTATGTATCACGGAAGGCGGTTCAAGCAGGATGGCTCGTTTGCCTCGATGCCGGAGTTTGGGTCGACGCAGAACTTTCCGCGTCCGTGCGATGACCTGCATCGTTTTGATCTTGTGCAGTGGGGACCTTTCCTCTTTACCGGCATTGCCCCGACGTTTGATCTGCGCCACGTGCTGTCGATCATGAACGAGCGCGTTGGCTTCCTGCCCCTTGCCGAATTCGTCCACCAGCCCGCGCTTAGTAAAGACTACCTCGTCAACGCACACTGGGCGCTCTACTGCGACAACTACCTCGAGGGCTTTCATATTCCGTTTGTGCATCAGGACCTGAATGCAGTGCTGGATTATGGTCAGTATGCTACCGAGCTGTACGACCACTTCAACCTGCAGATCGGATATGCTAACGATGGCGAGGAGTGCTTTGATCTACCGCCGGGTCACCCCGACCACGGTAAGTCCATCGCGGCCTATTACTACTGGCTGTTCCCGAACATGATGTTCAACTTCTACCCATGGGGCCTGTCGATCAACATCGTAAAACCCATTACGATCGAGAAGACAAAGGTTAGCTTCATCACCTACGTTTACGACGAAAGCAAACTACACTCCGGTGCCGGTGCCATGCTCGACAAGGTCGAGCGCGAGGATGAATACGTCGTGGAGAATGTCTTCAAGGGGCTCCGCTCACGCGTCTATACCACGGGCCGCTTCTCGGTCACCCGCGAACAAGGAACGCATCACTTCCATCAAATGCTGGCCGCGCGTCTGGGATAGACGGCTTCGCCGTGGGGGACGCTTCGCGTGGGGGACCTGCGGTGCGAGACGCTTCGCGTGCGAGACGCCTTCGGCGTGCGAGACGCTTCGCGTGGGGGACGCCTTCGGCGTGCGAGACCTGCGGTGCGAGACGCTTCGCGTGCGAGACGCTTCGCGTGCGAGACCTTCGGTGCGAGACCTTCGGTGCGAGACCTGCGGTGCGAGACGCTTCGCGTGCGAGACGCTTCGCGTGCGAGACGCTTCGCGTGCGAGACCTGCGGTGCGAGACGCTTCGCGTGCGAGACCTGCGGTGCGAGACGCTTCGCGTGCGAGACGCCGTAATCAGTAATCTGTAATCAGTAATCAGTAATCGTAATCAGTAATCTGTCTATTCCTGAAAAAAGTTGACACATTCGAAGGAGCGGGAGAATGTGTAACGAACCTCAAGCGAGAAATCTCGGAGACTTGACCTACGAGGAGCGAGAATCGATTGTCGCGGAATATCTTCGTGGCGGAATTAGCCAAAGTGCGCTATGGAGGAAGTACAGCGGAAACAGCACGTACCATGGTGAGGTC
>VERF01000045.1 GCA_018882895.1 Candidatus Kapaibacterium sp.
TGTTACCAAACGACGTTGCCAAGTCTGCCCATCCGCTTGTTGGCAGAATGACGCCGAGACGAGCCTGACTCCATACAGCGTTCAGACTCATCCGCTCGCTCCAGAGCGTCGGATAGTTGATATCCTCAAGGCCATAGCGAAGTTCGAAACCGTACTGTGCCAAACGACCATTGTAGGTTGTTACCTCAACTTCTGTTTCGACTTCCGTACCCGTACTGTCGAGAACCATCTGCTTGATCGTCTTTGTCGTCGCATCCGGGCGATATCGACGGTAGGAGATGAGATCGGCTGCAGAGATCGTTAGCTCGTTCGGCCCAATGTAGCTGACCGGAATGCCGTTTGTGATCTTCATATACTGCTGAACATCATCTTCAGGAATTCCTACGGCGTTACCGAAGACCTGACGCACAAAGCGTGTATCAAGATCATCAATACCCTGAGCTTCAAGCGTGACGTTCGTGACGTTGTTCTGAATGACCTGATCCTTCAGGTAGCCATACATCTTGTCATCGTATGTCTTTGCCGAGGTAGGGGGCGGATCGAGGCGCGTGAGTTCAAAACGCGTGATGATATCACCGGGGTTGACGCCACGAAGGTCACGGATCGTGTTACCGGCTGGCTTCACTCGTGTCTTCATAAGACCGATAACAACAAGAGTCTCGCCAGTCTCACCCCGCTGATACTTCGACGTAACGACGTAGGCACCCGTGAACAATTCACTTTCGTACTGTCGCTGATCAAGATAGAACTGGATTACGTTCTGTACATCCTGGTCTGCAAGGTCGTTTGGAGAAAAACCAGCCTCCTCAAGCTGCGCCTGAATTTTCTCATAGATCTGCGAGCGCTTTACAGCACGTTTGATCTCATCGACAAGGTTCTGATCCTTCTTCGTGAGCTTGTCGATAGAGCCCGTCTTGTCGACCGGTGGTGGATTCAGATACCGCTGAACGTCGGCAAACAGCTGTCCATCGATACGGAAGACCGAAATGTCGCCGTAACGATAGTTGGAAAGGGACCGAAGGACACTCTTGAACTTGCCGACATAGGCACCATCAGTTTGTCCAACCAGAGGTTGCACAACCAGGGCCATGATCAGCGCAAGTGCAATTGTCGATATCCTGCGAATTTTCATGAGACGTTCTCGCGGTACGTGTGGTTGTTAACGGAATTCAGGGATGGACACGGTCTTCGTTTCGGAAATGATCACACTTCCGATAGATGCCGTGATGGTTGCGTCAATCGTCTCGCCGGGGAACTTCATGCGTGGCCCCTTGAGCGTAAGGATCAGACGATAGCGCCCTGAACCTTCCGGCTCGATCGATTGAATGACCTGATACTTGCCAACGCTCGGCTTGTCAAGCTTAACGTCGACCTTTACCTCCTTGTCATCAGCAGTCTTATTACAGTCAATGCGCGGCGGAACGACTTCAATACCGCTCACAACCAATCGCATGTTCTTTCCATCCCAGTTTTCGCTCGTGTTTGCAATGATGATCTCTGGCGATGACTGCTTGGCAGATGTAACCGTTCGGTCATAGAGTTCAACCTCTTCGGTATACTGCGAGTTAAGGGGCTTGTAGCGCCACTTGACCTTTACATTGAGTCCCGACAAAGCCTTGGGGATACATGCGACCGTGATTTGAAGCGGCGTCGTACCCGTTATCTCCTGTGATTCACCGTTGAGGTTGTACGAGAGAATGAACTGGTTCGATGGAATTTCACCGCCCGACGAAGGCTCGATCGGCAGACGCAGAGGTTTGCCAATGGTGACCCGCTTTTCCATCACAGCGTCAATGGCATTCTTGTTCTTCAGGTCAGCCGGGAAGACCTGGACTGTTGCCGATGGATCACTGTCATCGCACATCTTCAGGTTTGTGATCTTAACGGTGTAATCCTTTACCGCTGCTCCCGTTGACGCACCTTCAATATGGATCTCGAACGCCTGGTTTCTCATCGATCCACCGCCGGATGAACTACCAGCACCAACCGGTACTACTCGAACCGTTGCGTCGTTTGGAGATATGCTGACTTGCGGAGCTTCATTACGGAAGTTGTTGACCGTGAATGGGATCACGATCTTCTTCAAGCCTGACAGCACACGTTGAGCCTTGATAAGGTCAGCAATACATGGCTCGGCGCGCTCAATGTTCGGCTTCTTGACGAATACTTCAAATGCGAAGTTGGGGTTGTTCTGCTCCATCTGATTGGCATCACCATGCAGAAGAACCGTGATGTTCTTGAGCAGCTCTGCGCGCCTGATCTTCTCCGACTTTGAGCGCAGGCCTAAGTCCTCGTGCTTGAGCTTTTCAACCGATGCGTCGACTTCCGATGAGAACTGAGGATACTTGTACTCGGACGATGTGCCGAACTTCTCACATAGTGCCTCAACTTCCGAACCGAGTGTGCTGCGAAGACGCTTCTCAACCTTCGATAGCTGCTTACGCGTAAGCTGGATCGTTCCGATCGAAATAACGTCGTCTTCCTTCTCACCACCTTCTTTGCCAAGCCCGGACACACCAAGAATGTTGTTTGTCTTGGACTGGAGAAGAACACGGTAGAGACCTTGACTTGTCTGCTTGAATGTATACTCAAAGACCTTAATGCCGTTTTCGAATGCGACTTTGTCGAGATATGTCAGGTGCGGACTGAACCGAAACTTTGCCATTTCGGTGTTGCCCTTGTAGTCTGCTGAGTCAGGCACAATCGTCTTTAGAAACGAAAAGCCGTCCCGGAATTCAGGAACATCAGTGATGGTCTTTAAGCCACCGATCTTGCGATATACCTCATCGGTCTTGCGCTTGAGCCAGGTCGGGTCGAGATCAAGCGTTAACGCTTCAACCTGATTCGTTCCATTGAGTGTGTCGTAGAGATTCAGATTCGAAACATTGAACAATCGAATGATCTCTTCGATCCGTCTTCGCTTACCGCTTTCATCCTCCGGCAGATCATCACCAAGGATGTCCTTGATTTTCACAGTTGAGACGCGAACCTGGTAAGCGCGCTCTTCTTTGGGACGATCTTTCTCCGACACTCCGACCATGACGGACTTGTCGAGAAGGGTGATCTCATCCTGCGGCAACGCATTGACGCCGCTGGCACCAAAGCCGGTATTCAGCTGGGCCATAACGGCCTCAACGATTTCTTCGGCTTCCTTCTGCTTGCGAATGAGATGCTCTTCGGCCTCGTCTCGCTCCACGATAATGATCAGGAGCTCGAGGATGACCGCGAGGTACAACACGAAATAAACTTTGCCTGCTCCGCCCTTGGACATGGCGTTCCTCCAGATTTGATTCCAGCAGAGCCGTCGCTCTGCCCGTAAAGCCTCACCGCGTCAAACTTCGTAGACGCCGGGAAGCCCCCCCGTATTTTGCGGCGGTTACTTGGGCGATGGTTCCGTGTTTGACACGGCTCCAACTTCATCCTTCGTTTCTGTCGATGTTGTCTTGACGTCCTTCGACTTCATTGAGCAGCATGAACCGCTCTTCTTGGCGCTGGACATCGAGCAGCTTTGCGCCTTTTCCGTTGAGCACTCCTTGGAGGACTTCGCTTCGACGGCGCACTTGTCCATAGAGGCTTTCTTGACGTTCGTTGATTTCATCGAACAGCACGATGCCTTTTCAGACTTGGCCGAAACCTTGACGTCATTCGTTCCACCGGCGGCAAAAGTGATCGTAGCTGCGCCAAAGAGTACAGCTATTGCCATTGCGGATATGCGGTTTTTCATGGATTGCTCCATTGTTTTGATAGAAGTTCGCTTCAATGCGCGTTGAGCCGTAAAATAGGCCCAAAGTGGCTTCTTCTCCAAGTAAAAACCGTGCCAGTGTCGCGACTGATTTATCACGAAAAAGGGCCGATCAACGACTGATCGGCCCTTACGTGTTACCGTTTCGGTATGAGCTACGTACGCAGTTTTACGAGCACCCGGTGGTGGTTCCGCAGTTCAGACACATGGTGCAGGCCCCGTTCCTGACAACTTGGGTTGACTGGCATTTGGAGCATGCTTCCCCTGTATAGCCCATATTCTTTGGGTCCAACAGCTTGGCTTTTCCACCTTCCTGATCGACACCGCCGGAGACTGCCTCCATCACCTCGTTATAGGTGGGGGCAGGAGCGATCACATCGCTGATTGCGGATGCAGACGCATCGGCTGTTTCCGACGTCTGCGCACCATCAAGGGCACCCTTCGACTGGGTGGATGAGTCCACCTGGGGCACATGGACGAAGTCCGTGCGCTGCAGGTAATCGTATCCAAGCGTCCGGAAAATGTAATCCAGGATCGAGGTGGCGTTCTTGATGGCCTCGTGACCTTCTACGAATCCTGCCGGTTCGAAGCGCGTGAATGTGAAGGTGTCGACCAGCTCGTCGAGCGGCACACCATACTGGAGGGCCTTTGACGTCAGAACCGCAAAGCAGTTCAGAAGCCCCTTGAACGAAGCGCCTTCCTTGTACATGTCGATGAAGATCTCACCCAGCGAGCCGTCATCAAACTCGCCCGTGCGGATGTAGACCTTGTGACCTCCAACCGTGGCTTCACGGACATAGCCGTGACGACGCTTTGGCAGTCGCCGGCGCTCGGCGCGCTGGTAGACGCGCTCGACGATGACCTTCTGAATGGCCTTCTGATCGACCGTTTCGTCCCAGTCGTCCTGGTCTCCCAGGAGCACCAACTCGTCAAAGTTGTCGCTGCTGGCGTTAAGGGGCTGAGAAAGCTTGGAACCATCGCGATAGAGTGCAATGGCCTTTAGAGCTAGACGCCACGAGGCAAGATGCACGTCCCCAACATTGTCGACCGATGCCTCGGCAGGCATGTTGATGGTCTTGGAGATCGCACCGCTGATGAACGGCTGCGCAGCCGCCATCATGCGTACGTGTGCCATGTAGTCGATGTAGCGCTCGCCACGCTTTCCGCACTTATTGGCGCAATCAAAGATCGGCAGGTGCTCATCCTTGATGTGTGGAGCCCCTTCGATCATCATCGTGCCGCACACGTAGTCGTTGACTTCCGTGATCTGCTCCGACGTGAATCCAAGTTCTGTCAGCATGTCGAATTGAGTGTCTTCCAGCTGCTGGGCACTGAAACCCAACTGCTCACAGAGCTCAAGTCCGATCGTGTACTTATTGAACACGAACCGCACATCAAACGTCGTGTCGAGTTGACGCTCAATGGCTTCAATGGCCTCGTCGGTGAAGTTCAGGGCCTTGAGTGACTGACGGTTGATGTGGGGACAGCCAACGAGCGTGCCATGACCTTTGCAGTACTTCTCGATGTCGTCGATCTGCTGATCGCTGTATCCGAGGGCTGCCAGGGCCTTGTGCACCGACTGGTTGACGATCTTGAAGTAGCCGCCACCGGCAAGCTTCTTGTACTTCACGATCGCGAAATCGGGCTCAATGCCCGTTGTGTCGCAATCCATCACCAGCCCGATGGTGCCCGTCGGAGCGATCACCGTCGACTGTGCGTTGCGATATCCATGCTCTTCCCCAAGAGCAAGTGCCTTATCCCATGCAGAGCGAGCGGCCACCAGAAGGTCGGCCGGGCACAGTTCCTCGCTGATACCCACGGGCATGATCGTCAGGCCCTCGTACTCGCTGTCTGCTGCGTTGTATGCTGCACGCCTATGATTACGGATGACGCGAAGCATCGCGTCTCGGTTGTTCTCAAACTTGGGGAAGGGGCCAACGTCCGACGCCATTTCGGCACTGGCGGCATAGGACTCACCGGTCATGATCGACGTCAGAGCACCGCAGATCGCCAGTGCCTCGGGTGAATCGTATGGGATGCCCTTCATCATGAGCACGGTGCCAAGGTTGGCATATCCAAGGCCGAGCGTGCGGAAGTCATAGCTCTTCTGAGCAACCTCTGCCGATGGGAACTGAGCCATCAGAACCGAGATCTCCAGAACGGTCGTCCACAAGCGTACCGCATGACGATAGTCGTCGACCTTCATGGTCTGCGTGGACTCGTCGTAGAAATGCGCCAGGTTCAGCGACGCAAGGTTACAGGCCGTGTCGTCAAGGAACATGTACTCCGAACATGGATTCGAGCCGTTGATGCGGCCGTCGTTCGGACACGTGTGCCACTCGTTGATTGTTGTGTCGAACTGAAGTCCGGGATCGGCGCTCTTCCACGAGCTCATGTTGATCTTGTTCCACAGATCACGAGCCCGCACTGTCACATGCTTGGTGCTGTCGGTGCGCCACGTCAGATTCCATGGGCTGTCAGTGATGACGGCCTCCATGAAGTCATTGGTCACCCGCACGGAGTTGTTGGAGTTCTGTCCGCTGACGGTGTTGTAGGCCTCGCCCTCGTAATGCGTATCGAACTGGGCGAAGTCAATGTTGTTGAAGCCCTGATCGATCAACGCAAGAGTGCGCTTGATGATGTTATACGGCACGCCACGGTTGAGGGCACGCTGGATGAGCACGCGCAGCCGCTCATTGGTCTGCTCATTCGTGCCACCCTGCTGAGCAGCCTCTGAGATTGACTGTAGGAACGTCGAGGCGATCTTCGAACCGGAAACAAGTGCGGCGACCTTCTCCTCTTCCTTGGCCTTCCACTCAATGAACTTCTCGATATCCGGGTGGTCGACGTTGACGATCACCATCTTCGCGGCACGGCGTGTTGTACCGCCGCTCTTAATGGCGCCTGCGGCACGGTCGAAGATCTTCAAGAAGGACATCAGACCGCTCGAGACGCCCCCTCCCGAGAGTCGCTCACTCTCGCCACGCAGGTTCGAGAAGTTCGATCCCGTACCCGATCCGTACTTGAAGATGCGAGCCTCGCGCGTTGCAAGGTCGAAGATCCCACCTTCGTTAACGAGATCGTCGTTTACCGACTGAATGAAGCAGGCATGGGGCTGAGGGTGCGTATAGGCATCACTCGATCGCGTAAGGGTCTTTGTGTCGGGATCGACATAGAGGTGACCCTGCGCCGTGCCCGTGATACCGTAGGCGAAGTTCAATCCCGTGTTGAACCACTGCGGTGAGTTCGGCGCTGCCATCTGCTTGAGCAGCATGTAGGCGATCTCATCGTAAAACGCCTGGGCGTCCTCGGCCGTGTCGAAGTAGCCGTACTTCTCACCCCACCAGCGCCAACATCCGGCCAGACGGTGGACGACCTGACGCACGGATGTTTCCGATCCGGTCTTTGGCGAACCGTCCTCATTGAAGATGGCGTTGCCAGCATCGTCCGTCATTGGGATGCCCGCCTTGCGGAAGTACTTCTGAGCCAAAATGTCAGAGGCGACCTGCGACCACGCTTCGGGGACCTCTACGTGGTCCATCCGAAAGATCTCTTTACCGCTTTGGTTTCGCAACACCGATTCTCTGATCGTGTAGCGAAACATCTCAAATGGGGTTGTTCCTGACGTCGTAAATCGGCGCGGAATCTTCATGCGGTCTCTCCGTGATGCGAGGTTGGCTGTATGGGTAACGCTGGGCCGATACGCCATGCAGTTGCATCATGGCGTCAATTCAGCAAACCTTCCGCCGGTCTTGGGGGATATTCGACCAGCGCGCAGGTGGTGTCTCGCACGCAGGACAAGGATGTTGATTTGTTGAATTGATTGTCGGTCAACGAGAGGCAAGATAGGGTGAGCATCTGAGCTCCGTCAATCGCGGAATGTTCTTGTGGAAAAATTCCGAAGGCCAAAATCACTCGTAAAAGTTTTTCACCCTCTTGTATGTTTCATAGGGAGATTTTTCGCGTTGAATCGCCGTAGTTTTCGACGTGGTCCACGATGTTCTCTCCGTCCTTATTTCATGGGACATTCACGCCTTTAGGTTCATCAACGGCATGATGTCGAATGCCGTTCTCGATGTCGTGTTTCCATTTCTCACAACAACAAAAAATTGGTTGCCGATTTATGTTCTCGGAATCGTCTTCATGCTCGTTCGTGGATATCGTGATCGCTCCACGGGCGGACGCCGGCTGATCGTCTGTGCCGTGATGCTCGTGCTTACGGTTGCGGTGGCCGATCAGCTCAGTCATCGGCTGCTTAAGGAGGTCATCCAGCGTCCACGGCCATACATGGTCCTTTCTGATGCGATTCAGCTAGTAGGGTCAGGGGGCGGATCATTTCCGAGCAACCACGCCATGAACAGCGCCATCATTGCCGTGATCTTGTCGGTGTTCTTCCCACGCTTTCGCAGCCTGTGGTGGGCCTATGCAGGCATCATCGCAGTGTCCCGTGTATACTGCGGCGTACACTATCCGAGCGACGTGCTTGGTGGCCTTGTGATCGGCGTGGCGGTGGCTACGCTTGTGCTACATTTTGCGCGGCGGCAATGGCCGCAACTCCCGATCGGGCCGCCCCTTCCAGCGTTGCCGGAAGCCCCGTCTGGGTCCAGTCACCGGCAATAAAGAGCCCCCTGACCTGAGGTCGAAACAGATCGGACGGCGGTCGCATGGCCTGAATTGTAGGGCTGATAAGGGGCGTGGCGTGTTTCTCCTTGATCACCACGCCATGGCGCACCGACGCCCCTGACATGCTTTTGGGGAAGAGCCGACGGAGCTCGTCGTCACACAATCGCACAACCTCTTCAGTGGGCATGCCAACGATGTCGGATGCCGAGCTGACGGTGAGCGCCACCAACCCCTTTGCGATCCGCTCCTTATTGAAAACCCATTGCACCGTGGTCGAGAGTGCCGCCGCAAAGTCCGTGTCCATCCACTGACGGTCATACCAGAGGTAGAGGCTCACGATCGGACTCATCTGGACCTCGGGCATGGGCGGCATGTCGATGCCGGAGGCACGCATCAGTCGATCCATCGCCCTCAGCGGAGTGGCACAGACGATGGCATCTGCCTGCAGGGTGGTCGTGTCCGAGAGTTCAACGCTCACGGCGCGCCCTTGCAGAAGGTTGATTCGCTCCACGCCGGTGCTGAGCAGCACACGACCTCCTCGTTGGTCAAGCCATGCCGGAAAGGGTTCGACCAGGTCGCTCAGCCCCGCCGTTGGAATCAGGAGTGTTGCATCCGTGGTCGACCCGAAGAAAGCCAGCCTTAGGACTGCACAGAGCATCTCGGCCGAGGCCGTCTCAACGGGCGCATTGAGTGTGGCCAGGATAAGGGGCTCCCAGAACCGCTCAATGGCCTCACGCGGCTGCCGGCTCCGGGCGAACAGTTCGGAACAAGTAAGCCCCTTAGCCGAATCCGGGCTCACGAGAATGCGCGTGGCTTGGCGCACGATGGCAACCCGTGCCATGATGGGCATTGAGCCAAGACGCAGCAGGCCAAGTGCCATCCCGAGGCGACCCGGCAGCATTCCTGCGTCGAGCACATGTCTTCCACGGCGCGGGTCCACAAACGCAACCCTGAGAGCCTGCTGGCGCTCCAGGTGGTGTTCGGTGCCCAAATCCCGGCAGATGCGCAAAAGCTCGTGATAACAGCCCATCATAACGTGCTGGCCGTTGTCAATGACATCGCCGGTTGTGCGGTCGGCAAACGACCGCGCACGGCCACCAATGTAGGGTCGCTCCTCTACAAGCGTCACGTCGTGTCCCTTGCGAGCACCCTCCATGGCCGCAGCAATTCCTGCCCAGCCCCCTCCGATGACCAACAGCTTCATTCGTCGCAAATTGCGGAAATGCCACACGCCACGATGGATGATTTCGACCGGCTTGATCTTCGCGTCGCGACAATCGTACGAGCCGAACCGTTTCCCGAGGCCCGCAAACCGGCCTATAAACTCTGGGTCGACCTCGGAGGGGGCGACGTACGCCGCTCCAGCGCGCAGATCACCGACCTCTACACTCCTGACACCCTTGTTGGGCGTCAGGTCGTGTGCGTCTGCGGCTTCCCGCCCAAACAGATCGGCCCGTGGATGTCCGAGGTCCTGGTCACCGGCTTCCACCTCCCCGATGGCTCGGTGGCCCTCTGCGTGCCGGATGCCCCCGTTACCAACGGCACGAAACTGAGGTAGTCTCTTGTCTCTCTTTCCCCGGGCCAAGGCCCGGGGCTAGTAAATCAATGGCTTGTCTCTCGTCTCTTGTCTCTCGTCTCTTGTAACTATCTTTGCGGCCCTGCGGAAGTGGCGAAATTGGCAGACGCACCAGACTTAGGATCTGGCGGGGCAACCTGTGAGAGTTCGAGTCTCTCCTTCCGCACGCAGTAAATCACCAGTAATTCGGCCTGATACGGCCCGACGGAGAACCGTTTGGAACGCACTACCACTACCCTGCAAGGGTGTTCGCGAGAAGTCCGCATTTCACTTGTCAAATCTGAGCTAAAGCCCCATTACGAAGAGGCTTACGTCAAGGCGCAGGCGGGCATCACCCTGCCGGGATTCCGCAAAGGGAAGGTGCCGGTAGCCATGATCAAGCAGCGCTTTGGTCGCGAGATCGAAAGCGAGGCCCTTGAGACGATCGCCGACAGTGAGTTTCGGGCATTTGCGCAGGCCGAATCACAGAAGGTTGTCGGAAGTCCGGCACTGACTGATATTCAGAAGTCGGCCGAAGGTGTTGAGTTCACCATACGATATGAGGTTCTTCCGGATATCGAGCTTGGGACCTACCGCGGACTCACCCTGAACCGCCCGATCAAGGAAGTGACCGAAGAGGATGTGCAGCGTGAGATCGACCGGATCTGTATGCGGGCAGCCACCTTCGAGCAGGCTGACCAGATCGATGGGACATTGTACTTGGTGAGCATGACGATGCATGAACTCGACCGCGAGACGTCAATGCCGATCATCGGAGCCGAAGCTCAGGAGTCGCGCGTGTTTCTTGAAGACGATTCGGTTGACATGCACCTGCGCAGCTCACTGACGAATTGCAAAGTCGGCGACTCGTTCACATACGTGGCAGAGACGCAGGATGAGAATGCTCAGCCCCCTTCCTATCGCGTGACAGTGAGCGATATCCAGCGCGTCGTACCGGCCGAGTTCACCAATGAATTCGTCGAGATGGTCACGACCAATCGAATGCACACCACCGAGGAACTTCGCGCCGACATAGAGTCGCAGATCCGTGACTACTTTGAGCGGGCCACACAGCAGAGTCTGGAGAATCAGCTCATCGACCAGCTCGTTGCAGCTCATCCGATGGATCTTCCCGAGCCGCTGGTGCATTCGGTGATGCACCGCCTGTTCGACGATTTTAAGCAGCGCAATGAAGGTGCACCCGGCATCGACAAGCTAACGGCGCACGATCTCGAGAACGACCTCAGGCCTCCAGCAGAGCGTATCGTTCGCTGGGAACTGATCCGCGACCAGATCGTCCAGGCTGAGAACCTTGCGATGACCGATGAGGACCTGACGGCAGCCTCGGAACGCTACGGTATCGGTGAGGATCACCTACGGATGCTGATGCGTCAGAATCAGTCGATCGAGGACCAGATCCTTGCAGAAAAGGCCGTCAAGACGCTCATAGACTATGCCATCATCACCGACGTCAACGTCGACCAGATCGACGATTGACATCACGTCAGGGGGCTGAGAACCTGACAGATCACGAATCACCAGAAGGAACCTGCGATGCAAAACCAACTCGTGCCAATGGTCGTGGAGCAGACAAGTCGAGGCGAACGCGCCTACGACATTTACTCGCGCCTTCTCAAGGAACGGATCATCTTCATCGGCACTCCGATCGATGACCTCGTAGCGAGTCTGACCATCGCCCAGCTGCTGTTCCTTCAGAGCGAAGACCCAACGAAGGACATCTCGGTATACATCAACTCCCCCGGTGGAAGCGTTTCGGCCGGCTTGGCCATCTACGACACGATGCAGTTCATCAAGCCCGACATTTCGACGATTTGTGTCGGGATGGCAGCATCAATGGCACAGGTCCTGCTATGTGCGGGTGCCAAGGGCAAGCGCTTTGCACTGCCACACTCGCGCATCATGATGCACCAGCCCCTTGGCGGAACGCAAGGTCAGGCAACCGATATCGAAATCTACACGAAAGAGATGCTCCGAATCCGCGACACGCTCTACGGCATCATCGGAAATCACTCGGGTAAAGACTACGATACCATCAAGAAGGATGCTGATCGGGATTACTATATGTCGCCCGAAGAAGCTCTGAATTACGGATTGATCGACAAGATCCTCACGCGCACGGTATAAATTGAGCCGAGTCACTCGGTTTCATCATGAGCACAACGCCTGAAATTCTGCACTGTTCCTTCTGCAATCGCAATGCGCAAGAAGTTGCGAATCTTATTGCGGGCAAAGGGGTATACATCTGTGACGTCTGCGTTCAGAACTCGGTAGAGATCCTGAAGAAGAATGCGCCTGCGGCAAAACTTCGCACAGACGTCACGTCGCTGCCAAAGCCTTCGCAGATCAAGCGTCAGCTCGACGAGCACGTTATCGGCCAGACCGAGGCAAAGGAAGTGCTTGCTGTTTCGGTGTACAACCACTACAAGCGCATTCAGTCAAAGAACCTTGTCAGCAGCTTCGACGAGGTGGAGATCGAAAAGTCGAACATCCTGCTGCTGGGTCCAACCGGAACCGGCAAGACGCTGCTTGCACAGACACTGGCTCGCATCCTGGATGTACCGTTTGCCATCGCCGATGCCACTACGCTCACTGAAGCGGGATATGTAGGCGATGATGTTGAGTCGATCATTGTAAATCTCCTGCAGAATGCGGATCACAACGTCGAGCGTGCCGAACGCGGCATCATCTACGTCGATGAGATCGATAAGCTTACTCGCAAGAGTGACAGCGCCTCGATCACCCGGGACGTCTCCGGTGAAGGCGTTCAGCAAGGACTTCTGAAGATCCTCGAGGGTACGATCGCGGGCATACCTCCGAAGGGAGGTCGCAAGCATCCGGAACAGGCGCTTGTGTACGTAAACACCAAGAATGTTCTCTTCATCTGTGGAGGTGCATTCGAAGGTCTCGAGAAGATCATTGCCAAGCGCATGAAGCCTACCACGATGGGCTTCACCGCTTCCACCCCGGCGACGGTTGAGGAATCGATGGACATGCTGCTGCACGTTGAACCGGAGGATCTGATGCGTTTCGGATTCATCCCCGAGTTCATCGGACGTCTTCCGGTTGTGACGGCGTTGCACCAGCTAACTGACGAGGCCATGCTCGATATTCTGACGGGTCCGAAGAATGCACTCGTCAAGCAATATCAGAAGTTGCTCCTGCTCGAAGGCGTGGAGCTGTCATTTGAGCAGCGAGCCCTCGAAGCAATCGTTGCCAAGGCACAGAAGCGTCGCACAGGAGCCCGGGCGCTACGCGGCGTCATGGAAGACGTGATGAACCCGATCATGTACATGCTGCCCGACGTTGTGGGCATTCGCAAGTGCGTCATCACTGAAGACGTGGTCACACGCAAGGCAAGCCCCTTGCTGGAGCTCTCTGATCAGCAAAAAGAGGCTGAGAGGCCGGCCAAGCAACGTCGCTCCGCCGAGCGGTAGTCACTTACGAGCGCTGTCTCGACCCGAAAAGAAGTCCACAGACAACCCCTGTGGCCCAAACGCCGTGGATGATGGCGAAGATGAAGGGGGCAAGCAGCATCGTAGCAAGGATCTTTCTGCCGTCGGCCTCCACTTCTGAAAGCACCACTGGCACGAGCGCTAATAGCGCTGCACAGCTGCTGAGCCCAACGTAACCGTATACCACGGCAATGAGCGCTATGGCATAGACGGGCGTAAGGAACGACAAGATGGCAAGGGCCACGAAAAGCAGGAGCGCCGCAACG
Organism: Candidatus Kapaibacterium sp.; assembly: GCA_018882895.1. Classification (GTDB taxonomy): domain Bacteria; phylum Bacteroidota; class Ignavibacteria; order Kapaibacteriales; family Kapaibacteriaceae; genus UBA10438. The sequence goes on from VERF01000045.1 coordinate 13,660, forward strand.
GGAATGATCTGCCGAAGGTGCACAGACGCGGGATGTTTGATGATGACGGCAGCTTTCCACCATCCATAGCGCCATCGCTGAGAGAAGAGGCCACCCAGGGTAGGGCGAGCAAGCAGACTGAACACCGGCGAGGGCAACGCATTCACCACAATGCCAGTGCGAGTGGCCCGATAGTCAAAGTCAAAATCTTCATTGGTCAGCAGCGACTCGTCATAGCCCCCTACTCGCTCCCATACGGCGCGGTTGTAACACGACATGACGGCGTGCGCCACTCTGACAGGACGCGAGATTGATCGTCGCGATGCCGTGCCACCTGTTCCGAACACGCTCGCTTGGAGTGTCGCGATTGCAAATGCCACGGGGCTTGCGCTTCCGGGAACAAAGCGAACGCGCGGGCCGACAACATCAGCACCGGTTGTGGCAAGTGCGTTGACGATCTCAGCGACATACGTCTGCGGAACACGCGAGTGTCCGTCAACTCGCACGATCACTCGTCCACTCGAAGCCTCAACAGCACGGTTCAGGGCCGATGGAATGATGCGATGTTCATTCGTGATAACCCTCAGCGGATACCGATATCTGTCGGAACGAGATATCTCGTCAAGAATCTCTCGTGTACCATCATCTGAACATCCATCGGCAACGATCACCTCCATCTTTCCGAGAAATGTCTGCGCATGCAGATCCTCCAGCACCTGCTCTATCGTGCTGCGCTCGTTACGACATGGAATGATGACGGAAACATCGGTGGACACAATGGCAAGTTACGAGAGACTAGTTACTAGTTACTAGTTACTAGTTACTAGTTACTAGGTACTAGGTACTAGATACTAGATACTAGGGACGACAGAGGGGTTACTAGGTACTAGGGACGACAGACGAGCTACTAGGGACGCGCATTCTTTGTAGGGGCGAGACGTAACGACCGAAACGAGGAACACGCAATGCTGCACCTCAGCCCACGGCTTCAACCGTGGGAAGCGAGGACGACAAATGTATTTACAACGCGTCACCCACCTACCTTGCCACCACCATCACCTGGTGTGCGCGTTCATTGCCCATGCGGAGTTCGACAACGTAGGAGCCGCTTGGCAGGGGGCTTGCGTTGACGGGGACGGAGTGTGAGCCTCGGGCTTGGACTTCGCTCACCAAGGTGGCGACGTGGAGGCCGAGGTTGTCGAAGAGGTTTACATGGACCATGCCATCGACGTTGAGATTGTATCGGATGGTAGCATCCATGCGGACAGGGTTCGGAGCGATGGCATCGAAGGTGAACGCCTGCGTGGTGACGGCGCGCGCGTCGTCGGTGGATGTAGTGCCGCCGCGGATGAGCTTGACGGTATCGAAGTTGTCAAACAGGACGTCCTTGACGACAGACTTCTTGGCGCCGAACCACTGTTCAAGGATGCTGGCGTATATCTGGCGGAAATCGAACTGTGTCCGCAGGTTCCCGTCAACAATGTTCTTCAGGTCCGGATTCGAGCCAGTCATACCATCCTGTACGGACGTGCCAAGAACAAACATTGGGGCCGATGTGCCGTGGTCCGTACCAAAGCTCTCATTTGACTCAGCCCGCCGTCCGAACTCCGAGAACGTCATCGTCACAACACGTTCAGCCACGCCGAGCTTTTCAATGTCGCGCTGAAATGCGGTCAGCGCACCTGATACCATGCCCAGCAGATTTGCATGCGTTCCCATCGTCGGCTCTGTAGCATCCGTCTGGCCGGCATGCGTGTCAAAGCCCCCTAACTGAACCACATACACACGCGTGGTGAGTCCGCCCGCTATCATACGCGCCACGATCTTCAGCTGATCGGCAAGGCGATTTCCCGTGGGATACGTCTCAATGTTCTTTGCCTTGTCGGCAGCGGCCTTGATCACCGTACTGTACGCCATAGACTTGGACTGCACGTCTCGCACATAGGTCACATTTGCGGCAGCGCGCTGCTGCGACGGAAGGTCGGAGCCGGGCTCGTCGGTACCGCTGACAAGTCGGTAGAACGTCTCAGGATCCTGCAAGGCGATCCCCATCGACTGGTGCTCCAAGCCGATCAGGGTAAGACCAACCACCGCCGCCATCTGTATGGCGATAGGATCGGGCGTCGATGCATTGGGAAACCCCTCCGGATAGTTGGGGTACTCCATGTTCAGGTAGCGCCCAAGCCAGCCTGTGGTAACGTTCACGTTTGAAGCGCTGGCACTCATCCAAATATCCGTCGAGCGGAAGTGCGAGAGATTCGGATTCGGATAGGAAACGCCCTGAACAATGCCAATCTTCTTCTCGTCCCACAACTGCTGCATGCCCGCCATGTTCGGGTGCAGACCCGCCTGCGTCGTGATCTTCAGTGCCGACTTCTCGGGAATGGCAATGTTAGTTCGAAGCTTCTGGTAGGTGGCGTAATCGTTGAGTGGGATCACGGTGTTGAGACCGTCGTTCCCGCCATTGAGCTGGACCAGCACCAGAACGCGATCCGACTCTGCCTCGACGTTGAGGAGGTCATGCAACACAGGGCCGTCGAAGGCCTTCACCGGAAGCCCGTTGATGAGCATCGGCAGGGTAACGGCGCCTGTGGCACGGGCAATGAAGGAGCGACGTGAGAGGCCGGTACGAAGCGTGTTCTTGTTCATTGTGTCTTCTCCTTATCCCAGCTGGAATTCCGCCATGCGGAATAGGTATTTGAAGAGTCGATCAAGGGGCGTGCGGACCGCATTGAAGGCCGACGTCTTGGTAGGCTCGGCAAGGTGCGCATTCCATAGCGTTGCCCACTCGTAGTATCGCCCCCCATTCATGAGCACCTCTTCGGCAAGCATCATGGTGGTGGCTTCGGAGAATGGTACGGCAAAGAAGATCTCATTGATCTGCTCGATAACGCGGAGCGAATCGTTTGCATCAGCAAGTTGCTTGACGAACGCAACAGTATCGAGGATGGGTTTGCGCCCAAGCGCATTATTGTTCACCAGCAACGCGTCCGTAAAGCCGTTTCGCAGAGGGAGCGTTGCCGTCGACAGCCAGAGCCGATCGAAGTCGGGTGACTGATAGTATGCCTCCCATCCGGCCACACTTGCGGGCTCATTCAGATCCATCTGCTGTGCGGCAAGACTCGTTGCCAGCGACCCATACAACCGACCTTCAAGCGTCGGATCGACCAATGCCTTCCAGGTTGGGATGGCGCGCAAGAGACCAATGACCATATCTGCCGGAGAACGCAGCTGGCATCCCCGAAGGGCATCGTCAAAGAAGTGCTCCGAGGCCAGGAGCTTCTGCAGAACGGGGCCAACGACGTAGTTGTTGCTCCGAAGATCAGAGGCAAGGGGCTTGATGATGTCGCGACGGATCTCATCGGTAACATCGCTGCTTACGAACCAGCGATACAGACGAAGCACAAGGTACTCGGCCGTAGCGTTCTGCTCGAAGATCATGTCGAGCAGCTCGTCGACCTCTGCGATAGCCCCCTGAACCGTGTTGCGACCTTTGATCACGCGATTACCGTAGCGCTGCGAGAATTGCTTGTCGCCCGTGTCATGCTGATTCACAACAAAGACGGCATTCGGGTTGTCGGGAAACGTTGGGGCGTTTCGTGGCTGGTTGTCCCGGTAATCCCTGTCACCGGCAGGTATCACAAGATCACGCACGCCAAACTCGCGCCAGCCCGTCAGAACCCGTGCCGCTGCGCGAACATCCTGCTCGGTATATGTAGTGTAGTCACCTTGGGATATCTCCGGCCCCTTACCGATGGTGAAAAGCTCCTGAAGTTCGCGGGCATAGTTCTCGTTCGGACTTCCCTTGGTGTTGACGTTGCCGTTCAGATAGCGCAGCATGGCCGCATCGAACGTGACACGTCGGGCCATGGCCTTGAAGTTGCCAAAGGCATTGGCTCGCAGATATGCCAGCAACTCAAAGGAAAAGATGCCATTCTGCACAGTTGTCATTTCGGTGGCGAAGTGATTCGACCAGAACAGTGTGAGCTTCTCATGGATCGATGACGGAGAGTTCACCATCTGCTTTGCCCACCACGTCTTGGTCAGGCCATTGTAGAAGCCCGGTCCTTTGACCTGATTATAGGCGGTCTGCGTCGAGGTATCATTCTGATCGGCCTGCACAAGGGTAGAGGTCCACACCTTGCCTGCATCTGGAACCCACTTGGAGTTGTCATCCGTGTTCACAGGCGGAACCGGTGGCGGAAGAGGCGTAAATAGAGTCTTCAGCGTCGAGGGCAAGCCCCCTTTCACGGACGCGTCAATCTCTGTCAACGAAGCGCCAAACCCTGCCCGCCGCAGCAGGTGGGCCGCCTGGCGGCGCGTCCATGGACCTGAATACTGTGTCAATGAAGCCATTTAGCCTCCTTGCGGTTCCATTTGTGACCAATTCTCTGGTAGGACAATTCATGTCTCAACCCGACTGCATCCGGAGCGTGAGCTACGGACGTCACTAAAAAGATACAGGTTTAATGAGCTCGGTTACAAGGTCTGTGAGCTGCCGCTGGAGCGAATAAGGATAGGTATAAGCCTACAGAAGGCGACCTCACTTTCAATCAGGCGTTCGATCGTTGTTTCGGCCATGCGAAGACGCCGGATATCAATCAACCGGGGCCGACCCGCAACGATGCATCTGATCAGAAACACCTCCAAGTAGTTCGCTACAAAGGCGAAGTATTCAAATGGGTTGGGACGTCTAACAGTAAATCCGAACCGGAGGAGAGTCTCTTCTGAAAGGAAGTATGTGGTTGCCCTCAACTTGAGCGACCGTTCCAATCTGCCCCTCTTCGCATCTGCAACGACTCCCGAAATACCTTGGACAAGACTCGACATCAGTGTTCGAGCCGTGAGCTGTCTTGTCCACATAAGATCCCACGTCGTACCGAGGTGAATCTCCACCTGATCGCGACCAAATGGCTGGATGAAGAAGAGTGGGGCATAGTATGTGTAGAAGCCCATCCTGCGTAGCAGGGGAGTGGTAAGCCAACGCAGTATCCGAAAGCAGATGCTTCCGACGATGAAGACGAGCAGAATTGTCCATGCCAAGTTCATTGCATCGTAAAAATGGATTGCAATACGTTAGCTCTTGTTCATCTTCACTAAATGTTACTCAATGGAAATGCGCTTCGTTCTAGCTTTGAATGCATGCCAAAGTCAGTACCATTGATCGTTGCGGAAAACACTTTCACGCCGTTCAACCTCATCAACGCGATTGTCGTTGGAGCGCTGGTTGTGGCTTGGCAGAGTACCGGCGATGTGCGCCTCATCTGGGACTCCTTCGGCGTGATAACGGTAGTGATCGCGAATACCGTCTTGGCCATCCTCCAGGAAGCGCGCGCACATCGAGCGTTGGAGCGCGCAACTATCGTGCTTCGAGCGCCCGTCTCGGTCCTGAGAGGAGAGATATCCATCACCGTTCATCCTGAACAGCTGCGCGTCGGCGACGTCATCTCGCTGCAAAGGGGCGAGGCAGTCCCCGCAGATGGCCAGTGTGTGAC
>VERF01000102.1 GCA_018882895.1 Candidatus Kapaibacterium sp.
CCCGTACCGAACCCACATAGGCGATCGGGGTGACGGAGCGCACAAAGAGATTCGCCACCACCGTAAGATCGGCCGCTTCGAAGCGCGCATCCTGCGGACGGAAGAACTGCAGGCCCGTGGAACCACCAAGATTCAGCGCACGCTCGCCTCCATCGATGAACTCGTTGTGCTCAATTCGGATGAACTGCGTGCCCCCTTTGGCCTGAATACAGTTCGAGCCAAGACGTCGAAACGTGTTGCGTCGGAATACTCCCCGATGGCACCCTACCATGTCGGCGCCACTTCCGCCGGCCGAGCCATCCTCGAACGTGCACTCCTCGATCACAAAGTCATCCAAGCCGGATAGCTTCAGCTGATCGTTGTTGCCCGTTGCGCCCATCGCACCGAAGGTGATGCGGCGAAATGTGATGTGGTGCGTTGGCGTCTCAAACGTCCCGCCGTCATCGCAGTTTATGCCGTTGCCGGTTTGCCCCCTGACCGTCATGTTCTCAATGATCAGGTGCGAACACTCGGAGAAGTGCATCGACTCGGTTCCTCCGTCGAAGACGACCGTTTCACGATCCGTACCACGGATAACGATCGGGGCTTCAGCGGTGCCGTTCAGGTTCTCGATCCAGAACGTTCCTCGGTACTGTCCCGGATGGATCAGCACCGTATCGCCCGGCTTGGCCTGCAGGCATGCCGCGCGCGGATCTGCATAGTTCTTTCCCGGCCCAACGTGAAGAGTGGTCGACCATGCCGATGCGAACTGTAATGTCAGCACTGCCAGCAGCACGATGATCTTGCTTGAACAGTATGAATGCGTCATGGAACGAATGTAACCAAAGGATCTCCCAAGGCATCCTGTGTCCAGCATCTTCATCTGGGGACATTACGTCGATGACTTCAAGCGTCTATCGTATCCATGGCCTAGCCATGATTACTCTCTGTCTGCTGACCGCCCAAACTCTCCTATCGCAGGAGTACAGCGTCATCCTTGGGCGGCCAACCGACAGATCGATTACGGCCAGCGTCTACTTTGCCAAGCCAACCGAGTACTACCTCGAGTATGGCACGCTCAGCGGCATGTATACGCAGCAGAGTGCAACGGTAACCAGCAAGGCCGGAGAGTCTGTCAAGACCGATCTGGTGGACCTCGGCCCGAACACGAAGTACGTTTACCGCGTGCGCTATCGAGCTGTGGGTGGCACGACATTTCAGCCAACCCCTGAATACACCTTTCGCACCCAGAGGGCACGGGGCGAAGCATTCACCTTTCTCGTCGAGGCCGATGAACACCTCTACGACAAGAAGGGCATCCGCAGTATGTATCAGATCACCCTCGAAAACATGAAGAAGGATAGTGCCGACTTCATGCTCTCATTGGGCGATACGTTCGGTGACGATCACGAGCCAACAACAACAACCAGTCAGGATATGGACGATCTGCATCGCGACTATCTTCAGTATCTCGGCTCAGTGTGTCACTCACTACCCTTCTACTTCTGTCTCGGCAACCACGAAGGCGAATCGGGCTACTATCTCAAGCAAAACGCTCCCAACAACATCGCCGTGTGGGGCACGCTCTGGCGGAAGTTCTACTACGCCAATCCTTTTCCGAACGGCTTCTATACAGGCAACATGACGCGTGAAGCCAACGGCATCGATCATCCAGAGAACTACTACGCATGGGAATGGGGCGATGCACTCTTCGTTGTGCTCGACGTGTACCGCGACTGCGATGTGAACGACAAACCCCAGAACTGGGACTGGACGCTGGGCGAAACGCAATACAGGTGGATGCGCTCGGCGCTCGAGAACAGCACCGCCAAGTACAAGTTCGTCTTTGCCCACCATACTCGCGGACAAGGTCGCGGGGGCGTCAACACCGCGAAGGGGGCTGAGTGGGGCGGCTATAACAACAAGGGAGTGTACGAGTTCGACAAGTTCCGTCCCGGATGGGGCCTGCCGATCCATCAGCTCATGGTCAAAACCGGCGTGAATGTCTTCTTCCAGGGTCACGACCACCTGTATGCGAAAGAGGAACTCGATGGTGTGGTGTATCAGGAAGTACCGATGCCGAGCGACTCCACCTATGAGATCGGAGTTCTTGCCAACGCCGATGCCTACACGGATGTAACGATGCGTGGTACAGGACATCTGCGCATCTCGATCTCCGATGCCGGTGCAGTGGTCGACTTCGTTAGTGCACTCATGCCAAAGGACGAAGTTGACGGAAAGAAGAACGGCGAGATCTTGTATTCGTACACCGTAAAGCCCCGTGCCGTCTCTGTGAACGACGATGTTGCTTCCGGATCTGCCGTAGCAGTGGCTCCCAATCCGGCGCATGACGTCATCAACGTGCTTGCCCCCTCCACAGCAGCACTCGAAGTTGTCATCACGAATGTGCTGGGTCAGGTGGTTGCCCGCAGCGGTCTGACAACCATCGACGTGTCTCAGCTTCCGCATGGATTGTACGACGTGATGACACGCCTCAACGGTCAGGAGACTCGCCAGACGATCATGATCGGAGGCCGCTGATGCGATCGATTCTGCTGACGCTTTTGGTAATGGTTGGCATTGCCACCGGTCAGACACTGCAGCACCGTGAACTTCTTGGACGACCGACCGCGAGTTCGGTCCTTGTTCAGGTCATCCCCGAAGACAGCGCCGATATTCGAGTGTTTTTCGGCACAATCTCCGGCGCGCTCGACAAGCAGACGTCGTGGACCACGGTCGGCCCCTCAGAGCCGGCCAACATCACCATCAGCGGTCTGTCGGCAAATACGCGCTATCACTACCAAGTTGAGCACCGCCCACGCCAGGGAGCGCCATCTACGTTGCGTCCGGAATTCACCTTCCAGACGCAGCGGGCCAAAGGAGCCCCTTTCACGTTCGTGATCCAAGCCGACCCGCATCTTGATGAGCAGAGCGATACATCTGTTTACCTCCGCACGCTTCGCAACGAGCTGGAAGACGAGCCGGATTTCATGATCGACCTAGGCGACATTCTGATGTCAGACAAGCTCACCAATGCTCAGAAGAAGGTGCCGCGGGATACGATCACGTACCGTGCACATCTGCTCCGGTCATTCTACGAAGAGGCATGTCACTCTGTGCCGCTCTTCATCACACTCGGCAACCATGAAGGAGAAGCCGGATGGCTTAACAACGGCACCGCTGAGAACGTACCGGTGTGGGGCACGATCGACCGGAAGAAGTACTTCGTAAACCCCGAGCCGGATGGCTTCTACACAGGGGACACCACGCAGTATCCGTTTGTTGGACGTCGAGGCGCCTACTACTCATGGGAATGGGGCGATGCCCTCTTCATCGTCATTGATCCGTACTGGTTCACAAAGCCCAAGCCCGATTCTCTGAATGGTTGGAGGTGGACTCTTGGCAGGGAGCAATACGAATGGCTGCGCGCGACGCTTGCCAAGAGCACAGCAACCTTCAAGTTTGTGTTCTCGCATCAGCTGGTAGGGGGCGACCCCGACGGACGCGGCGGTGTGGAGTTTGCCGATCTCTATGAATGGGGCGGAAAGAACCTCGATAGATCCGAAGGCTTTGCAAAGAACCGTCCAGGATGGGAAATGCCCATCAAGGACCTGCTCAAGCGACACCGCGTGAACGTGTTCTTCCACGGACACGATCACTTCTTTGGCAAGCAGGAGAAGGACTGCCTGATCTACCAGGAAGTCCCACAGCCAAGTCACACCAACTTCTCCGGCGCAGGTCAAGCCGTCAAGTACGGGTATCTCGAAGGTGTCATTCTTCCCAACTCCGGTCACATGCGCGTGAGTGTCAGCCCCGATGCAGTGAAGATCGATTACGTGCGCAGTTATCCTCCAAAGAACGAATCGGCCTCACGAAAGAACAAGGACGTGTCGGCCACGTATATCATCGGCGCAAAGAACTGCTACGATTCGGTCGCAACCAGCATTCCGATCTTCTGGAACACAGACTACCTCGAAGAGCACGTCTATCCCAATCCATCAGCAGAGCAGATGTCCATCGCCTTTACGCTCCCGAAGCCTGACGTCGTGTCGATCGATATTGTTGACGGACAGGGGGCTCTTGTGCGCACCCTCGTGCGCCAGACGCCTGTGGACGGTGGACGCTATACGGTGATCTGGGACGGCATGACCGATACCGGACTCGTCGCCGCTGCCGGAACGTATCGGTACATCCTTAATGGCCGCACGATTGGTGGCGCATCAGGCACGCTTGTTCGCATGCGCTGATGAGCTTCGACGTGCGGCTCCGATCAGCTATCGGTTCAGAGTCGAACGCGCAGCGTCGTGACGATGTTGCGGCCGGGCGCTGAGATGCCTGAGCCCGCCGGACGATACTGGAGGTCGAAGAGATTCTCAACGGCCAGTTGCGCCGTTAGCATTGATGTGACGTCGTAGGCAGCTCGCA
>VERF01000046.1 GCA_018882895.1 Candidatus Kapaibacterium sp.
ACAACATACAGGTGGTCGGCGCAATCTCAGGCAGCCAGACGATCTGCGAAGGGGGCAATCCAGTTGCCTTTACAAACAATGAATCAGCAACGGGCGACGGCACTATCACGTATCAGTGGCAGATAAACACCAACCTGGTCACACCTAGTTGGTCGAATATCAGTGGTGCAACAGCAACAACGTATGACGAAGGCCCGCTGACGGCCGACGCGCAGTATCGCCGACTGGCAGTCAGCACGCTCAACGGTGTTGTGTGTACTGCCCTGTCAAATAACACGGTGAATGTGACGGTGAACAATCTGGTGGCCGGTTCGATCTCGGCCGATCAGACTATCTGCGAAGGCGGAGATCCGGCAGCGTTCACATCGGTGGCGGCCACGGGCGACGGGATAATTACGTACCAATGGCAGCAGAACACGTCATTCCCGACGGCCAGCTGGTCGAACATCAGCGGTGCCACGTCTGCCACCTACGACCAAGGTATTCTGACGGCGGATGCGCAGTATCGTCGCATTGCCACGAGCTTGCTCAACACTGTTTTTTGTTCGGCAGTATCGAACACGGTAACGGTGACGGTGAACAATCTGGTGGCCGGTTCGATCTCGGCCGATCAGACCTTCTGCGAAGGCGGAGATCCTGTAGCCTTTGCCTCGACTGCAGCAGCAACGGGAGACGGCACGATCACGTATCAGTGGCAGGTGAACACGAACCTTTCCACTCCAAGCTGGTCGAACATCGTCGGCGCTACGTTAACCACATACGACCAGGGCGTGCTGACGGCCGATGCGCAGTATCGTCGCATGGCCACAAGCACCCTCAACAGCTTGGCTTGCACGGCGGTGTCGAACACGGTAACGGTGACGGTGAACAATCTGGTGGCCGGTTCGATCTCGGCCAATCAGACGATCTGCGAAGGCGGAGATCCAGCAGCGTTCACATCGGTGGCGGCCACTGGAGACGGCACGATCACATATCAGTGGCAGGCAAACACGAATCTTTCCACTCCAAGCTGGTCGAACATCAGCGGCGCCACATCGGCCACCTACGACCAAGGTATTCTGACGGCTGACGCGCAGTATCGTCGCATTGCCACAAGCACGCTCAACAGTGTGGCTTGTACGGCGGTATCGAACACGGTAACGGTGACGGTGAACAATCTGGTGGCCGGTTCGATCTCGGCCGATCAGACTATCTGCGAAGGCGGAGATCCGGCAGCGTTCACTTCGGTGGCGGCCACGGGTGACGGGACAATTACGTACCAATGGCAGCAGAACACGTCATTCCCGACGGCCAGCTGGTCGAACATCAGCGGTGCCACATCGCCCACCTACGACCAAGGCGTTTTGACGGCTGACGCGCAGTATCGTCGCATTGCTACGAGCACGCTTAACAGTGTGGCTTGTACGGCGGTATCGAACACGGTGACGGTAACGGTCAATAATCTTACTAGCGGCAGCGTCGGATCCAACCAAACCATCTGCTACAACGCAGATCCAGCCCCATTCACCAACAGTGCGTTGGCAACGGGTGACGGAGCGATCACCTATCGGTGGGAGTCCTCGACAAATAACGTCAACTGGAGCACTATCAGCGGTGCAACGGCAACGACGTATGATGTTACGACAACACTGACGCAGACCATGTACTATCGCCGCGTTGCGATTTCAACGCTAAATTCTATTGTCTGCGAACGGACAAGCGGAGTCATTACTGTAACGGTTCCAACGGCGCAGCTTTCGGCGACCGTCGCTAAGACCGATATCACGTGTAACAACATCAACGATGGTACCATTACGGTCAGTGCTCCTGTTGGAGGATACGGAACGTATGAGACGTCCATCGACAATTCGACATGGTTTGATGTCTCGACAGCATCCAGTCGAGTGTTTACTGGGCTGACCAACGGTGTCTACACAGTGTATCTGCGTGACAAGGCATTCCAGTTCTGTGCGGTCACGTTGGGCAATCAGACCATTACGCGCCCCGCTGCATTGAGTGCTACCGTGAACAAGACCAACATTACCTGTAATAGTGCCAACGATGGTACGATAACCGTGAGTGCACCGGTAGGGGGCTATGGCACCTATCAGGCATCGATAAACAACACAACGTGGTTCGATGTTTCGAGTGCTACTCCGTATGTGTTTGCAGGTCTATCAAACGGCACGTTTACGGTTTACATTCGTGACAAGGCCTTCCAAGCCTGTGTGGTAACGCTTGGCAATCAGGTGATTTACCGTCCTTCGGTTCTCTCTGGAACAGTCGTCAAGGAAAACGTGCGCTGTAAGAATGCCGCGGACGGCATAATCACGATCAACGGCGCAAGCGGTGGCACGCATCCAGAGAAGACGCAGACATACCAGTATCGTCTCGTCAAGGTAGGAGATGCAACCGGAAACCGTTCGGCCCAGTCTTCAAATACATTCTCGGGGCTCGCACCGGGTACGTTCGATGTTTACGTGATCGCCGAAGGCGTCTCGCCGACATGCGAAGTGAAGGTGTCTACGGAGATTGTCACAGAGCCTACACTTCTGGTTGCGGCACCTGCCGTTACTTCGAATTACAATGGAGCACAGCTCACATGTCCAAATAGTTTTGACGGAGCAATTGCTTCAAATGCCAGTGGCGGAACGCTTCCGTATCAGTATCTCTGGCAAAAGAATGTGTCGGGTACATGGACGACACTCGGGGGCGCCAATGCAACCGCACAGAATGTATCCGGCTTGAATGCCGGTACATATCGTGTCACTGTGACCGACAACAAGAATTGTACGGTGACGCAGTCGGTTGAGATTATCCCGCCGGCGCAGACAACGATCTTCAAGCTTCGGAATGACAAGTACAACGGACGTGATGTGAGCTGCTTTGGATCTACGAACGGCAACATCATCGTCACCGCTCAAGGTGGTACCGGCAATCTGAAGTTCTCGAAGGACAATGGAGTAACGTGGGTCACAGGCGGAACGACCTACCAGGACAGCGTTGTATTCACCTTCTCCGGTCTTGGCGCAGGCACCTACAACGTGATCGTTCAAGACGTCAACGGATGTAATTCGGACCCACAGACCTACGTGCTTTCGAATCCGCCACTTCTGCAGCTGAGCTCGCTCACAAACAGCGGGCCGATTAATGCTGGAGAGTCACTGACATTCACGGCAACAATCGTTGGAGGTACACGCTTTGCGGTTGGGAACAAGTATCAGTATAGCTGGTCAAAGCCTCGCCCGGAAGCACAGATGCCGACCAGCATGATCGAAACCGCGAATGTCAACGACGTGGTAACGACGTTTACCATTCCAGTGACCACGGCGGATGACAATGGCTTCAGCACGAACTACTCCTTGACAATCACCGATGCCAATGGATGTCAATCAGTACTTAGTGTGACGCCGATCATCTACCCGTCAACCATCATTGTCTCGACTGTCGGCAATGACGTAACAGGTGATGGACGCTCGGTGAACCCGCTGCGCACCATCCAGAAGGCGATCGACGTGGCCGATCCAGGAAATACCATCAGTGTGTTGCCCGGAACCTTCAACGAGTCGCCGGTCGTAAGTAAGCAGCTGACTATCAATGGCACGCCGACCACAGTCCTCGGTTCCGGCAGATATTTCATCTATGGTACAACGAGTGCCATCACATGGGGTACGGATTGGCCAACATCGGTATGGGACAACCTAGGTATGAACGGTACCGCATCGTCGGTCATCGGTACGGTCATGACGAAGGTGAACAGCAACAGCAATGCAACACTGTGGCTGATCGGTAACATCTCATGGAACGCAACCATCACTGTCAGTAAGCAGCTGGCAATTCGTGGCGCGAATTCTAACGCAAGCGTGCCTTCGTACACGGGATGCGACATTGTGCCGCCGACAACAATCACGTACACCGGATCAGGTGCCGACACGGTGCTGTTCAAGTTCACGGGATCAACCGCTAAGTCGCTCCGTGATGTGATTCTTCAGATTCCAAACGACGGCAAGTTTGCCGAGATCCCGAACGGTAATTCCTGCAATGTTGACCCTGTGACGAATGTCCGTTTTGATTGGGATTCTGATCCAACGCCCACGACCTCGTATCGCCGCATCTACGGTGTTACCAACGGGGCCTTCTCTGATCTGGAAAAGTTTGACGTGGCCAAGTTCGTCTATGACGCCGAAGACAATGGTTATGGCAGTGGCCGCATCGTCTATGGCAGCAACGGACCATTGCCATGGAATGATCTCGAGATAGGCTGGAAGGCTGAAGATGGCGGCGTCGACGGAAATGCTGAAAAGATCAAGACTCTCGAGCCAATGAAGGGTGGCGTCAAGCTCCAGAACCTCGTCTCAAATAGCCGTCGTCCAGCACTGAACACCGGTGCGAATTACAACGACAAGTGGTCGATGGACTTCGAGGCAGTTTCCAGCCAGTATCTCGAGGCAAACACGACGACAGAGATCAATGGCGGCAACCAAAAGACACTCTTTGTTGTATTCCGTCCACTTGATGGTGACGCCGATCAGGTCATCTACAAGCATGGTGATCAGACAAACGGTATGAGCGTTGTGCAGTTGGCTGATGGACGTATCTCGCTTAACATCTACAATGGTGCGACAGATGCAACCAGAGAGAGCTGGGTATTCGAAGCCGATGCAACACATGACCAGGCCGAGTTCGACAACAAGGTCCTGATCGCACAGATGTACTTCAATGGCAACGGTACCAATAACGGCGATCGCCGTGTCGGGGCTGCGCTTGATCAGGAAACCGGCCGCTATACAACAGAGGTCAACCACACCGGTGCTGAGCAGACGAATGGTTACGTTGGCAGTGGAAAGTTCTCATCAACAACGCTCGCAACACCGGGAACAATCGGTCCGGCGAACGTGGTCTCGATTGGTACCCGGTCCGGATCAATCTACTACGCCAGCTGGGATGCCGGGCTTGCAGCGGCCGTCAACAATTCGATTACCACGAGTGGTCGCGCGCTGTTCTACAATGGAAGTATTGCCGAGATCCTGATTCTCAACACGGCTGCCGAGTCTTCACGTGACGATGCTTATTGCTATCTGCGTAATAAGTACTTCGGCGGTTCGCAGGGAACTGGCAACGGTCTAAACAAGCGTGTGATTGCAGGTGATGCAAGTGCTGACGACGAGTTGGTGGTCGCCTGGCCAAATCCTGCCGATGATCGCGTCTCGATCGAAGCAGTGATACCAAACTCAGGTATCGTAACGGTAACACTTCGCGATGCCGTGGGCCGCGTTGCTCAGGTCCTCTATCAGGACTACGTACAAGGCGGTACACTTCTGCCTGTTTCGGCTGATGTTCGCGATCTGACGAGCGGTGCGTATATCATTCACGTCAATGGGGCGGAGGGCAGCGTCAATCTGTCGATGCCGCTCATCATCCGTCACTAATCGCCGAGTCGAGGCCGTCATGGACCTCAGTACATTATTGCAGAGCCCCTTGAGAGCAATCTCAAGGGGCTTTGCTCGTTTCCGCACAGTATCTTCGCAGAACAAGAACCCTAATCTCACGAGAAACCACATGCGTGCTTTGACGCTTCTAGTCTTCATACTTTCGACCGGCATGATCATGTTGGCCCAGCCGACGTCAACAAAGGCACCGACAGATGTGATTCGGATGGTTCCGGCGGCCATATCGCAGCAATCTGATAGTACGGCACGGACTGCTCGGCGGACGCGTACCCCGCGCCCGCCGCGTCCGGGTGTCTTCACCAGCCTCGATTCGGCGATGACCATGCCGGATTCAGTTCTCGTTCTGTCACTGCGTGGTAAGGGGCTCACCTCGATCAACGGTCTTACGGCGTTTCGTAATCTTCAGGTGCTCGACCTCGCGGGGAATGCACTTTCGGCATTCCCTCTCGATGCATTGAAGATCACGGCTCTGGTTTCTATTGACTTATCGGATAATCCCATCAAGTCCGTACCGAATGAGATCGGCACACTAATGGGGCTGTCGCGCCTGGTCCTCAGAAACACAGGTATCAAGACCTTGCCGGCATCGATTGGAAAATGCACAAACCTTACCCAGTTGGACCTTTCACGTAATTTGTTGACATCTCTCCCCGTCGTGGAGTTGAATCTTCTTCCAAACCTTCGTACGTTGTCCATCGGCGGCTTCAAGGATGGTCCGCCAGCCGATACAACGACACCTGCACCACAACCGACGAAGCAGAAATAAGGAGTCATGAACATGCGCTTGGCTATACTGGGGGCACTGCTGATAATGACCGCAACCGCAGCGCTCGCGCAGATATCAATAGGCGGCAGTGGACTCTCTCCCGCCATCAGAGTGCAAGGAACCGTGGGTATCGGCAATGGGGAAAGCAACCTTCTCCTTGCCAATCCGAACACAAGCGGTCAGTTCCTGTTTCTGTTCCCGCACATCGCACAAATGCAACCGGGTGAGGAAGTCCCACTTCGGCTCCATGCTATTGGACAGAAGGATCAGATCGTGCTGGTCTGGAAACGCGACCAATCGGTGCAACCCAACGAAGAGGCTGTGGCAGGGGGCGAAAAGGGTACCTCGGCAAGCGTTCTGCATACGTCAGCAATCGTTGAGGTTCCCTCAATGCTCTCAGGAACGTCACATGTATTGCGCATCGATGTTCCGGGGGTAAGGGCAGGTTCTGCCATTTCTGTTTCCCCCTCTGACGAGCTTCCGGGACTGCTGACGATAGCCCATGCTTCGGCACCAGTGGACTGCGTCGTGATCGTCAAGCTCGTCAACCCAGGGCCGTTCGTGCAGGCCATGTCCATGCAATTCAGTGTCGGCGCTATAGCGCCAAGGACCACGGCTGAGAACTGATACGCTCGCCCGCTGCGCGCAGAGTGGCGAAAATCAAAAAGCGCCGGTGGGGAGTCCCACCGGCGCTCTGTTTTTTCGCTGAATCCCGGCCTTCGCCGAGACGGCGTCATTTGTTCCAATCAATCTTTTCTTGACTCAGGAGGCGTTGTGCATCAGCATAGCCCAAGCGAGCCGAGGCCTTGAAGGACTCAACCGCCTTTTCACGTTGATTTGCCTTCAAATATGAATGAGCCAGATTGTTGTGCCCGACGGCATAGTTCGGATTAAGCTTCACGGCATTTTCGAAGGCAAGTATGGCACCACCTAGATTGTTCTGCGTGAGCAGAGCCAGACCCTGGTTGTTGTACATCTCGTCATTGCGTCCCTGAAGTCGATTGATGTTTGCCAATTCAAGATAGCACTGAGTAAACCCACTGTTGAGTGTTAGAGCCTTCTTGAAGGATGTCGTAGCATCCTCGTAACGGCCTTGCTTGACGTATACATTGCCGAGGTTATAGTGTGCCTGAACGTTCTTCTCATCAAGCTCAATAGCCTTTTTGAAAGCCGCCACGGCAGGGTCGAACTGGCCCTTTGAAGTCAGAATGACACCCTCATTGTTGTGACCCACCGAGGTATCGGGCTTGATTTGAATCGCGCGGCGGATCACTTCCAGCGCACGATCAAATGTTCCTTTGGCAGCAAGAGTATTCGAAAGTGAGTAGAGAGCCGGAATGTTGTCTGGACTTACCTCAACGGCCTTGTCAAACGCCGTGATCGCACTGTCTAGGTTGTTGCGCCGTACCCATGTGTTGCCAAGTGCGCGCCAAGCATCAGGATTGGCCGCATCAGTGCCGATTGCCTTGCGTGCCCATTCTTCAGACTTGCCAATGTTGTTGAGGTCGGCATATAGCTCACTCCTGAACACTAGCTCCTCGGATGTCGGTCCCTTACTGCAACCTACGGCGATCAGTGCCGCTGATGCCCAAACGGCAAACTTAATGTGCTTCATAATCCTCCTGTGGAAAATAACCGCATTTTAGCGGCCTAATGCTGCCTTCAAGTCAAATATACAGCACGCACCTAAATTCCCGGGATTAGGTGGAAAAACATCGCTGTGGAAGACGCGGTGGAAATCTTGTTGACAATCGGCCCGAATTTTGCAGTTTCGTGGTCGAAAATCTTCCCAAATGATGCATTTGTACCGCATCATCAGTGCAGGGGTGTATGATTTGCTAGGAGGGGTCGAAATGCCGAATCGAATGCTACGTATGCTGGTGAGGGGTCTCGCGATCCTTGCTGTCGGGTGCACTGCTGTCATGGCGCAGCCGGCCTCGTCGATCTCGTTCCAGGGATTGCTGACCACGCCACTCGGAGATCCTGTACCGGACGGTACATATTCCGTTACAGTGTCATTGTATAACGACAGTCTATCAGGGGGGGCCACCTGGACCGAGCCGCACTCTGTTTCGACCGTGCTCGGTGTATTTGACATCGTTTTGGGGAAACGTCAGCCCCTTTCCTTTGATCCTACGAAGAAATACTGGTTGGGTGTGACGCTTGGCAACGAGCCTGAGTTCCGGCCACGCGCAGAAGTGACAGGGTCTGCGTTTGCTTTTCTTGCTAATTCCGCGCTCGTGTCGCAGTCGCTATCCCCGACGGCAACGGGTGCCGTATTGTCTGTGAACGGACTGCAAGGGAATCTTAAGATCGAGGCAGGCCAAGGCATAAGCATTACTCCAAGTGGAGAGTCGATCCAGATCGCGTTTAATTCCGACTCACTGAACGTTCTGCCCAGAGGCGCTGCAGGGGGCGATCTACGCGATTCATATCCAAACCCAATGATTCGCGACGGCGCGGTCACCTCGGCAAAGATGTCCACAACTGGCGTTGGTGCCGGCACCTATGGCTCTGATACCACGATCCCCATGTTCACGGTGGATGCTCAGGGAAGGTTGACATCGGCCAGCAATATGGCCATAAAGACGCCGGGCATCAGCGGTCCGGCAGGGGGCGATCTGACGGGATCCTACCCGAATCCAAGCATTTCTGCCAATGCAGGCAACTCGATTGTCAACGTCCTGAATGGTCCCGGCACAGCACTCAAGATCAATGCCAACCGTTTGGCCGATCCAAAGGATGCCACTGCTTCAGATGTAGGCCTGCTGGGCCCGCTGGACAATCTGAATCTTCAGCTCAAGCCAAACAGCGTCGGCGCTGCCGAACTGACGGACATCTCAGGACTTCCCACCGCACCGGTTGGGGGGCCGAACTTCATCCCCGTGATCACTGTCGATACAGACGGGCGCGTCACATCGCTAAGCACCACAACCTTCGAAGCACTGCGCAGTGGCGCACCCGCCGGTGGGGATCTCTCCGGCACCTACCCGAACCCAAGCATCGCTCAAAACGCAATCACGGCAAACAAGATCCAGGATGGGGCCGTCACATCACAGAAACTCAGCAACACAGGCGTCACAGCAGGAGTCTATGGATCATCCGGTCAGGTCGGCGTCTTTAACGTGGATGCCCAAGGGCGCATCACCTCGGCATCGAATGTCACCATCACCGGTGCCTCGCCAACAGGGACAGCCGGCGGTGATCTTACCGGGACGTACCCGGCTCCGCAGATCGCCTCTGACGCTGTTACATCCACGAAGATCAAGGATGGCGAAATCCGATCAACAGATCTTGCCGACAATTCCGTGATTACAGCAAAGGTCCAGGATGGCGCGATCACATCGCAAAAGCTCTCCAATACCGGTGTGACGCTTGGAACGTATGGCTCGGCAACTAAGGTAGGCGTCTTTACCGTGGACTCACAGGGGCGGATCACCAACGCAACATCGGTCGACATCTCAGGCATGACAGTTTCGGGTCCGGCTGGGGGCGACCTAACAGGGACCTATCCGAATCCGACGATCAACCCAGGGGCCGTGACCACATTGAAGCTGGCCGACAATTCCGTTACCACCCCGAAACTTGTCGATGGCTCCGTCACGGCACTGAAGCTGGCAAACACAACTGTCGCTCCGGGTTCTTACGGCTCTGGCAACGCAATTCCTACATTCACCGTCGACGCCCAGGGACGCCTTACCGCGGCCGCCACTGTGCCGTTTGTCGGGGGACCTCCAAATGGTAATGCAGGCGGTGACCTCGCTGGAACCTATCCGGATCCGGTGGTAGCTAATAACGCTATCACCACGGCTAAACTTGCCGACAACAGCGTGACGTCTGCAAAGATTCAGGATGGCGCAGTAAACTCGGCTGATATTGCAGACAATGCCGTCTCGACGCCGAAGATCACCGATGGTGCCGTAACGGCTCAAAAGCTGGCGACGACCGCAGTTACACCAGGTTCATACGGTTCGGCCACGCAGGTGGCAACCTTTACTGTAGATGCCCAAGGCCGTCTTACTGCCGCCGGTAACGCGGCGATAGCCGGTCTGCCCCCTACCGGCAATGCCGGTGGCGACCTTGCCGGAACATATCCGGATCCAACAATTGGAGCGGGCAAGGTGACAAATGCGAAGCTGGCCGATGCCTCCGTCTCGACCGTTAAGCTCGCCGATGCATCTGTGAGCACGGTCAAGCTAATTGATGGTGCCGTAACGGCGCAAAAGCTGGCCAACACCGCCGTCACCCCCGGACCTTACGGTTCGGCCACGCAGGTGGCAACCTTTACGGTGGACGCCCAGGGCCGGCTCACCACTGCAGGAAGCGTTGCCATTTCGGGTGTACCACCGACGGGCGCGGCAGGGGGCGATCTGACGGGCACGTATCCGAATCCGACGATTGCGAATCTGGCCGTGGGAACAACTAAGCTGGCCGATAACTCCGTTACCACGCCGAAGCTTGTCGATGCGTCGGTGACCTCGACGAAACTCGCCAACACGACAGTCACCCCGGGATCATACGGTTCGGCCGCACAAGTGGCCACCTTCACGGTAGATGCCCAGGGCCGTCTGACCAATGCCGGTAGCGTAGCAATCAGTGGGGTTGCCCCCTCCGGGGCTGCTGGAGGCGACCTGTCCGGTTCCTATCCGAACCCATTGATCGCCACCTCTGCGGTCACAACCTCGAAGATTGCCGATGCATCCGTCTTGAACACGAAACTGGCCGACAACGCCGTGACAACCGCAAAGATCACTGATGGTTCGGTAACGTCGTCGAAGCTCGCGGCCACTACCGTAGTCCCAGGTTCGTATGGCTCGGCCACACAGGTGGCAACCTTTACGGTGGACGCTCAGGGCCGTCTGACCGCCGCCGGCGCCACTACGATTGCCGGAGTCGCTCCTACCGGTGCGGCAGGGGGCGACTTGACGGGCAACTACCCGAATCCGCTACTCGCCAATAACGTGGTCAAAACTGAGAATATCGTAAACGGTACGATCACCGGAGGCGACATTGCCGCTAATACCGTCACAGGAGTTAATATCCTTGATGGTACGATCGCCACCGTCGAGTTGGCAGACGCGGCGGTCACCACAGCCAAGCTGGCCGACGGTTCCGTATCAACGGCCAAGATCATTGACGGTGCAGTGACATCTACAAAGCTTGCCAACACAGCCGTCGCGGCGGGGACGTATGGCACTGCCACACAGGTGGCAACCATCACGGTCGATGCTCAGGGACGCATCACAAATGCCGTCAACACCACCATCACCGGTGCCGCGCCAACAGGAGCTGCCGGCGGCGACCTTGCAGGTAACTATCCAAATCCTACCGTCGCGGCCACGGCCGGCACAAACGTGATGACGGCCCTTAACAATGCAGCTACAGCAGGAACGTTGGCTATTACCCGAGGTGGAACCGGCGCCGCTACTGCGCAGGCTGCACGCAACGCACTGTTGCCAACGCAGACTGGCAATACTGGCAGGGCACTTGTGACCGACGGTACGAACGTCTCCTGGGCCGATGTGGCTTCTGCCACGTCCGTCGTCCAGTACAATGTAACGGCTCCTCAGACATCAGCCACAGTCCGCGGTAACTTCCTCTTCAATGTTTCCTATGATGCCGCTGCCACCGGCACGGCGGCCACAGGAGCACGCATCGCCTCGGTTGCAGGGGCAGGAGGCAATAATGATGCTACCGCGCTGACCGTTGAAGCCACCGCTCAGGGAACGGGAACGGCATGGGGCTTGAGATCGACGGGGAATATCAGCGTTGATGCTGCCTCATACTTTGCCATCGGCACTACGGCAGCTCTGCGAAACAGAAACAACGGGACGTTTGTCGGTGGCGCCGGAAGCCTCACAAGTTCGGGGGCTGACAACGTCATGATCGGATCCGGGGTAGCCCCATTACTGAGTTCGGGCCTGCAGAATACCGTCGTTGGGCGCAATGCTGGCGCTTCCATCACGGGCGGTAACCGCAACGTGATGGTTGGCTTCGAGGCCGGCAACGTCTCCACTGGTAGCGATGGCGTCTTTATTGGAACCGGTGCAGGACGTTCCTCGGCTACCTCTTCCGAACTGACATTCCTCGGCGCCTCGGCCGGGAGATCCAATACATCCGGCACGCAGAACGTGGCCGTTGGCTTTGAGTCGGGCTTCACCAACCTAACCGGCGCTCGAAACACAGCCGTCGGACATCGTTCAGGTTTCCTGGCCACATCGTCGGATAATACAATGTTCGGCTTCGAAGCAGGAGCCGGTATCCAGGCAGGCATCGGCAACGTAGCGATCGGAAGCAAGTCCGGTGGCAGGCGGTTGGTTCCTGCAACCGCAGCCCTTGATGACAACACAATGGTTGGCTTCGAGGCCGGCTCGGAACTGGTTAGCGGTACTGCCAATACCTTCTTCGGAAGCGGTGCTGGCA
This sequence comes from Candidatus Kapaibacterium sp., assembly GCA_018882895.1. Taxonomy (GTDB): domain Bacteria; phylum Bacteroidota; class Ignavibacteria; order Kapaibacteriales; family Kapaibacteriaceae; genus UBA10438. Next base: position 12,619 of record VERF01000046.1, read on the forward strand.
AGAAAGCCTCCAATACGAACGACAATACGTTTGTTGGACGCAATGCCGGTATGAATGTGACGGACGGATTTGCAAACACATTCGTCGGGATGGAGTCCGCAAAGGACGCAACGACGGGAGACAACAATACGTTTGTCGGCTATCAGAGCGGAATGGCCATGAGTTCGACCACGGCCAACAGCAACACCTTCTTAGGCTACCGCGCAGGCACTTCAGTGACGAGCGGTACGCAGATCACCCTCGTTGGTGAAAACACAAGTGCCACAAGCGGCATCAGCAATGCTACCGCCATCGGTTCGGGCGCAACCGTTACAGCTTCGAATGCCATCGTGCTCGGTGCGAGTGGAGTGAACGTTGGTATCGGGGTAAACGCACCGACAACGCGCCTCGACGTTCGGGGCACCTCTCGCTTTGGTTCAAATGGCAATACCATCACCAACATCATCAAACGCACAGTTGCGGTGAACATCGGCAATGTCGCCGCCAACGCTGGCCTGACCGTCACAATTCCGTTTGCCAATGCTGCCGTTGGCCAGTCGGTGATGATCAGCCCCATTGCCGACCTTGATGCCGGCATTGTCATAGCGTGGGCACGAGCTGAAGGGGGGAATGTTTATCTGCGCGTGCAGAACGTAACAGGTGCCGCCATCGATCCTGTAGAGCAGGACTTCTATATCACGGTGGTCGAGTGATCATGCGCCGCATGCCATGCATAGTGCTCGTGCTGGTGCTGATGTCGACTACGTCAACATTTGCTCAGCTGCTTCAGCGTACGGTCATCAGCAATGGTGCCGTGATGGCTCGCAACGGCTCGAAAGGGGCTGTGCAGGGCACACTAGGTCAAGGGATTATCGGACTTGCACGCCGCTCCACCGTCGAGTCCGGCATCGGTTTCTGGTACCGTCCACCCAAGGCAACAACACGGGTGATAATCCCCAACAGTGAGGGAGAAATCGGTACGACTGTTCTCGTCCCCATTATCTTGGCATCCTCGCGTCAGCTTCTTCGGGATGGCCCTCGTGATGTAGTTGTTAAACTGCGTTACAATCGCACCTTGCTTGTTCACAAGGGCCCGCAATCGGTCACCTTCGAAGGGGATGATGCGATCATGACTGTCTCGGCCACTGTGCGAGACACCGTTGGGATCATTGCAGAACTCCCATTTATTGTGGCCCTCGGAACGGCGGAGAAGAGCCCATTGGAGATCATCTCCGTAGAATGGCCTCGGGGGGGATTCATTCGTGCTCAGAAGGACGGCGGCGAGTTCACGGTTCTCGGATTGTGCAAGGAGGGTGATACCGTCCGTCTGATCAAGCGCAGTAACGCTACGGGCATCGTTGGAGTGAATCCCAACCCCGTCCAACGCGATGCTGTGGTGACGATCAGTGCCGGCGAATCCGGGCGATATTGTGTACTCATTGTCGATGCCATGGGGCGGCCACAAGGCACGTTGTTCGACGCCGAACTCACTGCCGGACGTCACGAGATTGCGCTTCCTGCTGCGTTGCTTCCGAGCGGCCAATACTTCATCGTGCTCATGAATGGACAACAGACCCATTCGCGAGCCTTGATCATCGGGAAGTGATCTGATCGTGAATATGTACCTACAACGTCGCATTCTCATCTCTCTGTTGGCCGTCACATGTCTTTCGATCGGGAAGGCGTTTTCGCAAGATGGCGCTGTAGAGCCGCAAGCCGGCACACGCTACGGAGTTTCGGGTGTTACCGGACTAGGACTGGACTTGCATAACGCTCCCATTAAGGGGCTGCCGGGCATACCCAGCTGCTGCCCGGAGTATTCCACGGCCAGTGCGATCATGCCTGCTATTGACCTGTTGGGGCATATTCGCCTATCTAACCCATTGCGGCTGGAACTACGCGTCGGCTATGACCTACACTCTGTTCTGCTGGAAGCCGAACAGACGCAGGTTATTGCGCCTCGGGGGGTCGACGAGAGCATTCTCCTCGGATATGAGCTCTCCACAAGCAGATCGTTCTTGAGTCTTGCACCTGTCGTTGCATATGATCTCATCCCAAAACTCAGTCTTTTGGGTGGACTTCGACTGGGCTTCCTGATGTCGTCGTCATTCTCACAGCGAGAGTTCATCAGCGCACCGGCAGACGTTGTGTTTGCCGACGGAACTCGAACACGCTTTGAGTTTGACTCCTCGTTGATCCCCGGTGTATCCTCAGCGCGCTTCGCGGTGGTCCTCGGTGTCCGCTATTCGATACCGGTCTCGTCGGATGAGCAGTGGCGCCTGGAGCCCGAACTTGTGGCCAACATCGGTATGGCCGATCTGCAGTCATCGCAGCCATGGAGTCTCACGTCCGTGCGTCTGGGTGTGGGCCTGGCTTGGCAGAACTACTCCGAACAAGCACCACCAACACCGTTGCCGGAACCGGCTCCGGCCGCTGAACAACCTGTAGTAATCGCCGAGATGCCCGTCGAGAAGGTCCTACCTGCGCCTGTGGCGAAGGTGGAGGAAAAACCTAAGCGCCTCCTGATTAATAATCTTACATCTCGAATGCTTGACGCTCAGGACAAGCCCCTTGAGAATGCGAAGCTCACGGTTAGCAATATCATCTCATTGAACCTCTACGCATTGTTGAATTATATCTTCTTCGACGAGGCAAGTGCGGAGATCCCACAGAGATACCGGCGCATAGCAGCGGCGGAAGTGAGCTCCTACACGCTTGATCGCTTGAATGGCGCCGGTACGGTTGCGATCTATCACGATATTTTGAATATCGTTGGCTATAAGCTCCGCACAAATCCGTCGGAGAAGATTGTCGTGATCGGTTGCAACTCCAATTCAGGCGAAGAAAAGGGCAACCGAGATCTGTCTCGCCAGCGCGCCTTCAACGTTCAACAGTATCTTGCCAGCACGTGGGGCATTGACGCATCCCGCATTGCCATCCAGGCCCGTGATCTGCCGGAGAACCCATCAAACATCAACGTTCCGGATGGTGTAAGCGAAAATCGGCGTGTCGAAATTGTGGGTCAGGACACGCGTCTCTTGGATCCGATCTTCTTTACCGATACTGTCCGATCCGTGAACGTCGAGACGATCGAATTGAACCCGAGTGTTACAGCCGATACGACCATCAAGGAATGGAACCTTGTGATCTCTCAAGGGGGCGACAAGCTCGATACGCTCTTTGGAAGCGATTCGCTGCCACAACATGTTCTCTGGAATATCGGCAGTCGAGCCTCGGTCTTTCCAAGAAATGAAGAGTCACTCGAGTATTCACTCTCCGTAATGGATGTTGACGGGCAGCAGCTTTCATCTCGCAGCAGGGGATATGACGTAGAGCAGCTGTATCGAACTGATAAGCGCCTTGAACGCTTCAACATGATCATTTTCGGATATAACGAATCAGAGTTCACCAAGCAGCACGATCGCATCCTGGCCACGATCCGGCCGAGAATCAGCAAGAACTCGAAGGTTACCGTCGAAGGGTATACCGACCGTGTTGGCAACCCCGATTATAACCTTAGGCTCTCGGAGCGCCGCGCCAAAGCTGTCGGCTCAAAGCTGAACCTTCCTTCTGAGAGCTCCGTCGGCTACGGCAGTGCTGGTGAACTCTTCGACAACAATACACCGGAAGGCCGCCTCTACTCGCGCACCGTGATCATCACAATCGAGACACCACTGGAGTAGCCGATTCGCACAGAGAAGCCTTCGTAGGGAAGGCTCTGCGCGGTTACTTAGATTTGGTACCAGTTCCATTGTAATCGCGTACAGTAAAGCAGCAATGCACAGGAAAGAGCCAATTGAATCTCGCAGCATCGTTCGGGAAGGCCGATCGTCGGCGCGGTGGAGTGCGCTGGCGATCCTATTGATCATTACGATCTGTGTTGGGGTATATGCACGAAGTCTCAGCTTCGGGTATACGAATCATGATGACGACGTGCTAGTGAAGAACAGCATGTCTTTCCTCAGTGATGTGCGGAATATTCCGGTGGCGTTCGTTACCGATGCATGGTACAGCGTAAAAGAGATCGAGCTGTATCGCCCCCTTCAAAGTGCATCTCTGATCGTTGACGCTCAGCTGGATTCGGATGTTGTCAAGGCAGCGCACAGGACCAATCTAATCCTGCACATACTGGTTTGCATATGCGCTTTTGGTTTATTGCAGATGCTGGGAGTTGATCGTCTGGTATCGCTGTTCGGCGCGTTGATTTATGCAGCCCACTTCCTCCTGTTACATGCGGTCTATTGGATTCCGGCTCGTGGGGATCTGCTACTTGCATTGTTTGCACTGCTTACGGTCATGTCATACGTCAAGATCGAGCAGGGGGCTTCCCTGCTGCTGATGCTGGGTGCCAACGTAATGTGTTTCGCGTTGGCTCTTTTGTCGAAGGAGTCGGCGGTGATGATCCCGATGATCCTGCTGGCGTACAAGATTCTTTTGGCATCTGATCGCACCATTCGCCCGCATCATTGGCTGCTAGCGGCTCTCTATGGGGCCGCCTATATGGGCTTCTCCGTGTTGCGATCACAGTCGGTCCTGGCAAGCACGCAAGCGCTCAGCGTTGGCAACTTCCTACAGAATCTGCGCACAGTGCCGGAGACGCTCGTTAAGTTCTTTGTGCCAGTTAACTTCTCAACGATGCCGTTCTTTGATACCACCACCAGCATCGTAGGCGTCGTGTTATTGCTGGGTGTTGCCATTCTGTGGTACAGCTTCCGTGCTTCAATGCCCAGACTGGTCGTCCTTGGGCTGGCATGGTTCGTCCTGTTCATGCTTCCAGGAATGGTGTATCGACCGGTATTTTCAGATTTTACCTACGAGTATCTTGATCATCGTGCGTACTTGCCATTCTTCGGCCTCATTGCTTCAACGTGCATTGTCGTTCAGCACATTGATTTTTCCAGGCGCTCACTGGCATTGATCGGGGGCGCCGTCGTTGTCTATTTGGCAGGTCTGAACCTGGCACTTGGCGATATGTATAGAGATCCGTTTTCATTTTCACAACGCGCTGTTGAAACAAGTCCACGCTCGTCCCTGGCGCACTTCATTCGTGGTGTCGAATTATTCAAACGAGGAGATAGCGCTCGGGCTCTGAATGACTTTTCTCAGGCACTTTCCGGATATCCCGGTTTTCACCAAGCCAGGTTCAATCGAGCCGCTTTGTATTTCAGTCTCAGAAGGTATCAAGAGGCCAAGGCAGATCTTGATACACTGTTCATGACAAAGCCCGTTTTTAGTGAACGTGAACACCGACTGCGAGCACAGGCGGCAGTCCAGACTCGCGATGCCCGCACTGCCATCGCGTCTCTCGAGCAAGTGCTGGCGATCAATCCCGGCGATCAGCAAGTTGCCGATGAGCTTGCCAAGCTGCGTCAGATCCAGGCTGCAAGCAGCATAGATTCGACGCAGTCATCGCTGGGACTTCGCCTGAACGAACAAGGCGTGCGTGCGGCTCGGGCAGGACAAATCCGCAGAGCCCGCGATCTGTTTCAACAGGCCGTCTTGGCAGATCCCAGCAATCATTCCGCCATCTTCAACCTGGCAAATTGCATGCATGCACTTGGTGATTTGCAGGGGGCATGCACGCAATGGCGGTCAGCTGCCGGCATGGGCAACGCGGAGGCTGCTCAAATGGTCGACAAGTTCTGCAAGTGATCGTTCGGTTTATGCCGGAGAACGTGTCATGATATGATTTTCTCCCGTATCTTTGTGGCTATCAAAAATCCTGCCCCTGGTAGTACCACCATGCAGGGATGTTCAAAAATGTTGCCCCACGCATGTGGGAGCGAGGTACGAGATGAAGTACAATGGACCCAAGGTCAAGATCTCGCGTAAGCTTGGCTTCTCGGTAACACCGAAGTCACGCAAGTATCTTGATCGCAATCCGGCCCCTCCGGGCCAGCACGGTGCCGCCAAGAAGCGCGCCAAGCTTTCTGATTACGCAAAGCAGCTCTTGGAAAAGCAGCGCCTGCGTCTGCAGTACAACCTGCATGAGCGTCAGATGACCAACTACATTGCCAAGGCCGCACGGATCCAAGGCAACAAGGTGGACATTCTGGTGCAGCTTCTTGAGCAACGCCTGGATTCGTTGGTGTTCCGCTCAGGGCTTGCCCGCTCGA
>VERF01000103.1 GCA_018882895.1 Candidatus Kapaibacterium sp.
TCAGCGTTGCCTCAGCCGGTGGGATCATCGACGGTGTCCATGCGGCCGACCACCGAGCGTCGGCCATGATCTGAAGCTCCTCTAGCGGCCGCCACGTCAGGCGCGCCATGCCAAAGGCCGGCGTGATATGCATCAGCACCGCACCCGTGTTATCACGTCCGGTCGTTACCGATGCTGTTGCCAGAAATGTAAACTGGTTGACGGTACCGTTCAGCGTCAGCGAGACACCGTCGAGATACCCTGTTCCAACGTTCTGCAGAGAGGTGACCTGGCTGGGCACGTCGTTGAAGATGATAGTATCTGCACCATTGAACGTTGATGGACGGATCTGCATCACGCCATCAAGCCACGAATGAAACAGCGTGGCCGACAGCGTCCACCCGTCGATCGGGGAGACTGCCACGCCCCCTTCCAGCGTTGTGACTGACATTGGTCCGAGCAGTGGGTTCGGAACCACAACACTGCCCGACCGCGAGTCGAACACCTTGCCGATATCATCCACATTCGGTGCGCGGAAGCCCGACGAAACATTCCCCCGCAGTGTAAGCCACGAGGACGGCAGCCACGTAAGCCCCAGGGAGCCGGTGAGTGCCGAAGGATCGGTCTCGAACGATCGGTACGGAAGTCCAAGGACGTTGTTTGCCGAGAACGTCGAGAGCAACTGCACCAGCGTCCACCGTACTCCACCGGCAAGGACGAGCTCATCGCCAAACTCCCAGCGCGTCTGGGCGTAGGCAGCGTACGAGTTGTAGGTGGATCCGCCGTCGGGATAGCGTGTGACACCCGGCAACGACGCACCGGAGACGATGTTCACATCCGTAGCGGTCGAAGTGGCCCCCTGCAGAGACACTTCGAGGCCGTAGTACAGATCGCGGTCGTGTTTTTCGTCATCAAGGCGTACGCGGGCATCAACGTTGAGGTTCGTTACCGAAACGGCTTCGACCTGGTCACGGCGAACATCGCTGCGGAAGCTGCGCGAGTGGCGCGACTCTTCATACCACTGCTGTGAGAGTGTGATCGACAGATCATCCATCAAGGGGGCGATGTGGTTCCCCGTCAACGTGAGTGCATTAAGACTCAGAAACTGCGGTCCGTAGTACCACTCGGACTGACGTGGACTGGTGACCCCGTTCGAGGTGCGCAGCTCAAAGAGTCGGTCATAGCGCGGGATGTCGCTCGATGTGGTAAACAGCGCCGTCAGCCCAAGCGACCAGCGCTGGTTCATCTGCCAGCGCAGCTTCTGCAGTATGTTCATTTGGTCATAACCGCTGGCGCGCTGAACGAGCGGATCGGGATTGACGAGTTGCGTGTCGCGTCCGTTGATGCGATCAACGTACCAGTCGCGACTTCCAAACGTGGGCTGGGCATCGGGAAACACTCCCCCCGAGCGAAGATCTCCGAAGCGCGTCAGCGTCAGCGACGTATGCGAGCCCACAGTGCCCCATGACAGATCCGCCTGGGCGTGGACCGTGCGTTCCGATGCTGCCGAAGCATAGCGGAGGAATCCCTCGCCCCCTGACCGGAACTCACCGTTTGTGCCCGTGAGAAGGGGCTCGCGGGTGCGAAACACCATTACGCCGCCGAGGGCATCCGAGCCGTACTGCACCGAGCCCGGACCGAAGAGCACTTCGGCGCCGTCGATGCCGTTGGCATCCACCTGGATCAGGTTCTGAAGGTTTCCCGTGCGGTAGATCAGATTGTTGAGTCGGACGCCGTCGATGACCATCAGCACGTTGTTGGCGGCAAAGCCGCGGATGCGCGGGCTTCCGCCGCCAGACTGACTGCGCTGCATGAAGACCTCTCCTGTGCCCTCCAGAAGGTCGGCCGCAGTTCCCGGATTGCGGTCACGCACGTCGCGCGCACTCACCACCGTGATCTGTCGCGATACCGTCGTAGCTCGCTCAGCCCATCGGCTGGCACTGACGACGATGCCGGAGCTTGAATAGGTCTTCAACGAGTCGGCCCTGACACTGTCGGAAACCGTTGCCGCGGTCGATACGAAGGGCCGATGCGTGAGCATTCCGATGAGAATGACGAATGCCAAAGCGGGAGTGCAGAGTCGGATCTTGCGCGAATTCATGCCTCGAAATTACGAAGGGCGCTTCCCGCGAAGTCCCGAGCATTGGCGATATTGCACCGAAGTACCTATCCGGGGGGAATCTCAGCGATGGCCAAGAACGCCAGGCGGAAATCAGCGTCAACCACACTCTTTGACCGTGTCGGTGGGTCACCTACCATCTTTGTCGTGATGGCGGTAGTGGTACTTGCCGTCTACGGTCAGACACTCTCGTTCACACTGGGGAAGTTTGACGAGGACGTCATCATCAAATTCAACGAGAAGATTCTGAAGAATCCCTCGAACGCACTTGATGTTTTGGGACGCGACGCATTCTTCAACAACCCCGGACGGAACTTCTACCGTCCAGTCCAGAACTTCTCCTTCTTTCTCGACACGCAGGTTGGCAACGGGAGGGATCTGCCATATTATTTGTCGAACCTTCTGATTCACATTGCCACATGCTGGCTCCTGTTTCTTACGCTTAGGGACCTCAGATTCACCCCCGGAACATCTGCCGCCTCAAGTCTCATCTTTGCCGTCAGCCCCTTGTTTGTGCATGCCGTTGCTTGGATTCCGGGAAGGGGCGACCTGCTTATCGGGATGTTCGCGCTGTTGTGCTTACGGCTGGCATTGCGGTATCTCGAATCGGGGCGAGGCACTCTGCTGGCGGCGTTTCATGCGATCTTTTTCCTGTCCATGTTTTCAAAGGAAACATCGGTCCTGATTCCCGTCGTGGTGGCGGGAGCGTGGTGGCTGATCTATCCCGATCGATCGGCTACGACCAAACGTCTTTCTTTATTGCTTCTACCATGCGTTGTTCCGATCGTCCTCTTCTTCATCCTGCGTAGGATCATCATTCCGAAGTTCCCTGCCGAAGCTGTCTTTGGTATCACTCCGTTTCTGAATAACTTGCGCGTGATCCCAGAGAGCATCGGCAAGTTCTTTGTTCCGATTGGGCTTGCCCCCTTACCTGAATTCTCATGGCTTGTGACGGGTATCGGCACTGTCGTTGCCGCCATGCTGATCTTCTTTGCACTTCGTGGAGCGGAGCCGATGCAGCGCAAGCTCACGGCATTCGGGATTGGCTGGTACCTGCTGTTTACGATCCCCGGTGCCGCTTATACAAATGAACTTGGGTCGATTGCCTATGAGTATCTCGAGCACCGCTCCTACCTACCGATGATGGGTATCGTACTCGTGTTTGGCGTTGTGCTCTCAAATCAATTTGCACGAACCCGGCGCGACAACGTTGCGCATACCATTGTGGGGTTTATTGCTCTTCTCGGTGTTGTCTCAATCCTTCATGCGCGGAGTTACAAGACTGCCGAGAGCTTCTATAATATGGCTATCGACGGCAATCCGAATTCGGGAATGGCATTGCTGAATCGTGGATATCTCAAAGCGAGCAAGGGCGACGTCAGCGGAGCCATGGAGGATTACACCAGGGCTACCGTTGCTTGTCCAACGTATGCGGAAGCGTTTGTGAATCGAGGTGTGCTGTATCAGGACATGGGTCGCATGACTGATGCCGGCCGCGATTTCCGTCAAGCCGTTGCCTTGAATCCGAAGCTATTCGCCGCACAATACAACATGGCGAACTGGTATGGCAGGACGGATGATATTCCGAATGCACTCAAGCACTACGATGAGTCGACACGCTTGCGGCCAACTTTTGCCGAAGGTTGGGCAATGTCTGCCTCGATGCGCGCAAAGATGGGAGATCTGCAGGCCGCCCTTCCGTACTTCGATAGTGCACTTGCGCATGACCCTTCACTGCATGTTGTCTTTACCAACCGCGGCAAGGCCTATTATAATGCAGGGCGCCGGGCTGAGGCATGTCAGGACTGGCAGCATGGTGCGGCAATCGGTGATGCCGAGTGCGCCGAACTGATGCGGACCCTCTGCCGCTAAGACTAAAGCGTAAGGCGCACACCCAGAAAAATACTCCTTGGTTCGGCCGGGATCAGGCCCGGGCCGGGATATGCCTCTGCCCGACGTGTTGCATATCGGGCATCAAGGATGTTGTTGCACGTCAGTTCGATGATCAGGGGGCTGATGTTGTACGAAACCGTAAGGTCAGCCACGGTGTATGAAGACAATGTGCCACTGACGGCGGAAGCGGCAAACTCGGCATTGGTAGCATCGGTGTACTGACGTCCGGTATGAGACACCAGCAGTGAGCTGCGAAGCGAACCGTACCGAACGATAAGACCCGATCTCAGAACAATGTCCGGCACGTACT
>VERF01000104.1 GCA_018882895.1 Candidatus Kapaibacterium sp.
GCATTATACTGGCATAGTGACCCGTGGAGATGAATTCGGCACCGAGCGAGTCGGCCTTCCGAAGCATCTCGGCCCATTTGATCTGGCGGTTACACTTAACGCATGGATTCGGTGTGTTACCCTCGAGATAGTCCTGGACAAAGTAGTTGATGACCTGATCTTTGAACGTCTCGGTAAAGTCGACTGTGTAATGTGGAATGCCCAGACCCAAAGCCACACGCCGTGCATCGTTGATGCCGTCGAGCGAGCAGCACGTTGAATCATTTCCGACATTGCCACCGACGTCCTCATACTTGTAGGTCTTGATGGTGATGCCGACCACGTCAAAGCCCTGCTCTACGAGCAGTCCGGCTGCAACGCTGGAGTCGACTCCGCCGGACATGCCGACGATAACACGATTTGAATTCCGTTCCACTGGTGGTAGCTTTCTGACTGGAGATGCAAACTTACCATGACTGACAAACCGTTCATCGAAGCACGGCCGCGAGCCCTCGATCGATTCTTCTGGGGTCGCTACTTCAACTTCACCCTGCGACGTCACTTTTCTCGAGGCTTCATCGCCGGCGAAGAGCACCTGGAGTCGGTCAAGGACGCTGTTGACGGAATTCCGACCATCATCGTTTCCACTCACGGATCCTGGTGGGATGCAGCTGCGGCAATCACGATCGCCTTCTGCCGGCACAGTCTCGACATGGATGGCATGATGGAGTATCGCCAGCTTTCTCGATATCGATTCTTCTCACGCCTCGGCATCTTCAGCGTCATCCGGGAGGATGCCAAGAGTGCCATGAAGTCTCTACGATACGCTGCAGGCCGCATTCGAGGTACGAACCGAATCCTGTGGATGTATCCGCAGGGAGAGCTCATCCACCAAGATGTCGATCGTATCGATTGCGAACCTGGCGTAGGCATACTGACGCATCTGGTCGGCCCTTGCCGTATTCTTCCGGTAGCAATGCGCTACGAGATGCTCCGAGAACAGCGGCCAGCCTGCTGGGTGCGCTTTGACAAGTCCCTTGTAATAGAACCCTCCACACCGATTCGCCACGTTCAGGCGATCTGTTCCGAGGCGTTGACCTCGGTCCGAGACGTGCTCAGGGCCGACGCAATGAGCGAGAGACACGAACACTATGAGACCTTTGTTAGGGGGCCTCTGTCAATGGAAAAGCGCTTCGACGCACTCCTGGGTAGACGCCCCTGAACCGGGCGACCTGCCGAAAACCGTCAGTTCTTCACAAAACTCACGGTCCATACGCCACTTCCGGCGCGGATCTGAGCTAGGTACATTCCTGGCGTCCAAGTGCCTGCATTGACCCTCATCGACGTAGTCATAGACGGCGACGTTGTCTCAAACACCGTCCTGCCGGTGATGTCCATGACGACCAGCGTTGTCATAGAAGTGCCAGGAAGCGAGATCACAAATGACTCGTCTACCGGGTTCGGCGTGACAGCGATCTGCCAGCCACTGCCGGTGTCATCGCTGACACTCACGGCCGGTTCGTACGTGTATGTGAACTCATCCGATGTGTTCGAGCACGTTGCATCAAACACTCTAACACGGTATGACCCGCTCTGCGTGACTGGCAGGTTCCGAAAGGTCGCTCCGGAGATCTCAACTCCATCCCTGAACCATTGATACTTGGTCACTCCGCCAAAAGCAGACGAGCGGAGCGTATCGCGCGCGATCTTCGTGACAAGGGGCTTGGACGGCAACCGATTAATGACAACGTTGATAGGTGTTGAGATAGCGCGGCATCCCTTCGAATCCTCCACTCCCACCAAGTAAGCTCCACTTTGCGAGGCATTGTTCAGAACAACCCTACGTGTGGTGTCTCCATTCGACCACCTGTATGACGAATATCCGGTTGATGCCTCAAGCACCACCGAATCGCCAGCGCAAATGGTGGTCGGTGTTGCTGCAGTGATCGTCGGTGTTGCTGCGGCACACTGCGTGACATCGATCTCCCAAACACCACGACCATAGGTTGATATTCGCAGGAGGCTCGACGACGGGATAAGTCGCAAACCAGTTACGATCACCGGAGGCAGACCTGAACCATATGACTGCCAGAACCCGGTTCCCTCATCCATGAAAAAGACTCCAATGTCAGTTCCGGCGAATAGTCGATTCGGAGTTCCTCGCTGATATGCCAGACTGTTGCACGGAACATTGGGAAGCCCGGTGCCGGTGATATTGGACACAACACCATTGTTGACCATCATAACCTTCTGACCTTGCGAGAAGCCTCCGATTGCCACATAGTACTTGCTCGCAGTGACAGGGTCCACCTCAATCCCCATAATAAACCCATTGATACCGGTTTGCTGCTGCCATGTCTGACCTCCATTGGAGGTGAAGTGCAACGCCGTGTTGTAGGCCACGTAGATGTAGTTCGGATTTGATGGTGCAACGGCTATGATTCTGGCCGTCACGGACGTGTTGATGTTGGAGATCTTAGCCCAGCTTTGTCCTGCATTGGTGCTCTTCCATACCTGCTGATAGCCGACGTAGACGGTGTTTTGTAACCGAGGATCGACGCAGATCGGTGATACCCATGAGCCTGCCTCACCACGCTGATTACTACTTGAAACAAATGACCATGAACTGCCGCCATTGTTCGATCGCCAGAAGTTGCCGTAGTACGAACTGCCGTACATCACGCTCGGACTGATGGCATCAATGGAGCTAAGCATGCCATCACCTCCAAGCACGTGACTAAAGGTCGAGCCATTGTTACGCGTCAGCGCCGTACCGTTGTCCTGTGCACCGGCAAGCGTGATCGCCGCATTTTGATTGCTCGTGGCCAGTCCATAGTACTGCTGAATGGCAAGGCCCCGGGAGATATCACGCCAGGTTATGCCGCCGTCGGTGGACCTTGCAATGCCGCCATCATGGGTGGAAAACAGATGCGTGCGCGATGGATGGTACTTAAAGAAGTGCTGGTCGGCATGCACATACGGAGCGCCACGATCACCCGTCCAATGGGCTGATAACTCCCATGTTGAACCGTTCGTTGTCGTTCGCCAGATGTTCACACCGCCAACGAAGATGTGGTTGGCATTTGTGGGAGAGACCTCAAGGGCAAGGTCGTAAAAGCCCTGGCCTCCTTGGTCATTGGCGGATGCCGACCAGCCGAGTAGATTGAGTGAAGTAGTGAGCTTGGTGAACGTCGAACCAGCGTCAGTTGACTTGAACAACCCTTCAAATCCTTGACTATCAAAATTGGAAGCAAGCGCAACAAGGACGTTTTGATTAGCCTTTGTCACGGCAAGCCTTATACGGTTTGCCTGAGCAATAGTGAACACGTCAGACCACGTCTTACCTGCGTCTGTACTCCTGTACACCGCCGCACCTCCATTCAAACCGTAAGAAGCGGCGTAAAGCGTCGGAATGGATACCGGATTGCCGATAAGCTCACGAAAGATACCCTGCGCAGATCGTGTCCACGTGTCACCACCATCAATTGTGCGGTACATGCCGCCGTATGTTGCCGCCACAACAACGTTCGCGTCACGTGGGTCGACCCATAATCGACCGACTAGAACGTTCTCTGACGGTTCATTGGCAAAACCCGTCCTACGCCATGTAGTGCCGCCATCCGTTGACTTAATGATGCCATAACTGAATCCGTTGAAACGGCTCAGCTGTCCAGGAATGGAGCCATTGACGTCGCCCGTTGCTGCGTAGATGACCTTGTCATCTGTAGGAGCTACTACGATGTCGCTGATTCCCACCACGGGAATGTTCGGGATGTTGATCGGCTGCCACTGGGAACCGGAATTAGTGGTCTTCCAAAGGCCCCCGGCCGCTGATCCGGCGTACATAACAGTAGGGTCTGACCGAGAAAAGTCGATGCAGTTTACCCGACCAATCCCACTCCAGGTTGGAAGTTCCGAAGGCATGTCGGGAGCGATCGGGCCTACCTCCTTCCACGTCTTCTGACTTTGAATATCATCCGAGGTCTTTCTCGAAGAAACACTTTGCAGCTCCTTCAGGTAGAGCTCGGAGGAGGGAAACGTCCCATCTTCCTTCAGACGCCCCGTCCAGAACCACTCCCAACGTCGAAATTGCTTGTTGACGGTTGGCTTGCCGTCCTTGTCGGGACGTTCAACGGAGCGCTGGTAAGCATCCCGGACGGGCTGGTACTTCACCTGGGAGGAAAGTGTGGCCGAGCAGAGGGATAGGAAGACAAGGGAAAGAAGCGAGATTCTGCGTTGCATGGGCATCAGATCAATGTGGCGGTTGTGGTGACAATTGCAGCTGCGTGAACGGTACAC
>VERF01000047.1 GCA_018882895.1 Candidatus Kapaibacterium sp.
GATTGTAGTTCTCGCTCTAAGGTGATCTGGGTCGGATTCGCCCCCGCCCACTTCTTCGTGGTGAACTCCATGAGCTCTGAGCCCATCCATTCGGTGATGGCTGGACCGATCTTTGGGATCATCATGAGCAGCCCATGGACGACGAACACCAAGCTAAACAATGCGTCATAGAACCGCCCGCCCCCTTGCTGCTCCTCGTCGAGGTGCAAGGCCCTTAAAGCGCGTTTGTCCATCAGGCGCTTCATGAACATGAGAGGAACGTGTTGTTTGTGCTGAAGGAAAAAAACATGCTCTCGCAGGAAGGCTCGTAAGGCAGTTGTTAGCGTATCGCCATCCTCTGACCATTTGAACTCGTCGGTGCAGACCATTTCCCACATGGCTTCGGGATGTTCCCATGCGGCCTTCAGCACATCCTCGGCAAGCCCAAGATGGTGTCCGATCACGATCCAATGCAGGAGGATGTCACGTTCCTCATCCTTGGAGATGTTGTAACCCAAGGATCGCACCCCGCGAATGGATTGCAGCGAGAATGCAAGCAGCGTACCCACCGTGTCCTGCATATTGATCGGTGCGCCATCGGCCGCTGAATCCCATGGCCGGCCGTCACGTTGGCCGTGACGTTCAATCATGACGCGAACGCTCGCGTGGAAAAGCCGGATCTTCTGAATGGTCCGAATCGCCGGCGTGTTCGGTGCCGTCCACATATTCCAGTTCATCACGTTCTGAACGAAGACAGATGTCTCCATCACACGGCGCACCATCGTATCATCAAGCCCCTTACGGTCTCGGCGTGGTTCTCCCAAGGCCCCGGTTCGGGCCAGGACTTTGGCGCCGCGCGCCCCAGCGTAACATTCCGGCAGGGCCTTACATAGAAGAGCAATTATGAAGGCAAGGGCTTGATTCCGAAAGACCTCGCAGGCTCGCTGTTGCGCCTGCTCAAGACCCTGCATGTCGGCAAGGAAGGATGGCAGGTCGGTACGGGAAATGAGTTCCCTGGTGCCAAGGGGCAACCCGGAGAACGCCGCCTGAAAGGATGATTCATCCAATGCATCGATGTCGCGCAAAAGCCGCAAGCGCTCGCGGTCGCCACCTTCACAGAAGATCTCTTCCATCGCATGAACCGCGTCTACATCGACTCGTTGCCGCAAGGAAGACCACCATTCTTTCGTCATGTAACCTCCCATATTATCGCCCCAATCTTCAATATATGGTAAATCCTAGTTGGTGTGCAGCACGTCACAGAGGCCGGAACCTACCACGTTCGTAGAAAAGAGGTATCGTTACCCGTCAGATAATGGGATGCGTGATTTGCGCTTGTTTATTCGCCGAGCTGCAATAACAGGTATCACTACAGATATCAACGTCCAGAGAAGGGATGTCATGACGGATTGAAAGAGATCTCGAATCATCGGTTCCGCACCGTGTCGCTGATATCCAAGTGCGATATTCACCAGGAAAACCACGGGGAAGACGACGAGTACCCGACGAAGGAGGTATCGCCATTTCAGAGGATGCCTCCGAAGTAGCTCATTCTCTGCCAGATCTACTCCATGGTAGCTGCGAATCAGGGATGTTGTGATCATGATGAAGAGTGCAACGATCAACAACGTTATGAGGACCGAGGACTCTACTGGAAACCAAAACCGAATGGCCACAACGCCGATGAGACATCCGGCGACGGTGAGGTTCATCGTCGTGTGAGCAGCACGATGGCGAAGTGACACCATTACTTCATCCTGCTCGATGGATCCGCTGGAGCCGACGCCAAACCATGCCTTGATGCGCTGGATCATTGCACATCTCCTGCCGACTCCTTCGAACGCTTGGAACGAATCACGTAGTATGCATACATGCCGAGCGACCAGAATGCGAAGTTGAATACCGCAGTGAATGCCAGCTTGACGGGCCTATATTCATCGTCGGTGAACCATGTAAAAATGGTCATGATAAAGGCAAAGAAGGCTCCACGGAGTAGGATCTCATTGCGGGCCGCCTTGCGTTGCTGCTTCGTGGTAAGCACCGCCTCACTTGCGGCTCCGATGACTCCACGAACCTTCACCGTGACGATGTAGACGAGACCGATAAGCATGGACGATATAACAAGCGTGATGCCAACGAGCTCGAGCACGGGGAAGAGGAACAGATACACGCCACCAACAAGCATCATTGCTGCAAGACTGCTCACAAGCACGACATGCCCGGTTTGATATAACCGATACCGAAGTACTTCATCCTGCATGATCATTGATTCGACGCGATGAATGTTGTCCATAGGTTCCATGTGTTACTCGTCCTCGAGAATGAAGATGTTGTCAACCCGCACCCCGAGCACCCTTGCGATCCGCAATGCAAGCATCACTGAAGGAGAATAGGTGCCTTGCTCAATGTAGTTGATGCTTTGCCTGCTTACGCCAACACGCTCGGCAAGTGTGCCCTGCGTGATGCCGAGTTCGTTGCGTACATCACGAACGCGATTTGTGCATTTCGGTTCAGCCATTGTCAAATATACTTGACATGTCGAGCGTTGTCAAGTATTCTTGACATTTAATGATGGTACTTTTGCCGCATGGAATTCACCGTCAAGAACCCCGCATTTCGCCAGACCATCATCGGACACCTCGAGCGACAGGAGTTCATGAAGCACATCGGCTGCCGCCTCACCGCAATTGAACCCGGCTACGTGGTGGCTGAGATCGACCTTGCCAAAGAGCATCAGCAGCAGCTTGGGCTTGTCCATGGCGGCGTCACGGCCACCATTGCCGACGTTGCAGCGGGCTTCGCGGGGTTCACCCTCGTCGGCCCCGATGAACACACCGTTACCGCCGAATTCAAGTGCTCGTATTTCCGCAAGGGTAGGGGGCGTCTGCTGCGCGCCATCGGACGCGTGGTCAAACCCGGCAGGGCCTTCCACTTCTGCGAAGCAGATGTGTTCTGCATCGATGACGAGGGGAACGAAGAGCTCATCGCCCGGGCCACAACGACGATGGCGGTGATTCAGGTTACGGGTGACAGGTCACAGGTTACTGGGTAAGGCTTAGGCCTAGAAGAAACTTAGAGTGCTCCGCTGGGGCTGGTCCGAGTGATTGAATGCATATCTCAACCCGTGTTTTGATGTAACTACGGGGTCTCCCTGAGTCTATTTCGCAAACCGAAGAGCATCTTGCGAATAGTCACGATGTCCGCCGATAACCCGTCATTGACAGTTGGATTCAGCTTGTAAAGCTCTCCGATAAGTGTCAAAATTGCCTCCACCTCATTGACGGAGCCTATCGCAATCTCAATGAATCGTGCATATTCTTTCCGTGAGGTCCGCTGTTTACCTTCTGCAATATTGATTGAAACCGATACGGCAGCACGTCGAAGCTGATTCGCCAATCCAAATCTCTCTATTTCGGGTAAACCGCTCGCAACTGAATATGCCTCTCGCGCCATACTTACGGCCTTCTGCCATACAAGCAGATCCTTGTAGTTCTCAATCATTGGAGACTCCATGGTGTTTGTAGTGTAGAGCCTTCGTGTTGTTTGTTGGGGAAAACGTGACGTCTATCTGCACGTAATGTCACCTGTGTTCGTCACAATGCAGCCTAGGCGGGCGATGATCGGCATCCCGGCGCACGCCGGGATCCATGGTTGACGAGCTGACGGAATGGATCCTCTCCTTCGCGGGAATGATAATGCACCAGTAACCAGTAACCAGTAACCAGTAACCAGTAACCTGTAACCTGCTCATGAACTCCATCCTCTGGGTCGACGATGAGATCGACATTCTCCGGCCGCACATCATTCTGTTGCAGCAGCGGGGGTATAACGTAGACACGGCAACCAACGGGGAGGATGCCGTGGAGATGGCATCGGCCAAGCGGTATGACCTTGTGTTTCTTGACGAGACAATGGTTGGCATGTCGGGTCTGGATACTCTTGCGGTGCTCAAGGATATCGACCGTTCGATACCCGTCGTTATGGTGACCAAGAACGAGCAGGAATCGCTTATGGAGGAGGCCATCGGCAGGAAGATCGATGACTACCTGACAAAGCCGGTGAATCCGACGCAGATCCTGGCGGCGTGCAAGAAATTCCTCGAATCGCAGCGTATCACCGAAGAAAAGATCACTCAGTCCTTCCATCAGGACTATTCGCAACTGTCGCGCAAGCTTATGGACCGCATGGAGTGGAGCGACTGGTTGGATGTTTACCTCAAACTGGTTGAACGGTCTATAGAGCTCGATCAGCATCCGGATGTTGGCCTTGAGCAGTCACTGCGCGGACAATGGAAAGAGTGCAATGCCGAGTTTTCAAAGTTCATCGAGGAAGAGTATCCTAGCTGGCTCACGGACAAGCGGGCAGAAGGGGGCCCACTGCTCTCGCCCCATATCGCAGATCAGTTCCTGATCCCGAAGCTTGCCAATGGACGTCCAACGTTTTTTATCGTGGTCGACTGTATGAGGCTCGATCAGTGGCTGATGATGGAGGAGTTCGTTCGCCCCATGTTCTCTATTCAGCGTGACTATTACTGCTCGATCCTACCAACGGCCACGCCGTACGCGCGCAACAGCATCTTTGCCGGATTGTATCCGACCGACATCAACAAGCACTATCCGCAGTACACCATCGATGAGCGCGGAACCGATGAGCATACTCTGAACCGACACGAGAAGGAGCTTCTGCAGCTGCTCCTTCAGCGGCGCCGCGTGCAGCTGAAGAATGATCTCAACTACATCAAGATCATCGACACGGACTTCGGTAAGCGGATTGAGTCCGACATCCTGCGTCACGCCCGAAACCATCTGACGGCCATCGTCATCAACGCCGTCGACATGATAGCGCACTCCCGGTCAGACTATCCGATCCTCAAGGAGATCGCCCCCGATGAGTCGGCCTACCGCTCGCTAACACGCTCATGGTTCCTGCACTCTTCATTCTATGGCATTCTTCGCGCGCTCTCAACGGTGAAGGATGTGCAGATCGTTATCACCACAGATCACGGCTCCGTGCGATGCATGAGGGGCTCAAAGGTGATCGGCGATAGAGAAACAACAACCAACCTGCGCTACAAGATCGGTCGCAATGTGCAGGCCGATGCACGGGATGCGATGATCATGCGCGACCCTCAATCGATGCGCATTCCCACAGGACCTGGCTCGTCCACTTCGGTCGTGATCGCCAAGGAAGACCACTACTTCGTCTACCCAACAGACTACAACCGCTACCTTGCCAAGTACAAGGACTCATTCCAGCACGGCGGAATTTCTCTCGAAGAGATGGTCCTCCCGGTCGTAATTTTGGAGCCCCGTTAGGAAGACGTCACCGGCGACTCCATCGGGAACTTGTTCTACGATGGACGTTTGTTCATGGACCCCAAAACTTTTCACTCGAGCAGCCAACGTCAAACGCAGGACCTCGGCGAGGACTTTGCCGCTCAGCTCAGTCCGGGCGATGTCGTTGCCCTCGAGGGCGACCTCGGAGCCGGCAAGACCGAATTCGTCCGCGGCGTGTGCCGCTATTTCAATGTGCAGGACATCGTAACGAGCCCCACCTTTGCCATCATCAACCAGTATGATGGTTCCTTGGCAGGGGGCTCACCAGTAAGGATCTATCACGTAGACCTGTATCGCATTGAAACCCAAGAGCAGCTCCGTTCTGTGGGCTTCGTTGAAATGGTGAATGACACATCCGCCATTAAGTTCATCGAATGGCCCGAAAAGGCCCGCTCCGAAATGCCCGACCGCCATTGGACCGTGGCGTTGACAAACGATGCATCAAATGAAAACGGTAGAATGATCGAGATCACTGCACCGGAACGCTTACTGATTACGGATTACTGATTACGGATTACTGATTACTGATTACGATCGTCATCCCGGCGCAGGCCGGGATCCATGTAAAGATGGGCCCGGCCTCCGCCGGGGCGACGAGGATGGAGACAATGGATTCCCGCTTTCGCGGGAATGACGAGGATGGAGACAATGGATTCCCGCTTTCGCGGGAATGACGAGGAAGACCCAAACCCAAAACCTAGAACCTAAAACCCAAAAACCGCCCATGCACATCGCCCAACGCATCTCCCGACTTGGCACCGAAACAGCCTTCGAAGTTCTTGTAAAAGCCCGTGCACTCGAGGCTCAAGGAAAGAACATCGTTCACCTGGAAATTGGTGAACCAGACTTCGATACGCCACCGAATGTGATCCAGGCGGCAAAGGATGCACTTGATAACGGGTTTACGCATTACGGTCCGGCAGCGGGCTTGCCCGATGCGCGAAAGGCCGTTGCCGATTACGTGAACAAGACGCGTGGCTATGCCAAGTACGATGCTGATCACGTGGTGATCACGCCGGGTGCCAAGCCAATCATGTTCTTCGGCATGATGGCTTGCATCGACGAGGGCGATGAGGTGATCTATCCAAACCCGGGCTTCCCGATCTACGAATCGGTGATCAACTTCCTGCAGGCCAAGCCGGTGCCGCTGCAGTTGCGCGAGGACAAGGAGTTTCGCTTTGATGTGGACGACCTCGCTGCGCTGATCACGCCCAAGACGCGCATGGTGATCATCAACACGCCGCAGAATCCGACAGGGGGCATTCTTACTCGTGAAGATTTGCGCGCCATTGCAGACCTGGCCATTAAGCATGACCTGATCGTTCTGAGCGACGAGATCTATTCACAGGTCACCTACGGCGACTTCAAGCACACGTCGATCACGGAGTTCGACGGCATGGAAGATCGCACGATCATCCTCGACGGATTCTCGAAGACGTTTGCCATGACCGGCTGGCGTCTAGGCTACGGTCTATTCCCGAAGGACATTGCCAAGGTCGTTGCCAAGCTTCAGACCAACGTCACCTCCTGCACAAGCTCGTTCACACAAATGGCCGGCGTCGAAGCGCTTGACGACCGCACGTTGCCGTATGTAGCGGAATTCCTCAAGGAGTTCGAGCATCGTCGCGATGTCATCGTCGAGGGTCTGAACAAAATCCCCGGTTTC
The DNA here is from genome assembly GCA_018882895.1 of Candidatus Kapaibacterium sp. Lineage (GTDB taxonomy): Bacteria > Bacteroidota > Ignavibacteria > Kapaibacteriales > Kapaibacteriaceae > UBA10438. The sequence continues at coordinate 6,982 of VERF01000047.1, forward strand.
CGCTGCCACAAGCCCCATGGCGCTTTCTACGTGTTCCCGAACATCGAAGGCACCGGAATGACGTCGCAGGAGTGCGCCGACTACCTCCTCTATGAAGGGGGAGTGGCATGCCTCTCCGGCACGGCATTCGGATCATTCGGCGAAGGCTTCATTCGCTTTTCATACGCCAACAGCATTGAGAACATCGAGGAAGCTCTGCGTCGCATCGACGCTGCCATCCGCCGTAAGATGGGTCTGTGATGAACCGCCTCCAAGATGGTGGTCAGTTCATTCTACGTGTTGGCATCTCCGCACTCATGATCACACATGGTTGGCCGAAGCTCCAGAAGCTCGTGTCAGGGGGCGAGATTGAGTTCTTCGATTTCATGTGGATGGGACCGACGATTTCACTCGCTCTTGCTGTTGTGGGGGAGTTCTTCGCCCCCTTGCTCATCATCGTTGGGTACAAGACCCGCTGGGCGGCCGCTATCTCGGCCTTCACAATGGGCGTTGCAGCGCTATACGTCCACCACGGCGACCCACTCGGGGATAAAGAGCCGTCGCTACTGTACTTCTTCGCCTTCCTCGCAATCATGCTCATGGGCGCGGGGAAATGGGCGGCTGAGAGAGAAACGAAGCGTCAGTAATAGCCTCGGGCCTTGGCCCGGGGAAAGACAGACGTGTTGTCAAATGTTTCACCTCACGATCACGAACATTGCCCTATGGCCGCCGCACTCAGCAACGTAAAACCCCGGCGCAAACCGTGAAACATCGATCGTTCTCATAAAGGAATTTGCAAGCAGGTCGCCGCTGATCGAGTAGATCTTTACGGGATCAGTTGTCGTAATATCCTCCCCAACAATTCGCAAGAGATCCGATGCGGGATTGGGATAGAGAAGGAAAGGGGCAGGGGGGGCTGGCTCGTTAACAGAGGTTAGCTGACTGAATTCGTATGCTCCGAGATCGCGCTGCGCAATGCGGATGCGGTTGTCGCCCACATGAGCGTACTCAAGCACGGGAGAAAGCGGTAGATCTGTGTAGTCCTTGACGGTTGACGTGGCTGTGCCGGGATCGACAGCGCGGTTGCGAGCAGGGGATGAAGCCGTTAACCGATAGTCGTACGACGCGGCATTGACGAGACCCGCATTAGAAGCGTTCTTCCAGGCGAAGTTGTTGGTGGTATCAATTGTTGTTGCCCCACCGATGAGGACGTCCAGGTTGCCAACGTAGATGTTGTTCACCGCCCGTATTAGCTTGGTCTTCGAGTCGGTGCGAAGCAGAGTACCAAGACCTCGATCAGAAACGACCGTGTTGTGCGAGATGTATAATGAGTTGTCAACGGTGTCGCTGAGTCCCTCAAGGCCGTAGCCGATAACGTTCCCGTTCTCGGCATTGGCCCCTTTGTGAATGAGGTTCCCGATGATCACCGAAGTGCCGCCGTTGGGCAGATCGATGTTGCGCGAACCGGTGCCGTCTTCGTTGGTGATGCGGTTGTAGGCGATGTAGTTAAAGTGCGCTCGCGACTTGCATTCATGGCCAACGAGCGTGCCATGCGAGTAGTTGTAGCGGAAGATGAAGGCCTTGACGTGATTTATGTAGATGGCGTGCGATAGTCCGTCACCCGCGCCGCTCTGCTCAAACTCCGAGCCTTCAACGATGATCGTACTGTTAAGGTTGTTGCCCGCCAGAATGCCGTCCTGATTCTTTCGAAACGCGCAATTGCTAACGGTGATGTTGGTTCCCTCCACGCGGATGCCAGCCCCGTTCCGATCAGGCACCACACAATCGCGAAAGTCGATTCTCGCAACGACGCAGTCATTTCCCTTGATCACCCAGATGGCCTTCTGCTCTGCGGCCTTGCCATCTGCCTTGAGGATGGCCATGAGGCGATCATTGGCAGGGGGCGCAACCATGAGCTTCAGCCGATTAGCTCTCCACACCGCGACGTCGCCCACATACTCTACCGGGTCGATCCAGACCTCGTCGCCGTCTTTTACCAAGCTCGCCACAGCACTCGGCACCTTGTAGGTCTGCGATGGTCCAACACGCCAGACGTCGGCTCTCGCCGGACGTGAGAGAAGCAGGAAGGTGATCAGAAAAAGCGTATTGATGGGCTTCATGGTGTGGGCTTTTCGAGTGAAACGATTGCGTCCTTCACATCATCCATGCGCTTTAAAAGAGCCGCCTGCGCGTCGAACAGCCCTTGATTGTAATAGTAGGGACCGATCTCTCGGTTGAAGAAGTCGACAAGAAACTCAGCGTCAAAACGACCAAGCTCAATCGAGAGTTCATCATTGCAGTAGGTGCGCACCCGATCAATCAATGCCTGACGATGTGCAGGAGAGAATTCAATCATCGTCAAAGCTACCAAACACAAACGTGTCGGGGTGAGACGCAGTCTCGCCCAGTTGAAAGATCTGATCAGTAGATTCGGGAATGAAGCCACACGCAAACGAATATCCTGCCTACTACGCGAAGTACATCGACGCTCTTGGAGACGTCGATCTGACTTCTGTTCTCACGTCCCAGCTCCACACGCTCACTGCACTATCATCGCTCACAGAAGAGCAAGCGCTTTATCGCTATGCAGAGGGGAAGTGGAGCATAAAAGAAGTCCTCGGACACCTCATCGACTGTGAGCGTGTGTTTGCCTTTCGTGCCATGAGCATTGCTCGGGGCGAGCAGCAGCCCCTTCCCGGCTTTGACGAAAACGCGTACGTCGCACATGCATCATTCGATGCGCAGCCCGTGTCGCATCTCATTGAAGAACTCATCAGTGTCCGCCATGCCACCATTACGTTGCTTCGTAGCCTAACACCAGACGAACACCTTCGCTCCGGTGTGGCGAATGGCAATCCTATTACCGTGCGCGCCCTGTTCTGGATCATTGCAGGGCATGTAAAGCATCATGCGGAGATTTTGACGACGAGGTATTTATAGGGGCGAGACGCGGTATCGCCCGCACGCACCGTCTCAAACATGCCCGTCGGGCTGGCTCACACTTTCGAGGTGGGTGAAGACCTCGGTGTTGTGATCTATGGCGGCGCGGACCAGGTCTTCGCAAGAAGTGGCCAGGCTGTGCGCGTCGTGCATCGTCATGGTGTCGGGCAGGATAAGATGGTAGTCCACGTGGACCATACTGCCAGAGGAACGCAGGCGAAGGCGGTGATAGCTGCAGTTGTTGTCCATACAGAAGTCCGTCAGCACGAGCTGCACGCGCTGCAGTAGCTCGGGGTCGGAGGTGTCCATGAGCCCCTTAATGGAGATGGACATGAGCTTGCCGCCTTCACGAATGATGTTAGCGCCAAAGACGAGCGCGATCACCGGGTCGAGCCACAGCATGCCCGTCCATTGGGCGATGAAGAGACCGCCCACAGCGCCGGCACTGGTCCAGACGTCGGTCATGACGTGACGTCCGTTGGCCTCAACGACCAATGTTTTGTGCTTTCTGCCGACGCGTATGAGGTAACTTCCAAGAGCGAGGTTCACTGCCGCAGCACCGGCCGTGATCGTCATACCGATGTCGAGCTTCTGCAGCGACACACCTGTTACCAGCTTCTCGGTGGCACTGATGATGATCACGATTGCGGCAATGCAGATCAAGCCACCTTCAACGCCGGCCGACATGAAGCTAACCTTGTCGTGGCCGTATGGATGCTCCTCGTCAGGGGGCTTTGACCCCACCCTGAGAGCATACCAGGCAAACCAAACGGCAACGATGTGAACGACGCTTTCGGCGGCATCGGAGAAGATCACCGACGAGCCCGTCATAAGAAATGCGATCCACTTGGCAACAAGCATCAGCACTCCCGTTGCCAACGAGAGATTCATTGCACGTCGATTGATGCTCTGCTCAATGCTCAGCATCACAATTGCCTATGAGTTAAGCGTCTTGATGAACTCTTCGTTTGATCGCGTGGCTCGCATGCGCTCGAGCATCGTCTCCATGGCTTCCACCGGTGGATCGTTGGCAAGCACCTTGCGAAGTACCCAGATCTTGGCCAGCACGTCAGGCTCGAGAAGAAGTTCCTCGCGCCGCGTACCGGAGCGATTCACGTCGATGGCCGGGAAGATCCGCCGCTCTGCGATCTTACGCTCAAGTACCAGCTCCATGTTGCCGGTGCCCTTGAACTCTTCGAAGATCACCTCGTCCATGCGCGAGTTTGTTTCCACAAGCGCAGTGGCGATGATCGTCAGCGAGCCACCTTCCTCGATCTTACGCGCTGCACCGAAGAAGCGCTTCGGACGTTGCATGGCGTTGGCATCAACACCGCCGGAGAGAAGTTTGCCCGAGCCAGGCTGCACAGTGTTGTGCGCACGGGCAAGGCGCGTGATCGAATCCAGAAGGATTACCACATCCTGCTTGGCCTCGACAAGGCGCTTGGCCTTTTCGATGACCATTTCGCTGACGGCTACGTGACGTTCAGCGGGCTCATCAAAAGTGGAGGCGATGACCTCGGCGTTTACCGAGCGCATCATGTCGGTGACCTCTTCGGGACGCTCGTCGATCAGCAGGACGATGAGCTTGACCTCCGGATGATTGCGTGAGATTGCATTAGCAAGCTTCTGCATGAGGATGGTCTTGCCCGCCTTCGGAGGAGAAACGATCAGTCCGCGTTGACCCTTGCCGATGGGGGAGACAAGATCGACGATACGAGTGGCATACTCCTGCTGCATTGTTTCCAATCGCAGCCGCTCCTTCGGGTAGTACGGCGTAAGATTCTCGAAGAGCGCCCGCGGCGTGTTCTCAACAAATGGAATGTAGTTGATCGAGTCAACCTTGATCATGGCAAAGAAACGCTCGCCCTGACGCGGAGCACGGATGTAGCACTTCACCGTGTCACCCGTTCTCAGACCATAGCGCTTCACTTGTGAAGGGGCGATATAGACGTCGTCCGGTGATGGCAGGTAGTTGAAATCAGCCGAGCGCAAGAAACCGTATCCGTCCGGTAAAAGCTCGATCACACCCGTGGTCAGACTCACGCCCTCACGTTGGTAGTCGCGCATCTGTCGTGCGTTCTCGGCCTCCACGATGCGATTGATCAGGTCCTGCTTCTTGAGATCGGCAAAGTCCTCAATATCGAGCGACTGCGCCAGTTCCACCAGCTCGGCGATCTTCTTGAGTTTGAGCTCGTTGAGGTCGATCACCGGACCGGCCAGCATCAGCTCACGCTCCTCGCGTTCGATCTCGGCCTCGAACGCACGGTCACGGAAACCCTCGCGCCGATCGCGGCCACGGCCGCGACGTCGGTTGCGTCCACGGTCACGATCGAATCGGTCGCCTCCTCGAAAATCGCGCTGCTCGCGCTCCTGTGGCGCCCGTGCCTCGGTGCGATCGTCACGACGATCATCACGACGGTCGTCACGTCGATCATCACGACGTTCGTCACGACGATCATCACGACGGTCGTCACGACGATCATCACGACGTTCGCCTCGACGGTCGTCTCTGCGGAAGTCACGGCGATCGTCGCGAGGCACAGGACGTGGCACGTCGCGGCGCTCGGCTCCTTCCGACGGGGCAGGTTCTGCCCTGCGTTCAGAAGTAGGTTCCTCTGAACGTTGGGCCGGCGCGGACTCTTGCGCAGGTGCTTCGGCGGCAACGCTTCGCGTGCGGCGTCGAGGTGCCGGACGAGGAGCGTCTGCCACGGGCTCAGGCGGCGGAGCGGGTGCTGGTGTTGGTTGTTCGGTTTCGGATTTGGCGACCTTTGTCGCCTTGCGTGCACGCGTTGTCTTGGTCGCGCGCTCTGGTTTCTCGTCGGACATGCTGTAGTGTTACAGATACGGAAAAAGTGGTCGAGCTGTGTCGTCGTGTCGTGCCTGCCGGCGGTATCGGTGCTGCGGCGGACAGAAATTCTGCGAACGGGAGGTGTGGAACTGTCGCGACCGGCTTGGTATTCAGTGCACTTGGGCTGTAGCAGCGGCGCGCTCGTCTTGCAATATACGACAAGAACATACTCAGCAAGTTCGGCTCGCGGCGTCTTCGTATATTTGTTCTTCACGGCGGGTGTAGCTCAGTTGGTAGAGCCCCAGATTGTGACTCTGGTTGTCGCGGGTTCAAGCCCCGTCACTCGCCCACGAAAACAAAACGCCACGGTACACGATGCCGTGGCGTTTGTCGTTTTGTGCCGTGGTAACTTCGTCGGAACCCCGATCATGACATGTTTCGTCCTGCATACCCATTTGCCGTACGTGCTCCATCACGGAGCGTGGCCACATGGCAGTGACTGGCTCTGTGAGGCCGTGGCTGAGTGCTATGTGCCGCTGATTGGTATGTGCGACAGACTACTGGATGATGGAATTCGGCCAGGCCTGACGTTTGACATTTCGCCGATCCTTTGTGAGCAGCTCGCACACCCGGATTTCACGGAACTCTTTCTGCGGTACTGCCGCGATCATGCCGAACTCGCCGCTGCCGATGCCGAGCACTTTCGCAGGCAAGGGGCTGAGTCGGAGCGCATCGCTATGGCACACACGTGGCAACAGTGGTATGAAGACTGCGCCGAGATGTTTACCGAAGTTTACGGACATGACATCGTCGGTCAGTTTCGTCGACTTCAGGATCTGGGCGCTATCGAGATCATGACCTGTGGCGCAACACACGGATATTTCCCGCTTCTGGCTGAGGATGTGAGCATTGAACGCCAGGTAGAGATCGCCGTGCATGCCCACGAACGACATTTCGGACGACGACCTCACGGGATCTGGCTGCCGGAGTGCGCCTACCGTCCGGCCTACGCCTGGCGAACGCTTCTTCCGGTGTACGCCTACTCCAAGCCGCTGCAACGTGAATCGGTCGAAAGCATTTTGCAACGAAATGGTCTTGCATACTTTGTTACCGACGAGGCCGCACTGCGCTCTGCTCGCCCCCTGGGATTTGTCGACGAACATGGCCAGCGTACTCCGTATGAGCTGACCTATGGTGGAGTGCGCAAGCGCCTTGATGAGCGTTCCGCGATGGATGTCTTTCGGGTCGGCTCGGAGCACTCAACGGCCACAGCCTCAGTCTTTACGCGTCAAACCGAAACGGCCCTGCAGGTCTGGAGCGGCACCTCGGGCTACCCTGGTGATGCGGACTATCTGGACTTTCACAAGAAGTTTACCAACTCGGCACTTCGGTACTGGCGGGTTACGGATAATCAGGCCGACATGGCATTCAAGCAGCCGTATGTGCCGGAATGGGCAGAGAATCGTGCCCGCGAGCATGGTCGACATTACGCGGGCATGATCATCGATACGCTGCGCCAGCGTCGTGCTCAAAGTGACGGCCATGCTGTGCTTACGCTGCCGTTTGACACCGAACTCTTCGGTCACTGGTGGTTTGAAGGTCCCATTTTTCTCGAAGAAGTGCTGCGTTCTTTGCACGCAGCCCCCGATACTGCTACCGTCACCCTCGGCGACTGTCATGACGTTGTTCGGCCGGACTGCCTTGTAGCCCTACCTGAATCCTCGTGGGGTCGAGACGGTGATCACTCGGTCTGGATGAATGACCAGACGCAGTGGACATGGGAGCGTGAGTATCGCCTGGAGTTTCAGGTTCGGAGTCTGATGGAGAAGCATCCCGGACATCGCTGGACGTCTCAGATGAGGCGAGTGGCGCGGACAATGATGCGAGAGTTGCTTCTTTCTCAAGCCTCAGACTGGCAGTTCCTGATCTCCACGGGGTCGGCCCGTGACTATGCGGAAATGCGCTTCCATAATCATGTTGAGGACGCCAAGCGCTGCTGCGACATTTTTGAACGTCTGGCCGTGACGGAAGTTCTCCCTGATGATGATGCCAGCTACCTCGAAGAGCTCGATGCCCGCGATGGAATCTTCGAAGCAGAGATTGATCTCTATTTTGCACACCATGGCTGAATCCTCATCAACGTTTTTGAGCCTCGTGCGCCAGATGCGCGTCTACCAGTGGGTGAAGAACCTATTGCTGATTGTGCCTCTTGCGCTTGCGCATCGAACAGGCGATCCCGAAGCACTGTTTGCCTGCATCTGGGGCATTGTGGCCTTCAGTCTCGTGGCATCGAGCGTGTACATCGTAAACGACATCTCAGACATTGAGCATGATCGTGCTCACCCCCGCAAGAGATTCCGGCCACTTGCCAGCGGTGCAATTTCGCTACCACTTGCCTGGTCCGTTGTGGCAGTGTGCGTTGTGGCAGCGTCAGCGATCTGCGCAATGGTGATGCCACAGTCCTTCACGCTCTGGCTCGTCACGTATGCCGTGGCCACTACGGCCTATTCGTTTGTTCTGAAGCGCATTGCTTTGATCGATGTGATCGCACTGGCCGGACTCTATGCATTGCGAATTGCCGCAGGGGGTGCGGCGGCAAGTGTTGAGGTATCCCCGTGGCTGCTCGGGTTCTCGCTCTTTCTCTTCATGAGTCTGGCATTTCTGAAGCGCTATGCCGAGCTACGCGATACTATCGAGCGGGAAGGCACGCATGTGTCCGGACGCGGCTATCATGTGGGCGATGCCGAGTTTGTTCTCATGGCAGGTACGGCTCTTGGCTTTGTTGCAGTTTTGGTCTTCACGCTCTACGTCAACGGTCCGCAAGTGCAGACGCTCTACCGTCATCCATACCGCATGTGGCTCATCGCCCCCTGCCTTGTCTACTGGGTAAGCCATCTGTGGCTGACGGCTCACAGGGGAGGGATGCATGATGACCCGATCGTGTTTGCCGCTCGCGACAAACATTCTTGGGCCGTTGGCGCAGCCATAGCGGCCATAGCCGTGGCGGCCACGTAAGGCAGACCAGGCAAGTAGTATGAATCAAGCGCCTACCTCTTGGGGACGTTATCCGCAGTCGCATGCGGCAAGTATTATTGATGCGGCTTGGACGCATGAGATCGATACCAATGATGCTGCCTCGGTGATCGCCTACGGACTCGGTAGGTCGTATGGTGATGTGTGCCTGAATCACGATGGCACCGTTGTTCGAATGCATCGATGTGATCGGATACTGTCGTTTGATCATGACACAGGTATCGTGCGTGCCGAGGCCGGGCTGTCGATCGCCGACCTACTTCGTGTGTGTGTGCCGCATGGCTGGTTCATACCCGTCACTCCGGGCACGCGATACGTCACGCTCGGCGGCGCCGTGGCCAATGACATCCACGGCAAAAACCATCATCGTGTTGGGACGTTCGGGCGTCACGTGCGCGCATTGACGCTCTTGCGAAGCACGGGCGATGTGCTGCGCTGTGCGCCGACAGAGAATTCGGAACTCTTCGCTGCCACGATCGCAGGCATGGGGCTAACCGGTATTGTTCTGGATGTGGAGATCGCTCTGCTGCCAATCGCTTCGCGCCGCATCATTCAGGAGAGTATCAAGGCCCGGTCACTGTCCGAACTTGTGGAGCTAACCGATGCCTCCGATGCCGAATGGGACTACACCGTCAGCTGGATCGATGTTATGTCGCGAGGCAGCTCCCTTGGTAGGGGGCTTGTGCTGCGTGGACGATTCTCGGAGGTTGCTGATGCGACCCTGAAAGCCCCTTGGAAGGGCCCACTGCTGAGTATCCCGTCCGAGGCGCCCGGTTGGCTGTTGAGCACACCAACGATCAAGATCTTCAATTCAGTCTGGTACAACAAGCAGCTAGCGCGGCAATCACGAACGCTGATCGATCTGGAGCCGTTCTTCTATCCGCTCGATGGAATAGGGAATTGGAACCTTCTGTACGGCAGGCGTGGAATGCTGCAGTATCAGTGCGTCGTTCCCAATACCAATGGTCAGGAAGTGATGCGCGAGATACTCCGTCGCATGCAGCTTGGAGGCATATCCTCGTTCCTTGCCGTCCTGAAAAAGTTTGGCGATCTGCCCTCTCCCGGAATCATGTCGTTTCCGCGGCCGGGGCTAACGTTGACGTTGGATATCCCGATCGGCGGACAGCGGATGTTTGATGCTCTGGATGACTGTGATCGCATCGTTCATTCCGTCGGTGGTCGCGTCTATGCCGCTAAGGACGCGCGCGTAAGGGGCTCAATGTTCCGATCGATGTACTCCGACGTCATTGATCGTTTCCGGCAATCACTAGATCCGGCAATGTCGAGCAGCTTCTGGCGCCGGATCATGAATGACACTAAGGAGACAATGTGAGAATTTCATCAATTGTGATCATCGGTGCAACGTCCGGCATCGCCCAAGGCGTGGCACGTCTGTACGCCGAGCGCGGCTGGAAGATCTTTTTGGTCGCACGGAATGCCGACGCGCTGCAAGCGATGGCATCCGACCTGAAGTCACGAGGCGCTTCGGACGTCGGCGTGCTCATTGCAGATCTGTGCGACACCACTCGTCATGGTGAGATCGTCAGCACAGCGTCAAGATTCTCAGGTAACATCGACGTGGTTCTCATCGCCCACGGCGTTTTAAAGAATCAGCAGGAGATCGACAATGACCCGAACGCCATGCTAAAGGTCTTCGACGTCAATGCCGTTTCGACGATCTCCTTGATGCAGCGCTTCGCCTCTGCCCTTGAGCCACAGAAGTCAGGCACTGTTGCCGTGATCAGCTCTGTTGCCGGCGAGCGCGGACGTCGCACGCTCTATACCTATGGCGCAACGAAGGCAGCCGTATCACACTTTGCTGCCGGCCTGCGCGCGCGCTATCTGCCTCTTGGCATCAACATCCTCAACATCAAACCCGGCCCTGTGGACACTCCGATGATGGCCGGTCGAACTCAGGCACTCATCGCCCCAGTCAGCGCCGTCGCCCGCGATATTGTTCGCGCCATTGACTCCCGCAAGGGTGTCATCTACACCCCCTGGTTCTGGCGCCATATCATGACGATCATCAAAATGATCCCGGAGCGGATCTTCGTGAAGATCAATTTCTAATCAGATTACGGAGGACGGATTACGGAGGACGGATTACGGAGGACGGATTACGGAGGACGGATTACGGAGGACGGATTACGGATTACGGATTACGGATTACGGATTACGGATTACGGATTACGGATTACGGATTACGGAGGACCTCAATGGTACCCAGCACCTCGTCACTCGTCACTCGTCACTCGTCACTCGTCACTCGTCACTCGTCACTCGTCACTCGTCACTCGTCACTCGTCACTCGTCACTTGTCACTTGTCACTTGCCACTTGTCACTCGTCACTCGTCACTCGTCACTCGTCACTCGTCACAGCTCCTTCTGC
>VERF01000048.1 GCA_018882895.1 Candidatus Kapaibacterium sp.
GTCTCGCACGCGAAGCGTCCCCCACGGCGCAGCCGTCTCGCACGCGAAGCGTCCCCCACGGCGTAGCCGTCTCGCACGCGAAGCGTCCCCCACGGCGCAGCCGTCTCGCACCGAAGGTCTCGCACGCCGAAGCCGTCTCGCACCGAAGGTCTCGCACGGCGTAGCCGTCTCGCACGCGAAGCGTCCCCCACGGCGCAGCCGTCTCGCACGCGAAGCGTCCCCCACGGCGTAGCCGTCTCGCACGCGAAGCGTCCCCCACGGCGCAGCCGTCTCGCACCGAAGGTCTCGCACGCGAAGCGTCTCGCACCGAAGGTCTCGCACGCGAAGCGTCTCGCACCGAAGGTCTCGCACGCCGAAGGCGTCTCGCACGCGAAGCGTCCCCCACGGCGTAGCCGTCTCGCACGCGAAGCGTCCCCCACGGCGCAGCCGTCTCGCACCGAAGGTCTCGCACGGCGTAGCCGTCTCGCACGCGAAGCGTCCCCCACGGCGCAGCCGTCTCGCACCGAAGGTCTCGCACCGAAGGTCTCGCACCGAAGGTCTCGCACGCGAAGCGTCTCGCACCGAAGGTCTCGCACCGAAGGTCTCGCACGCCGTAGCCGTCCCCCACGCCGAAGGCGTCTCGCACCGAAGGTCTCGCACGGCGTAGCCGTCCCCCACGCCGAAGGCGTCTCGCACCGCAGGTCCCCCACGCCGAAGGCGTCTCGCACCGCAGGTCCCCCACGCCGAAGGCGTCCCCCACGGCGAAGGCGTCTCGCACGCGAAGCGTCTCGCACGGCGTAGCCGTCTCGCACGCGAAGCGTCCCCCACGGCGTAGCCGTCCCCCACGCCGAAGGCGTCCCCCACGGCGTAGCCGTCTCGCACGCGAAGCGTCCCCCACGGCGCAGCCGTCTCGCACGGCGTAGCCGTCCCCCACGCCGAAGGCGTCTCGCACCGCAGGTCCCCCACGCCGAAGGCGTCCCCCACGGCGAAGGCGTCCCCCACGCCGAAGCCGTCCTTACTCCTCAAACCCTGCCGGCACGTAGGTTGTGCGGGGCATATGGGCGGCGCGCCACAGAACGGTGGTGGCCAGGCGGGAGATGCCGGCCAGGGATGTGAAGTCGATGAGTGGGATCTCGTCGGTGACCTTGTGGTAGTCCTTGTGTTCACCGGTGAAGTAGAAGATGACCGGGATGCGCTTCATGGCGAAGGATGCCTGGTCGCTTCGGAAGAAGTATTGCTCGATGTCGTAGGCCAGGTTGAAGGGCTTGGCCAGCTTGGCATTCTCGGCTTCGTTGAGGGCGATCAGATCCGGACAGCGCTCTGCGCCGCCGATGGAGAGTTTGCCGTTCTCGCAACGGCCAATCATATCGGTGTTTATCATTGCCACGCACTTGTCCACGGGAAGGGGCGAGGCAGCAACGTAGGCGCGCGAACCAAGAAGTCCCTTCTCTTCGGCTGCGAAGGCAAGGAAGACCACGCTGCGGGCCGGACGTGTGGACGAGCCGGCAAGGGCCTCGGCGGCAACCATCAGACTGGTTGTGCCCGAGGCATTATCGTCAGCCCCGTTGTAGATGGAGTCACCGGCATCATTCGGACGCCCCACGCCCACATGGTCATAGTGAGCACCCATCACAACATATTCGTCAGGTAGCTCGGAGCCGCGCAGGATGCCGCCAACGTTGCTGACGTTGAATGTGTCGGAAGTGAGTTTGACGGCTGCGGTGACGGTGAGGTTGGCAAGCCTAGTCGACCTGGGACTCAGCGTGGCGTCGAGTGCCTTGGTAAGCGCCCTGAGCGAGTCGACAGATCCGATCAGCAGGTCGACAACGGACTCACCCACGCTCATGACGACCGCTGAATCTCTGCGTGCCGACGGAAGCTGTACAGACCGACCGGAGCGGCCGGGCTTGGTCGACAACGACGGCCAGGCATAGCCCGAGACAATTGGTTTGCGCAAAGCACGCACGGCATCAACGAGCAGTACGCCAACAGCACCGTTCTTGATGGCGCGACGGATCTTCTCGCGATTCGACGCGTGAATGGTGAAGGCCGCGCCGCGAAACTTTGAGGTGTCGGCCGACTCCGGCTCACCGCGCAGCATCAAAACCACATGCCCCCTGACGTCGATGTCCTTGTAATCATCGTAGCCATACTCCGGTGCCGTGATGCCGAACCCGACGAAGCTCACCGCACGGTTGGTGATCGATATGCCGGCCGTCTGCTCCAGAGGAGCAAACTCCTTCGACAGGGTCAGCTGTTTCTGCTGTCCGTCCTTGGTGACAGTGAGGTACGTCTGCTGCGCCGATGGATCAAGATCAGGCGTCACCAGCGCAAATGGCAGTCGATAGTCCTTACCCAGCGGCTCCAAGCCGATCTTCTTGAAGTGTGCCGCAATGTAATCGGCCGCACGCTCCAGCTCGGGTGATGGAGTGTCGCGTCCGCGCATCTCATCCGAGGCCAGGTACGACAGATGCGGCCGAAAGGATTCCGGTGCGAAGTGGCGCACCGCATCAGTCGGCAGCGCCAATTGGGCAAGCGCTGCTTGCGTAGCAAAAACCGACAGTACCAGAATGCGAAGGAAGGACGCGTTCATCGATGAAATCTGATTGTGACGAAATGACCCGATTCGGATCGTGAAAAAGTGACGTCGTCGGCAAGTGTCCGCACCGTGTGAATGCCCCGGCCGCCGTCAAGATCACGTCGACCCTCCGACGTGGGATCGGGCAGCGACGCAGCGTCAAAGCCCCCTCCCTGATCGGCGACAACGATAACAATTTCCGACAACGTGATGTCGATGGACACATCCACCATTCGCCCCGTATCCAGGCCATTACCGTGCGTGATGGCATTGGTTACGATCTCCATCATGCACAGAAGCACGTCATGCCGTTTCGATTCCGAAAGGCCACCCCATTCGGGAAGTCCGGAGACGGAGGGTTCGAGCGCACGAATGCTCTGCAGGACAGAAGGAAGTCGAAGGTGAAGCATACGATAAAGGGATAGCTGTAGGGGGCTTGCTCACCAGGGCGCGATGAAGCATCGAAGCAGAATGTTCGGCAGCTGACGCTGTGCCGTGATGTTGATGGTCTGGAACTCGTACCAGCCCGAAAGCGATACCGAGGAGCCGCCGACAGAGGCATAGCGCAGGACGACCTCCGGGCCGATCGAGTGTAGCGAGCCGGTGGAGATGCTGGGCTGTCCGAACCGTATGCTCGACTGATCCAGACGATAGAGGCGCAGTCCGGCACCGGCCTCAAATCGGTCCGACGGACGGGCCGTCACAAGGAGTTTGATGAGGTATTCGATGTTGCCGGTCTCGGGCGATTCCGAGAACGTGGCCCATCGGAACGTTGCACGCTCAAAGTAGCGGAACAGCACCGGCACCTCAAGTGCCAGACGCTCGGTCAGTCGCACACGCACGGAATCGCGATACGACATCTGACGGAAGGAGAACGAGCGGGCCGAGGCAGCCGCCGTCTCGTAGTCATAGGCCGTGTAGTTGGCCAGGATCTCAAACTGCGGCTGCATTGTCAGGATCGAATATCTCAGATGCAGCGAAGGGGCCAATCGCAGCGAGCGGTTGATGTTGTTGAGCGCGCTACGTGATGACTTCAGGAACACCAGATGCAGGAACTGACCCGATAAGGCAAGGTTCATGCTCAGACCATCGGAGATGCGGCGTCCGTAGCTCAGTGTGAGGGTGGACGCAAGCTCGTCACGATCATCGTCGTTTGTGGCGCTCGGCGTGTCGTACCGAAGCAGCCACGAGGCGCCGTCAACACGCACAGTGTCGATGGACGTCGGCGTCCACTCCAGGCGCACAAGCCCCCTGGTTCGAAAGGCCTCATTGTCGCGCTGAAACTCCTGTGCCCGCGCGGCCTGCAGATCCGAGGCTGCAACGCCATGCACGTCCTGAACGCCATTGCGCTCGCTGCGACGAAACACCGATCCGGTTACCGATGCACGCAGCTTTTGGAGTGTCCATTGTAATGAGCCCGACACGTCAACCACCAGCTCGTCAAGGCGTCTGCTCACCGAGGTAAGGGGCAAGGCGCTGACCGGTGAGCCGAAGGACCGCTCGATACCATTGGATTGAACGATGCCGTCGAAGCCGACGGCAAAGGTCGGCGTCACGGCATAGTTGATCGACGCCCCAATGTCGAGAAGTTGCTCATGACGTTGCTCAACATTCAAGGGGGCCGCACTCGAGACCGAGGTGAAGAACTGACGTCGGCGATCGGTGGAACGCACCGAGAGCGACATCAAGGAGCCCTCTGAGATGTCGCGCTCAATGCGAGCCGTCAGGTCAACATCGCTGTTGGTGCGCCGCTCATCGAGACGTTGCCAGTCGGCCGTCACTCCCCCGTTGATCGCCCACTGGTCAAGATCGAGTCCACGCACGGTCCCAACAAACGCAGCAAGGGGTCCGGCAGCATTCACGCCAAGCTGGGAGGATGACTCGGCCCCGGCGATCCCCTCGAGGTCCACCCCGGGCATGGCCGAGTAGCGCAGGCCGGCGGCCGCTCCCAGGCGTTCAAGTGAATTCAGACCGATGCTGCGTGAGTCCTGCGACAGCATCCATGCCTGCCGCACCACGGCCGAGAGAGTTGCGCCAAGCGGAACCGAGAAGCCTATCTGCGACTGCTGATCGTCCCGCGTGGCAAGCGTGCTGGTACGAAATGCGGTCGACCGGAATCGGTTCACAAACGACAGCGCCCCGAAGGGCGTGGCAACATTCACATCGGCATTACCGGTCCAGACGAACGTGTTGGTGATCTTGTCGACGCCGAAGTCAATGCCCCTGGCTGACATCGAATCGGCCCTCGGAAGCAGCGGCGCAAGTTGTTGTGCAGAGACGGCCACGCCCCCAACCAGGAGCGCGGCAATGGCGGCAAAGGTCCGCCCCCTATCCAATGATCTCCAGGCGCGCAAAGGCAACCATCAGCTGTTTGCGATTCCCGTTATCGAACAGCACCGTGGCCTTCTCATTCTGTCCACCCCCGCTGATAGCACTCACGGTGCCCATCCCGAACATCGGGTGCTTGACGCGCTGGCCAACACGCAACGTTGGCGCCGCCTGCTGCTCGGGCTGACGCCTGGCGGTGGGCTGTGAGACGCTGGTGTAGCGCTTTGGCACGGGGATCTGCGAGTATTCGTTGTACTCCACCGATGCCGATGGACGCGCGCCGCGACCGGTCGGCTGGGAGGGGGCTTTGAGCGGCCGCTGCGGGGTGACCTCTGATCCGGTCATGCTGCGTCCGGACGGGGCGATGGTGGACTTGTCGATCTCGGCAAGAAACATCGACGGACGCGAGTAGGTGATCTCGCCGAAACGGAAGCGCTTCTCGGCATAGGCCAGCACCAGCTGCTCGCGCGCCCGCGTCATGCCCACGTAGAGAAGTCTGCGTTCCTCTTCCTGCTCCTCAGGATCGTGCTCGGCCTTGGCCAGCGGGAACAGCCCCTGCTCGAGTCCGGCAATGATCACAAGCGGGAACTCAAGCCCCTTGGCCGCATGCATGGTCATCATGGCAATACGGTTATTGCCTAGTTCGGGATCGTCGGCATCACTGATCAGAGCGATCTGCTCAAGGTAGCCCACCAGCGTCAGATCTTCGTTCAGCTCCTGCTGCTCGGCAATGTGGTCGAGCACCCGCTCGATGTTGTTCCAACGGTCTTGGGCCTCGTCGCTCTGCTGCAGACGGTACATCTGCGGAAGCCCCGTTGCCTCGATGTAGGACTGGGCCAATGATGCCGGAGCAAGCTCTCCGAGCAGCTCGCGATGACGATCGATGATGCCCACGAATTCGCCCACGGCCTTGATGGTACGCGCCTGCATCATCGGCACACGATCGATATCCTTCAGGGCCGCATAGAACGTGATGCCGTATTGCGTGGCATAGCTCTGGATGCGCTCGATACTGGTCGACCCGATTCCGCGGACCGGTTCGTTGATCACGCGCAGGATGCTCTCTGCATCATCGGGGTTGACAAGGATGCGCAGGTAGGCAAGCGTGTCCTTGACTTCCTTGCGCTTGTAGAAGCTCACGCCGCTCACGATGTGATAGGCCATGTTCGAGCGGCGCAGGGCATCTTCGAGAGCCTGCGACTGCGCGTTGGTGCGATACAGGATCGCCACATCCTTGGGCGAGTAGCCGTGCGACGCCATTCGCGAGCGGATCGTACGAGCGATCATCTCGGCCTCCTCACGGTCATCGCGGCACGCCAGAACGGTGATCTTCTCACCGTCCACATTATCAGTCCACAGCTCCTTCTTCAGCTGCGTGGTGTTGCGCTTGATCACGCTGTGGGCCGCCGCCAGGATCGTCTTGGTCGACCGGTAGTTCTGCTCCAAGCGCACCGTTGTGGCCTTCGGATAGTCGCGCTCGAAGTCAAGGATGTTCCGGATCTCTGCACCGCGCCAGCGGTAAATGCTCTGCGCATCATCGCCCACAACGCACAGGTTTCCGTGCCGCGCTGCGAGCATAGAGATCACGGTGTACTGCGATCGGTTGGTGTCCTGGTACTCATCCACCATGATGTATCGGAACCTGTCCTGAAGCGTCGAGAGCACGTCTGGATTATCACGCAGCAATCGAATGGTCACATTCAAGAGATCATCAAAGTCCATCGCATTGCTCAGGCGCAGACGTCGTTCGTACTGCTCAAAGATCTGTCCCGTCTGCTGCTCGATGACGCTCTTGGACGAGCGGGAGTATTCCTGCCACGAGATCATGGAGTTCTTGGCCGACGAGATGCGCGAGCGCACTCCCGACGGGGGAAGCACCTGCTGAGAGATGCCCAGCTGATTCATCACGGCCTTGATGGCCGCTGTCTGATCGTCGGTGTCGTAGATCGTGAAGGACGACGTATAGCCAACGCGCTCGGCATACTGACGCAGGATGCGCGCAAAGATCGAGTGGAACGTACCGGCCCAGATCGAGCGCGCGGTGGCCTCTCCCACAAGGTGGCCGATGCGCTCCTTCATCTCACCGGCGGCCTTGTTGGTAAACGTCAGCGCAAGCACCTGTCGCGGGTCGATGCCGCTTCGAAGCATGTGGGCAAGACGCACCGTAAGCACGCGCGTCTTGCCGCTGCCGGCACCGGCGATGATCAGAAGTGGACCATGAATGCAGCGAACGGCGTCGGCCTGACGTTCATTGAGGCCGGCAAAGAGATCCTGGCCAGGGGGCTGACCCTGCCCTACGGGAGTGAGTGTAAGCATGGGTCGGGGTTACTCCTGGCCGCCGGACTTCTTGACGTAGTCCGTGTAGTAGAATCCGTCGCCCTTGTAGATGATGCCACCTCCGCTGATCAGGCGCTCGAGGCTGCCTGAGCCCGGGGACGCCCCTTTGCAGATGTCTGCCGGACACGTCCGCAGGGCTTCATCTTTGATGGATTGCTGGACTTCAAACGTTGCGCCGCACGTTGTGCAGCGATACTCATAGGTTGGCATGCTTGAGTGAGATCGATTTAGAATTCAACAAAACCGGTCTTCTTATAGACCTTTCGAAGCACCTTCCGGGCACGTTCGCGTGCCGCCTCGGCACCGCGCTTGAGTGTGGCCTTGAGCGCATCCTCGTCGGACCGGATGGCCACGTAGCGCTCGCGAACCGGACGCAGGAAGGTGACGATCGCATGACCGACGGCGTCCTTGAACTCGGCATAACCGAGGCCGGCAAACTCACGCTCGATCTCGGCATTGCTCTTGCCCGTGGTGATCGAGTAGAGCGTCATGAGATTGGCTACACCCGGACGCTTTTCGTCGTACACGATGGTCGTTCCGGAATCCGTCACGGCGCGCTTGACCTTTGACAGGATCTGCTCGTCGGTGTCGACCATGAAGATCGTGGCCTTCTCATTCGGGTCGGACTTCGACATCTTCTTTTCCGGCTCCTGAAGCGACATGATCTTGGCGCCCACCTTGGGGATGAACGGCTCCGGCACGGTGAATGTGGGGCTGTAATGGAAGTTGAACCGCTCGGCAAGGTTGCGCGTGAGTTCAAGGTGTTGACGCTGATCTTCACCGACCGGCACGAGGTCCGCATTGTAAAGCAAGATGTCGGCGGCCATCAGGATAGGATACGTGAACAGACCAACGTTCACGTTGTCGGCATGCATGGCACTCTTGTCCTTGAACTGCGTCATGCGTGAGCATTCGCCAAACCCCGTCAGACACGTCAGCACCCAGTTCAGCTGCGTATGCTCCGGTACATGCGACTGCACGAACAACGTCGACACGTCGGGGTCGATCCCCGCCGCCATATACATCGCGGCCACGTCGAGCGTGCGCTTTCGCAACTTGGCCGGCTCCTGCCGCACGGTGATGGCGTGCAGGTCCACCACGCAGAACAACGACTCGTACTCATGCTGGAGTTCGACCCAATTGCGCAGCGCGCCGCAGTACTGTCCGATGGTCAGATCATTCGTCGGCTGCATGCCGGAAAGGATGACCTTTTTTTGCTGTTGGCCCTCTGTCATGGGCGCCAAAATACCCACCATTGCCGTCATTGACGCATTTTTGCGTCATGTCCGTTGCCCCCTTCTCACTGCGTCGAATCCTGACGTTTCTGTGTGCCGCCATCATGGTGCTGCCGGCCATGGCACAGCAGGAGGCCGACCTCGAAGATGCCGCCTCGTCAGGGGGCGTTTCGGTGATCGGACTGCATCGTATGTGGATACCCGACGAGGGGTATCGTCCGAACACCGGACTCTTCTTCGAGACGATCAATGTGCGCGGGGATCGCCCCCTTGCCTCGAGCTTCATGCTTTTAGCCACGGGCATTGGCTCTCGAAACACCCTTGCTCTGCTTGGAGGTGCCAGCTTCGCCGTCGTGGGCGATCACCGCTTCGGACTAACGGTGGCGGCAAATCTTGGGGTGTCGTTTGGATCGAATACCGGACTTCTTGCCTTTGATGTGATCACGGACCCATCGCTGAGTTTGGGTCTTGCCGGACTTATTCGTCTGGGCCTCAGCGTGCCGATCTACAGCGGTATTCACGTATCGGTGAGCGCCGCACAATCGTGGTTCAGCAACGAGCGCGGCACCACGCCTCCGGGCATCCAGGTTGGCCTGAGTATCGGAGGCGCAAAATGAGCGGCACAACCACGTCCGGCGCAAAGCTGGGATTCGGGGCCTATCGCATCACGGCGGGCTCGCCGGTGCATGAACGGGCTCTGCGGTATGCGCTGGACCATGGCGTCGACTGCATTGACACCAGTTCAAACTATTCGGATGGGGCAAGCGAGGAGCTCATCGGGCGCGTCCTGTCCACCCACGCATCGCGCCCAAGGATCATCACCAAGGTCGGCTACGTGCAAGGTCAGCTCCTGGATCAGCTCAAGGCCATGGAGTCGATGGACATGCAGCCCCCTGACATCGTCAAGTTCGGCGACTCGCTCTGGCACTGCATTCATCCGGAGTTTCTTGACGTTGTGGTGAGTGCGTCGATCGACCGGCTCTTCCCTGCCGGTCGTGCCGCCGACGGGCCGGAGCTTGTGGTGCTGGTGCACAATCCGGAGTACTTCCTGCAGCATGCTCAGCAGCAGGGCATGGATATTGTCACGGCCCGGCACTACCTCTACCACCGTCTGCGCATGGCCTTCTCATGGTTCGAAGAAGCCGTTGCAATGGGACGTATCAGCTCCTACGGGGTATCGTCAAATACGTTTGGTTCGCCCCCTGATGCGCCCGACATGGTGTCGCTCGAGGAGTGCGTGCGTGCGGCGCAGGATTCGATCGATGCTCAGCATCATTTCCGTGTTGCCGAGATGCCGATGAACCTCGTCGAACATTTTCCCGCTACGGTCCTGAATCAGGACAGGGGGCGATGCACAACCCTTGAGCGTGCCGTGGAACTTGGCATCGACGTACTTGTCAACAGACCGCTCAATGCGATCGTCGAGCGCGACCTGATCCGGCTTGTCTCGCATCCGATGCCCCAGCACATCGTACACCCCGACGATGTGGAGCGCCGCATCCACCAGCTGGAGGTCATCGAACACGATCTTGCCAACGACCTGCTTGCCGAGAGCGGTAATGCGCACGATGAGCGCAACCGGGAGCTTGTTGGCGAGGCCTATCGCGTGGCCGGCGCTTTATGCCAATCGTGGTCGTCCTTTAACGGCCTGATCCACTGGCGGGATGTGCGACGTCAGTATCTCGACCCTCGGCTGGAGGCCGCTGCGATGCTGTCGGAGCGATCGGCCCGCATGTCGGATCACCTGGCGCACATTGCCGACGTTATCCGCGTGCTCGACGACATCGACGTGATGTATGCCCGCGAGGAGAATGAAACGCTGGAGGAACTCCGGCGATCGATGATCGAGATCTTCCGTCTTGATGCCGAGATGCCGCTGCAAAACGTTGCCATCCACGCCCTGCGTCACAGCGTCGGCATCGGCACGGTGCTGGTAGGCATGCGCAGGATGGAGTACGTGGAGGACGTGGTGCCGCTGCTCGACTTGGCGGGCGGACCCTTCGACCGATCAACATGGTTACGAGTTGCCGACGAATTACGACGTCTATCCGAGGAGCCTTCATGACGCGCCACCCTGTTCGCATTGCCCCATCGCTTCTGGCAGCCGACCTGCTCAATATCGAGCGTGATGTGCTGGCCTGCCAAAGTGCCGGCGCAGACATTCTGCACGTGGACGTGATGGACGGGCACTTCGTACCGCCGATCACCTTTGGTGCGGCCTTCGTTGAGCGTCTGCGCAGCATCACCACCATGCCCCTTGACGTGCATCTGATGGTGACGAATCCAGACCACCAGGTCGAGCAGTTCGCCGCCGCCGGCGCCCACTGGATCAGCGTCCACGCCGAGGTCACCCCGCACCTGCACCGTACGCTGCACCGCATCAAGGCGCTTGGCTGCAAGGCCGGCGTGGTGCTCAATCCCCTCACTCCTTTGGAGTACGCCTTTGAGGCAGGGGGCGATGCAGACTTCATTCTCCTTATGAGCGTCAACCCCGGCTACGGAGGTCAGGCCTTCATCCCGTCGTTCCTGCAGCGCTGCCAGCGCCTGCGCACCTGGCTCGATGCCAACGGTCTCTCCCATGTGGAGATCGAAGTCGACGGCGGCATCAAACCCTCCAACGCCCGCGACGCCGTTAACGCCGGCGCAAATGTCCTGGTCTCCGGCAGCGGTGTGTTTGGAGGCAGTATCGAGCAGAACGTTGCGGACCTGCGAAACGCGTAGGTAAGGGTTCGCCCGGCAAGAGGCAATGGCCAGTTGGTCTTGTTGGTCTTGTTGGTCCAGTTAGTCCAATTGGACTGAATGGACCAATTGGACCAATTGGACCAATTGGACCAATTGGACCAATTGGACCAACCGGACCTGCTATATGACCCGGCAAGAGGTTACGTGCGGCGCTGATTGCGCCGCACGGCGTAGAGGCGTTCCGTAAAGCCCCCTTCCTTCTCAAATTGGCTGGCAAGGTGTCGCACCTGTTTGTCCAGCAGGTAACATGCAACACTTATAAGCACAATGGCCGCATTAGCGGCCGTTTCGGCGTAATCGGGCGGCGTTGCATCGGTGCCTTTCACTGCGCGGGTGGTATCGCGAACCCAGCACGCCACCTGGCTGGCGGTTGTGAGTCGGCGCGCAACCAGGTGGGCTCCCCGCGGGTCATGCCTGTCCCAGATAGGCATACCGCGCTGACGAAGAAAATCTTCATAATCCAGGCGGAGTTCCTCAAGACTGGCCCGCGCCACGTTGGTTAGCTTCAGTTCGAACTTCTTGGATGTTCCCGAGGCCAAGCTGCCTTCGGCAATATTCTGCACACCTGAGCGGGCAGCCTGCACCATCTGGTCGTGCGTTCGGCTTCGACGATCAACGTACCGGTTGCAGAACCGCACTGTTATGTCATACACGAGCTGCGAAATTTTAAAGCTTTTCAGCTGACGATAACCGCCATAGGTAGGTAAAAGTGAACTGGACATTTCTCTGCTCCGAAGAAGTGAAACGGTGGTTTCTTCTTCGTGCATTCAGGAACCCGTAACGTGATCACCAGGATGAGAACGTCCTCCGTAATCCGTCCTCCGTAATCCGTCCTCCGTAATCCGTAATCCGTCCTCCGTCCTCAGTCCTTGCTCTTTGCGATCTCCAGATTCTGCCGCGCGGTTTCATTTGACGGATCGAGCTGGAGGGTCTTTGCGAAGGACTCGGCGGCTTGGGCGTGTTCGCCAAGCTGACCGTGGGCAACGCCCATCATGTTGTGGTACTGAGGAAGGGAGGCGGCGATACCGGCCATGGCGGCACCGGCGTTTATGGCATCACGGAAGCGGTTCAGATTCAGAAGTGCATCAAGCAGAGCCATGGCGCTATTGGCGTCATCCGGCGCAAGGATGCGCGTGCGCTGCAGGTCCACCACGGCCGAATCAAAACGTCCAACCCGGATGTACGACAAGCCCCGTGCGCGGATGACCTCGACATCTTCGCCACCCAGCTTCAGGGCCTCGGTGAAGCGAGGGATGGCCTCGGCGTGACGATTCAGTTTTTGTAGCAGAGCCCCGTAGCCCTTGTAGGTGTAGGACTTATCGGTACCCACCGACTCGAGATACGCATAGTCACGCTCGGCCTGCTCGAGATTTCCCTTGTTAAGGTTGTACACCGCCCGGTTGTTGTACGCATGGTTGATCGGACGATTCGAATACTGCGATATCACATTCTCCCACAGCACACCTGAATTCTGCCACACGCCGATGCGTGATGAACTCAGCACGCCGAAGGCAAGTGATGCGGCGCCAACGATTGCCAGTTGTGTGTAGGGGGCTGGCATGGCCCGCGTGATCCGCTGCAGGAGCGCGCCTAGCACGATGAACAGCCCGATGTACGGCACATAGGTGTAACGATCGGCGATCACCGCACCACCGACGCCGATGATCTGCAGTACGATGGAGATCGTAACAAGGAAGAAGCCGACGCCAAAGAAGATGAGCTTGGAGATCTCGCTGCGGCGCTTCAGGTAGAACCACACGCAGGCTGCGATCAATGCGGCGCTTATGGCAGCATACACGATCACGATCGGCTCCAAAACCGCGTTGCTGGCAGGATATGGATAGAAGGCCGAGAGGTTCACCGGCGCAATCAGTTTGATGTGGTACTCCAGAAACCCGTAGCCGGCGATCAACCAACGCTGCCAGAACGTGTAGTAGGACACGTCGACAAGTGCTTCACTGGTAGAGGTTTGAGCTTTGAGCGTCAGCAGACCGAAGATCACGGCGACGATAAAGAACGGTACCTTTTCGGCGATACTCCTCACCCCGAAGCCGCGGCCAACGAACAGATCGATCAGCAGGAGCACAACCGGCAGCGTAACGGCCATGGGCTTGGCATAACAGGAAGCCACAAAGGCAAGGAATGCACCGGCTAGCCACGTCCACGAGCCCCCTCTCACAAAGCGCACATAGAATATCAGCGACGTCATGAAGAAGGCCGTATAGAGCACGTCCTTGCGCTCGGCCACCCAGGCAACGCTCTCCACGTGCATGGGGTGCAGACCGAAGAAGGCAGATACCAGAGCGGCCATCACAAGGTTGCCGGGAAACAGTCCGAGGATGAACACAAACACCAGTGCGGTGTTGAGCAGATGCAGCACCAGGTTGGTCTGCATGAAGGGCCGGATCGAGCCCTGACCTCGGTCATAGTCAATGGCCAGCGACAACATCGTCAGCGGATGATAGTTGGCCGCAACCCGCGTGTCGGTATCGAACATTCGGGATATGTTCTCTTTGTCCAACGAACGGACAAGGGGCTGCTCGGTCACATACCCCGGATCGTCCCAGTTGGTGAACTCCTTGCCATCATCGAACACCGGCAGATACGTGGTGAGCGTTGCGATGAGGATCGCAATGAGCACCGCCGGGGTCAGCCACCGAGGCGCACCCGATACAACCGCATCGGCCGCTTCCGTGCGGGTGCGTTTCTGATCCACTTTCTGCCTGTTCTTGGCTGCGGCCATCTGCCTGCTCTCCCCCGTTGATGATCGTGCGCTCGGTCATGCTCAGACCGGGACAAATCTACATTCCACAATGCCGCTATCGCCAACCGTCTCGCCCGTATGCGTTGTGGCGTTACACGTCATGGCCGACATGGAAAGAAATCGCCGTTTTCTTTACACAAAGCCATGAAAATCGCCCCCTTATTAAAGATTACAGACTGTTTCTTTAATTTAGCTCAATCTTATTCAAGGTTCACCCATGAAACGGGGCTTAACGGGCAGGTATAGGAACACCATAACGGCAGGTGAGAGGGTTCAGGCCTTCATTCCTAATGCCTTGCCGCCCATACCGGAGATTGTGCTTGACGGCAAGCGGCAACAGCTCCTTGAACGTGCGACGCTGGCGTTAGGTCGGCTTGACAGTGTTGGTGCTGTATTGCCGGCAACCGAGCAGTTGCTGTATTCCTATGTGCGGCAAGAAGCGGTGTTGTCCTCACAGATCGAGGGAACGCGGTCGACTCTTTCTGATCTGCTGCTATTCGAGCTCGAGCAGGCTCCCGGAACCCCTATCGATGATGTACTCGAAGTATCCTCCTACGTGGCCGCGCTGCATCACGGTATTGCCCGACTGAACGATGGTTTCCCGCTCACCGGCCGTCTCATCTGCGAGATGCATGCCATACTCATGGAAAAAGGACGAGGACGCAACAAGTTGCCGGGAATGTTCCGACGAAGTCAGAACTGGATCGGCGGCACCCGTCCGGGCAACGCCCATTTCGTGCCTCCTCCGCCGGATGAGATCGCTGAATGCATGTCCGACCTCGAAAAGTTCATCAACGATTCTGACGGTTTACCGATCCTGCTTCGCGCAGCGGCTGCGCACGTTCAGTTTGAGACAATCCATCCGTTTCTCGATGGCAATGGTCGCATCGGACGTCTGCTCATAACGCTCCTTTTCGTAAACCACGGGGTTCTCAAACACCCCCTCCTGTATCTATCGCTGTTTCTCAAACAGCATCGTCAGACCTACTACCGACTGCTGGATACCGTGCGAATAGATGGCGACTGGGAGGAATGGATCGACTTCTTTCTGGAAGGCATTGAGCAAACGGCCACGACTGCATCGATAACGGCACAAAAACTTGTTCAGCTCTTTAACGATGACGCAGACGTCATTCAGAAAGGCGGTCGCTCTGCTACGTCTGCGCTTCGCGTGCATACGATCATGTGTCAACGTCCAATCATTACGATTCGGTACCTCTGCGAACACCATGGCATGACGTTTCCAACGGCATCCAAAGCCGTTGATACACTCGTCGCACTGGGAATCCTTCAAGAACTCACCGGGCAACGTCGCAATCGTGTGTTTGTCTATCAAACCTACCTGGACGTTCTTGGCCCGGGGAATGAGGTGCATGCGTAGGGGCGGCCATGGATTCCCGCTTTCGCGGGAATGACGCGTACTTCCGTACTTCAGTAACCCATAGATTTGACGCCATTAACGGGGGACGAAACGTATGAGCAAGCAGCAGCGCGAGCGCACGCCAAAGACCGGCGGTGGATCAGCGGCGACGGATGGTCTGTCGCGCATTGTTGAGCAGTTCGAAGAACTCTCCGGCACCCAGGCCATCGGCATCGTGCTCGGCCTATGTGCCCTGATGGTGGCCGTTGTCTATCGCTCGTTCCTCTTCGGAGATTCGGTGCTGCTCTACACCGACATCGGCAGCGACTCGGTGAACATCTTCTACCCGCTTTGGTACCAGCAAGCAAAGCTCTGGGCGGAACACAGCGCCCTGCATGGATTCTCGCTCGAGACCGTGATGGGCATGCCGGTGGACATCAATCTGTGGGATCCGTTTCAGTGGATCGTGATCTCTGGCGGACCCGAATCGATCCCCGCACGCGTGGTCATGGCCGAGATCATGAAATCGCTCCTGATCGCCACCTTCGGCTTCTTCACCTTCCGCATGATGGGTCTGCGCAACATCACCTCTGCCATCGGAGCACTGTGCTTTGCCTTCTCCGGCTACGTGGCCCTTGGCGCCGCCGCGTGGTACGTGCACTCTTCGGAGGTGGTCTTCATCGTGCTGGCTC
This sequence comes from Candidatus Kapaibacterium sp., assembly GCA_018882895.1. GTDB lineage: Bacteria > Bacteroidota > Ignavibacteria > Kapaibacteriales > Kapaibacteriaceae > UBA10438. The sequence goes on from VERF01000048.1 coordinate 16,016, forward strand.
TGTGGGCCGCCGAGTATGCTCTGAACCGACAGTCCCTCTGGTACGCGGTCGCCCCGCTCTCGTATGCCTTCATCGCTCAGAATGGCGGCTACCTGACGATCTACCTCACGGCGGCGCTGGTGGTCTATGCCCTCATTCGCACGATGTCGCAGGATGAGCCCCTTGCCGCGCTCAAGCGTGCAGGCCTTGCCCTGGCAACCGTTGCGGGCGGACTCCTCATCTCCTACTCGGCCATCTCCGGCGTCATCACCACACTCACCCAGTCGGGTCGCGCCGAAGCCCTCAAGACCGTTGAAGGGGGCATGATGAGTCTGAAGAAGGATCGCCCCTTGACGCAGCTGGTGGACCGCACGGAGCTTACCAAGGTGGTGCAGCGGGCCTACTCGACCAATGCCATGGGGATTGGTGACACCTATAGAGGGTCCACCGCCGGCGGCGACAACTACCTTGAAGGCCCCTTGCTTTACATGGGGCTGCCCATGCTGCTCTTCTTCCCGCTCTTCGGTGTAGGCCGCTCCCGCAAGGAAAAGCTCCTCTGGGGCGCCATGCTGGGCGGCGTGCTCATGATGATCATCTTCCCATGGTTCCGCTATGCGTTCTGGGGCTTCAAGCTGGACTACTTCCGGGAGTTCACCATGCTCATCGGTGTGTTCCTGTTGCTCTTGGCCATGATGGGGCTTGATGCCACAATTGCCCAGGGCATCAGCCCTGGGAACCGAGGCCCCGGGCTATTAATGATTGGAACATCCATCATCATGGTGTTGTTGCCGTTTGTGTTTGCCAAGCCGGCGGCGCTGGTTGACGGCTCGCAGCGCACCGCGTCGGTGGTGATGATGCTGCTCTTGTCGGGCTCTGCCATCGGCTATGTCTTCACCCGACGCTCGGCGTTTCTGCTCGGCGTGCTGGTGGTGGCGATGGTGGACCTATCGATGAACGCAAATGCCACCATCACCAAACGGTCATTGCTAACCACATCGGCCATACGCAGTGGCAAGCTCTACGGCGATGCGACGCTCGGGGCCATCCAGTGGATCAAGCAGCAGGACGCGGATCTCTATCGGATCGTCAAGTACACCCAGTCGGGTCCGGCCATCCATGCCAGCTTGAACGACGCCATGGTGCAGGAGTTCAACGGACTCATCGGGTACTTGTCCTTCCACAACAAGTACTACCTGAAGTTCATGTCCGAGCTTGGCTGTGCCGACCTGTCACGTCCTGACGAGGCAAAGTGGGTTGCGCGCGTCATGACGCGTCCGTTCCTTGCCTCAGCTCTCGGTGCCCGCTACTTCGTCACGAAGGGGGCTTTCGGTTTCCAACCTGAGATCTTCCCTGCCGTGCACAGCAATGGCGACCAAGTGGTGCAGCGCTCAAACGTCACCCTGCCCCTTGTGGTGGTGTATGACCGGTACCTGACTGCCGAGCAGTTTCGCACGTTTGACCAAGGGAAGATGGACCTGATGTTATACAAGGCTGTGGTGTTGGACCCCTCGGATGCATCGGGTCTTGCGCCGTATGACCTTGCGGCGGACACCACCTTGAATCCATCATTCCCGCAACAGCGGGAATCCAATGTCACCCCGGCCGACTTCGTCCGCGCCGCCAACGAACGCAACGCCGCCATGAAGGTCCAGGCCCGCACCACCGCCAGTGGCCTTGCGGCAACCGTCACCGCCACCCAACCCGGCCTGGCCGTCATCTCCGTGCCATACGACCCTTCCCTGCGTGTTACGATCGACGGCACCGAGGCCACAACCGTTGTCGCCAACTTCGGCTTCATCGGCGTGAAGATGCCGGCGGGGAGGCACGAGGTGAAGGTGGAGCGGAACTAATGAATTCATTGGTGTTGGCAGTCGCTCGCAGTTCTTGGCGTTTTACAAGGTCTCACTGGGATGCGTGGAAGGACGCAGTAACTTTACGCCGATGTACTCCCAAGACAGTTTCTGACTGAGTGGATCAATTCTGATGAGCATGAAATCAAAGCGCAGCAAGAACACTAGTGCAGCATCGCCAGCAACTGTGACGGCCGATGTACGCGACATGGATTCTAAACCAA
>VERF01000105.1 GCA_018882895.1 Candidatus Kapaibacterium sp.
TGCGCTTTCGTTGCAAGATGTCCTTCAGCACAACTGGTTCGATGATGCTCTCCTGCATATACGCAAGCCATCGCCCCCTGTCATGCTGGTAGGGGGCTGACCCAGGGTACCCACCATAGATCGCGTAAGTGGCAAGGTCCCATCCGAACGCGTCGCGCATTTCGGAATAGGACCACGGCATGACGTGCATCCGTTCAAAGCGTCCGGCCAGACTTTCCCGCAGACCATCATTGAGTAGCGCAACGGACGAGCCGAGAATGATGACGCGGATATCGCGCTGATTCCACGTGTCTTCATCCCAGTATCGCTTCACCTGGTCGCTCCACATGGGTACCTTCTGTATCTCATCCAGAATGAGCACGGCAGTACCCGTTGCCTGCTGCGCGCGTGCTCGCGCCTCGTGCCATGCCTGCCCCACCCAGTCGTGAACGCCCGTAACAATCCCATCTGCCGAAGTGTAAATCACAGGTACAACGGCACCCTCCACAGCCTGCCGGACAATCGTCGTCTTCCCCACCTGACGCGGTCCGGTGAGCGCCAGAATCGTCGAACGGGGCTCCTTGAGCCGCCGCTTTACCTCGGCAACATGTTGTCGTACATAGGGTTGCATGTCGCAATATACAAATACGCAGTATGTCGCGCAGAATACGCAGTGTGGTACGTAAATAGGTTTTAGGTTTTGGGCTTTGGGTTTTGGGTTTTGGGTTGCTGATAACTCGACTCTCGTGCCCACAGTCAAGGCCGGGGCCCATCTGCGTCGCCCCGGCGAAGGCCGGGGCCCATCTACGCCGGGATGACGGGATGGATCCCGGCCTGCGCCGGGATGACGGGATGGATCCCGGCCTGCGCCGGGATGACGGTAAGCAACTCACCTGTCACCTGTAACCCGTCACCTGTAACCCGTCACCTGTAACCCGTCACCTGTAACCTGCAATACGCATTCACCAGCCGCATATCGTCGATGGATTTAACGGGGGTGCTGGCGATGCGGGGATCGCCGACGGCAACGAAGAGGCATTGGGCGCGTGAGATGGCAACGTTCACGCGGTTTGAGTCGAGGATGAAGCCGAGGCCGCGGGAGCCGTATTCGCCAAAGCTGGAGCAGAAGGAAAGGATGCAGACGGGTGCTTCCTGACCCTGGAACTTATCAACGGAGCCAACGTTGGCCTCTTCACCCAGGGCAGTCTTGAGTGCCCGCACTTGTGCGTTATACGGAGAGATGAAGAGGAAGTCTTTCAGTGACAGGGGGCGAGTGTTACCGGCCTTGTCTGTGTAAAGACGACCTTCGAGTTCGTTGAAGATCTCCACCACGCGGTCCACCTCTTCGATGCTGCTCTGGGTATTGCCGTCATGCTCGATAGGACTGAAGACAATGCCGTGTTCGATGGTGATGTGCTTAGCCCCCTTCTCAGGAAGATGCACCCGCTGGACGTTGCATGCCTCGTCGGCGTGTAGACGTCCCTCGTACATGAGGTCCGACACCACATCACAGATATCGCGATGCATGCGCCTTGAGGTGCCGAGAAAGAGTCCGGCCTCCGGCGCGACCACCGGATGAAACACCGGACGCTCGGGGATGCTGCGCTCTTCGTCGAGAAGGTAGTACTGCAGAACCGACAGTGCTGAGTAGCCGGGATGCGCCCCTTGTGTGGGCTGCTCAAGCTGCATCTGATCCCCCATCAGCACGATGTTTCGCGTGCACTGCGACATGGCAATGGCATTGGCCAGCGACACCTGTCCGGCCTCGTCGATGAACAGATAGTCGAGCTCTCCCACCCACTCATTGCGCGTAAAGAGCCATGCCGTGCCCCCTACCAGACCTCCGTTAAACTTGTCTCGTGCATCCGTACTGCTCTTCACATGAATGAAGTCCTTGTGAAGGTTGTATATCTCATCGTCCGGATCGCCGCCAACCTTGCAGCCCCGCAGAAGGCGCGTTGTCCCGCATTCACGGATGAGATTCATGATGGCCTTATGTCCGTTCGAGACGATGCCAACGTTCATTCCATCGTCGAGCAAGGCGCTGATGACACGCGCGGCGGTGTAGGTCTTGCCAGTGCCTGGTGGACCCTGGATGATAAGACAATCGCCATCCATGTCCTTGGTGATGCGCACCGCTGCATCCACAGCTGTTTCACCATCGCGTTGGGGAAGCCCCTTGGGTGGACGTCTCATCAGAAGTGCAGTGGCGGCATCATTGAGGCTCTCCGGGTAACTGCTGCAAACCTCTGTAAGCGCCCTCTGGATTACTCTAATGTCGATATCCTCATACGGAATCAGCGATCCCGTGGTGGGGAACACTGCGTTCGGGAAGGTCTCCATGGACACATTCCCCACCTTCAGGGTCAGCGTTCCATTGATCGGATCAAGCTCATGAAGATTCACCCGCAGTTTCGGGACGCTGGTGAACTTGACCGTGGTCTTCTCACCCGGCGTGAGCTTGAACTCCTGATCGGAGTTGTAGGAATATACCTGCAAGGACGACTTCTTCTCGGGCCACGTACCTCCGTCTGCGACGATGTTTGCCACACACGAAGCATCCTGCCAGAGCTGCTCATCGGAGGCCTTCAGCCGATCGAAGTATGACCACCAGATGGGCTTTTGCTCCCGACGGTGGAAGTCTATAAGGTCGGCTAGCGTCCCGGCAAGTGCATCGTCATTGCCGGCACGGTTGCGAAGTTCATCTTCAATCTTGCGGCGCGCCTTGTTGTTTAGCTTCCGCTCTGACTCCTTTTGCATCTCTTCTTCGGTGCTTGCAGGGGGCGGCTCAGTTACGATAAGGTCGATGCCGCTATTCTTCGCCAGAGTGCGCAGCCACTTGGCCAGCTCAGCGGTCGATACGCAGTCATCTTCGTTATAATCACGGATTCTCTTCAGGATCTGGCTTTGCTGCCATGATCTTGGCTCTCCGGCCTCGAGCCAGCGGGCGTACTCGACGATCGACTCACCGGCCGTGGCAACGTCGGTGCTGCGGCGCGGACGGTACAGGCGTTCCACACGCTTGATCGAATAGCTATCCTCACCGATGCGCAGGCCCTGGTGGACGATCTGGTAGAGATCCACAAACACGTTGTTGCGGAGCAGATCGTCGACCTCGTCCTCGCGTGAGGCATAGCGTGTTGAGAGGCGGCGCACAACGCTCACCTCGTAGGCGGCATAGTGATAGATGTGCATCGTAGGCGACTTCTTCCACCGCAGGTACACCCAGTCAATGAAGTCCTCAAAGGCCTTCTTCTCCTCGACGCTGTTGTGCGCCCACCAGTCCCTGAAGGTCAGCATTCCACCTTCATCGTAGTAGGCCGCACCCCAGAGGTACTCGAGTCCACCCACCACCAGAGGATATCCCTCTAGGTCAAAGAACACATCATAGGGATCTTCAAGGGGCAGGCGGCCAAGTCCGCTGGGCAGTCCATTCTTTTGTGCGGGCGGGAGCACCTCGTAGAGTGGCGGCACCGTTGTTGGGTCATCGGCCATAGCTCGGAGCTCGCGTGTAGCCACCTGCAGTCGTGCCTGCTGCGTGAGCTTGGCAAACGTGTCGGCCGAGATCTTCGGTGCCGTTCCCGGCTCGGCCGTAGCAAGGTCCTCCATGCGCGTAATGCCCACGTCGTGCAGTTTCTTGATGTTGCCCACGGTGATGCCGGCAACCTGCACCAGGTGATCGGTATCCTTGAAGTACTGTTCCGCATGCGACGTCCAGCGCCGATGATCGGCGCGGGGCATCGGTTCCGGACGCTGGGCAAGATCATCGCGGAAGTTCGTGTGCATCGTCAGGAACTGATCCTTGAGATTGCGGTAGTAGTCTGCGAACTCGGCCTGACGGAACTCCACGCGTTCTTTTGTACCAAGGATCACGCCGAAGAAGTCCGACATCTCATCCTGGCCGATCATGGCCGAGAGCATCTCCCAGTAGCAGCTCAGCTGAATAGTGAAGTACGGCTTGGTTTTGCGGGCCAGCTTCGTATCCCAGATCTGATAGCGTCCATCGGCGTTTTGCAGGATGAAGTCCGACCATCCGGCAAACTCTTCGTGACGCAGATATGCCTGAAACACGCCGGGCTCTGAATCCTCAAAGGCCTTTAGCGTGCGCCGTAGCGCCTCCTCGGTGTCGGTACGTTCGATCTGCAGAAGTGGCACGCCCCTTTCCAGCATATCCTGCAGGACCTCCTGCTC
>VERF01000049.1 GCA_018882895.1 Candidatus Kapaibacterium sp.
AGTCTTCGTGGAACAGATCACGTCGAACAGTGAATTCGTGTGACGGATCATTCGCATGCAGTAGTCGGTAACCCATCAGGTCCCTATCCGCCGGATGGCGCACAATGATCCGCACAACGCCGTTGGTATCCATTGTGCCGGAGACAAGCACGCCCGGCGATGGTGGCACACTGTCGGCAAAGGCCACATAGGCAGGATATGATCGCACGGCATTGCGAGCAGTATCGACGGCCACGACTTGATAGTAGTAGGTACCACCAAGGATCACGTTGTTGTCGCGGAACGTGCGAGCCCCCTTATCAAGCGGCTTCTCAACGATAGCGCGGTCAAATGCCCCGTCGATTGCCGTATCACGCATGATGAGAAATCCGGCAAGATCAGGGCTGACCGGCTCGGCCATCTCCCAGGTGATGACCACGTCACGAACACCTTCATGGACTGCCTTCACACCGATGGGCATGGCAGGGGGCGAGATGTCGCGCGGCGTTGCCTTGAGAATGCCGATCACATCGGTCTCGGCGAAGGCACTATTGCCAACGATCCTGTAGGTGTAGGTTCGATAGTTGATAAGATTCGAATCGAGGAAGCTGTTAGATGCAGGGCCGTTGCCACTGTTGAGCGTGAGCATCGGTGATTGCGTCAGCTTACTGAAGTTCTGTCCATCCGTCGATCGATACACGTCATACGTGGAGTGACCTGTGGAGTTGTTCCATTTGATCAGCACCGATCCATCAAGCTCGTCAACTGACAGACCTGCATTATCAAACGTCACACGCGTTGGCTCGGGCCCGATGTCGATCAAGGCTGGGTCGACCCGGTATGGCTTGGTGTCACCAAGGAGCGTTATGCGATAGCGATAGGCAACGCCCGCACGAGCGGTCTTATCGACAAATCGCATTCCCAGCCCCGTAGCAGCGTCACGACTTCTTTCAGCTGCAAGAGCCGCCATGCCATAGGCCATCTCGAATCGGCTCCTTGCTTCGCGCAGGGCATCAAGCTGGCCCGGATCATTGGTCGGATAATCCGCCGGATCCATCGTCTCTTCCGAGAGCATGGCCGCCACGGCAACGGGGCCCATCGCATCCATGTCCGTGCTTGGATTTGCATTCGCATACTCTTCCCACTGGGCGGTAGTCCATGGTTTTACCGGAGCATCAGAAAGTGCAGAGAACGAACCGGCCTGCGTTCCCTTCAGCTCGGCGCGCTCAATGCGGTAGCCGGACATCTTGGCCTTTGTCCAGAGTGCCGATGTGCTTGGAGCCCATCGCAGAACAACCGAGTCAGCATACCGTTTAGCGATCCCAGCCACTCGGTGCTGCAGTGCCTGATCCAGTTGTGCAGGGGTCTGGGCATGAGTTATGCTGATGATGCTGCATGCAGCGATCAATATCGTCAGCAGGGATTTCATCGTTTTCATCTTCATAGTGATGTTCCTTTTGCCGACGTGGTCACTTGTTGGAATTGATTGGTTTTGCATCCTTCACCGCCGCCGTCAGGTCGATCGGCGTTGAGAAGTTCTGCGTCACCGTTTGCTTGACGTCCTGATTGGTTGCGCGATCCTTTGCCACCACCCAGTTTCCGCTTACGAGTTCCCACAGCGTACCGACAACCGTGACGCGGTAGGTCTTTGACTTTTCCCAGTCTGCAGTTGCCGTTAAAAAGTTCTGCGTTCCGCTGTTGTCGAAGCTGAAGTTGTCGCTCTCCGTCGGCGTTGGTGCGGGCTTTTCGGGATCAAGCAGATATGTACCTGGACCCTTTGGGGCGGCAACTCCCTTTATGGGGGAGCTTGGCGGCGGCGAAGGCGGCGCAACAACCTGCGCTGTGAACTGCAAGCCCCCTACCGAGATACTCTCAGGGGCCGGAGACGATCCGCCGCCCTTACCGCCGAAGGTCGTCTTTGCATTTGAGATCGGAGTATTGATTGGATTGAATACGATGCTCTTCTTCTTTCGGAATAGGTAGGCACCCAGAGCATCCTTTGTTGATTGCAGCGTAAGGGGCTTCCAGGAAGCTCCATCTTTTTCATCAATGCCAACCGTGTAGGTAACCTGAAACGTCCGATTGATCGTATTACCGGAAGCTCCACCCGTCATCTCCTGCAGTTCGAAGCTTGAGCCCGGCACAAAGTTGTAGACCACCATCACCGGCTCTGTCAGTGCGACGTTAATTGCTGGCACTGCCGGGGTAACAGACTTTATGAGCTGGTTCTTTTGCTCTGCTGCCACATCCTGAGCGACAGTGGTGGTAGCCGCCGGTGCAGCTGGGTAGCACTTATTGCCCATATCGAACTCAGCATTGAAGCTGCCCTTGACGACGCCCGAAAGAAAGTCGAAGGTTCCCGAGGCCTGACCTTCGACCCATGACGAATTCGGGAATCCCGCCTGCGCCCAGGCACCGAATTTTAGACTGGCAAGGTTCCAATAGCACCCGTCACGGCAGTAGATCTTGCCCGGAACAACCTCAATGCCACACGATGCATTAGCCCAAGCAGCGGCATTTGCTCGGAAGTACCACCAGTTGTAGCCGTTCTGACCACAGAGTGAACCTTCCGGATAGCGCAGGAATGAGGCGTTGAACTCCATACCTCCTCCAAAGCGCCACTTAACGTTCACACGTCCGAAGAGGTGCTTGCTTCTGTCGCCGGTGTCAAATCCCAGATCTGCTCCACCGGCAAAACCATTGCCGGCTATCGCATCAGTGGTGCCTGCTGCACTTGGCGACATTCCGTAACAGCCGGCTGCGGCCAAGCCGTTGTTTGTGCGAGAGGTAAAGCCGCTCGGTGGCGAGATGTTCTTGCCGAACATGAAGTATGAGTTCGAATTGATGTTTGTGTTGAAGACATTCACGTTCAGAACGTTCCTGTTCAACGGATCGCCCAGCTTCACCCACCAGATGCCGGTCTTGCCTTCGATGTGAATGTTCAGGTTTGCATTGCCGGTGATCGGCGACTTGTTAACGATCACGCCGGCATTGAGGTCGAAGATCTTCGTGGTGAAGTCATACACAATGTTCAGCGTACCCTTCACAGGCGCATTGGTACGCTCAAGCAGTTTGGCCTGAAGCCACAGATCACCCTGAAGGCCGATGTAGCTCATACCTCCGGAGTTGTTGAACTGACCGAACAGAGCGATGTCGGCATTCATCTTCTTCGGATCAGGTGAAGTTCCAAGAACCGCCATCGCACGGAAGCCGAAGGCCACTGTGCGGTCCGGCACCATCGTTGCGCCACTGGTAGCTGACGTCGTGGTTGTGCCGGCTGCTGCCACTGCGTTGATATTCGGTTGCGCCGGCAGCATGTTCACGTTGACCTTGCGCCATGCGGCAACACCGAAGCCATAGAATGCATACCCCGGAAGAAACACTATTCCTGGAGGGGGCAGAATAGCTTTCGCACTGGCATACCAATATCGGTAACGAACGTTATTATCAACCTTGGAACCAAATCGCGCCTCTGCGTCGAGCTGCATCTGCAACTCTTTGAACTTGGCCTTGATCACGGCGGCAAAGCCATTGCCCCATGTTGGGTCAGAATTGTAGAAGTTCAGTTCACCGTTCATCTGAACGGCCGGAAGGTTGGCAAAGACGATGATCTTGCCGACGTTGAAGTCGACAAACTTGGGCTTGAACTTGAAGTTGGCATTCGGAGTCGTCTTCTCAACAGCTCCTATCACTTCGAATGAGCCCCTTCCCCCAATGCGATTCGAATCGAGTGCCACGACGACGTCGAATGCCAGTTTGCCTCGGAAGAGCTCATTGCCCTGCGCTGTGGCCTGATCGAACTTCACTTTATCGATGGTGATCGGGAACTTGGCGAGCTTCTTCTGCGGGCTCGCAAAACTCCAGTCACCGGCATCATATCCGAATGGCTTTTGAAGCGAATCATCAAAGAACATTCGCATGTTCTCAAACTCTGGCGAGAGGTCTAGAGTTATCGTTTTCGACCCCACCGTCAGCGTAGCATCGTTCCAGCCGGCTTCGCCATTGAGGTTAATGAGGAACTTCTTGCGACCCTTCTTTAGTGCCATGGTAAGGGTTGACGTTGCCTCGATCTTCAGCTTCGCATTGCCAAAGAGCTTCATCTCGATGTCGTTCTGAGGCTGCATGGAGAAGTCAAACGACTTCTGAACGTTGTTAAACAATGCCTTGTACATGATCGCGTTTTGCGGCGTTGAATCTGTTACCGGCAATAGCATGCGTCCACGCATGTATGCCTGTGTGAGATTGCTGTTGAGCATGACGACCTTTACCGTGTCGACGCTTGCTCCAAGTCGGTTCAGGTTCATCGATGGGAACATGATCACATTGGCGGCAAGCATCGTTCCGGTGAAGCCGTTCTTGTTGATGATCAGGTTCTGAGCAATGAACTGCGGTGCCGCATTGCTATCAGCAAATGTTCGCCAGCCATCAGGCATGAACATCTTGATCTTCTTGGCGTAGAAGCCATTGAATGTAATGTCCTGCGTACCAACGTAGTTGGTGGGGAACGTCATCCCGGGAGCATTCTCCAGATCACTGAAGTCAAATGCCATCGTGTCGATCTGCAGACCAAGTCCGTTCGTGCCGGCAAATGTGGCAGATGTCAGATTGCCGATGAGCATCCATTCCTTCCAGTCGATCGTCTTGCCACGAAGAGTAGCGATGGACTGCTTGGTCGTATCAGCATCCGGACGTGGCGTCATCCATGCGCGTGGGAACATCACGTCGATGTCGAGGGACATCGTGTCAGAGTTGTTATCACAGCCCCACGTAACGTAGCAGCCCGGACGTGTTGCTGTTTTTGCTTTAGCTGCAATGGTGAACGTGGGTTGCGAAGAAGTGATGCCGCGGATGTCGATGTCCTGCAGAAGCTCGAGACGTCCGGACTTGCCCACGCCCTCCGGACAGATCGGCAGCTGTTTAAGGCCAAAGCTGAGCGTATCATCCAGCTTGGTAAGGGGCAGCGTAGCAACTGAAGCCATCACGGCCTCTGTAGGCATGAACTTCATCTCGGAGATACACAGCGTGTAGCCCTTGACGTTGTTGAAGCCCAGTGGCAGCTTCAGCGGTGTGTTCATGCTGTTGACCTGCTTGACAAGCTGACCATTGGCCTTCACCCATTGGTCTACGGCCGCAACGGTATTCTTGACCCAGTTCCAGCTGGTCACCTGATTGATGGCCCACTGCTGCGGGTATTGAGGTGCCGATGCATCGACCTCACCGCTGACCTGACCGGCAACGACGCGTCGGGACGCATTCACAACGATGTTATCAAAGGTCACCTTCACACGGGCCAGCAGCCACGGAATCACGATCTCTCCCTTTCCGGCAGCACTTCCCGGCGCGGAGTTTGTCACCTCGGTCACCTTCATCATGAACTTGCCAACAACGAGCGAATCGTTTACGGCAACGGGCTGGGATCCTGCAAGAGTGTCAGTCAGAACAACAGCCGAGCCACATGTTCCGCACGGCTGACCCGGAGGATTTGGATCGATCAGAGCGGTGTCAATTCCCTGGTTACCGGTGCCGGCTGACTTTGTCTTGTTTCCGGTGTTCTCTCCGCCACCGCCGGACTTCTTCGCAAACGTCGTATCTGCGCCGCCGGACTTCTTCGCCACCTCATCACCACCGGGCTTTCCGCTTGCAGAACAGGTAAATGTAAACGGTGTGGCATAACCATCGGGATCGCCAATGGCAGCTCCTCGATCATCGGTTGCCCGTACGGTCCAGATATACATCTGCCCGGGCCGTGGAAGCTCGACGTCAGTGGGCCAAAGAAGCAGCGTAGCGGTAACATTCGTTTGGTCAAGTATCGGCTTGTTAACACGAAATGCATTGATGGCAGTCTGACCACGCATCACCTCGAATACCTGCACGCGGTAACTGACCGGAAAATCAGGACGGGGAGACACCGGCGACCACCGCAGCATTGGGCGCATCTGGAAAACCACCTCACTCTTGTCTATCGGCTGAAGTAGGATCGGCGCCTGATAACTCCTCATAGTGAAGTTGCGACACACCGGCTGCGATATCACCGCATTCGTCGTTGGATTAACCAGGCTAACGCAGAACTCATACAAACCGGCGGGCAGCATGCCCGTTCTAATCGCCGTCTGGTCAGCACCGTTAGCTACGCTCATGGCTTCGAGCGGCACGAGGTCTTCACCAAAGTACTGACTCACGCCGGGCGGTATCGAGAGAATAGCCATTTTCTGCGGCTTGGTCTGCGCCAGGTATGATCCATCCTTGTTGACCACGCAATTGAACCGCGCCTCAACGTCTGCCCCGGACGAGTTTGTGACCGTTACGATCACAACGTCTTTTCTCTGCGCCCAGTTGGATAAAAACGGGTCTGGTCTCGGATTCAGGTTGACGCTGACTCTGAGCTGCGCCGGCAGCGGCGCAAGGCCGGTCATCAGCACAGCCAACACAATGATTGTAAGGCGGAACCATGTTTTCATGCGTTCATTCCGATAATCGAGTTCAAAAAGTTGTCGAGATGCCCACGTTAAGCATCTGTTCAGAAAAATTACCTGCCCGAGTGTTTCCAGCACCATATCGGTAAGTATTTAGACTGTAGTTACCAGTCACAATCAGGTACTTGGTTATCCGCCATCGTGCTCCAAACTTCACGAACATCTGCTCATCGGCTGAATTGGCCGCGAAGGCTGACTCGGATTGTGTGACGGAAACGCTTGGCACCAAATCACCATCCAGCAGCCGGTACGAGGCGTTGAGGCCAATGGATCGAATCATCAGCTTTCCTAAAGCAAGGTTGTTTTCCATGTAGCTGAAACTCGTACCATAGGTTAGCGGAATGCTCTGCATCATGCCCGTATAGGAAAGCAGTACGCTACGTGTGTTATTCGAGCTTTCAACGCCACTGATGATGTTAAAATCATCGAATCTGTCGATACCTGCACTGGCAGTGATCGTGTGGTATATGTCCGCCACGGCAAACGTTACCGTTGGATCAATGCTGAACGACTCGCTCACATTTTGAATCCTTGCCGAATCAAAAGGATTCTGTCGGTTGTTCCGGATGCCAAAGTTAGAATACGTGGATGAGAGAGAAAAAACATCGGAAAAGCGGATGCCGATCTGCCCGTTGGCGATGATCTGGGTAAGCTGTTCACCCCGCGTTTGCGAGATGTTGTTTACTCGCTGACCAACTGTGGCATTCATCGAAACGTCACCATCGAAGAGATTCAGCGACGGCGACACCTTGAGATCGATACGGTCGGTCTGCACAAACGGATAGCCGAGCGGTTGGAATCCGGCACCCATGTAAAGCGCAGTTAGAGTAAGTCCCCACGATGTGTACCGCAGTGAGAGACTGGCATTTCCGGCACCATCGAACCGCGTCGAGGTGCGCGCCGAGAGCAACCCGCTGATGGGGTTCTGAGCCTGATCCATTAGTGCCGACGATAAATCTCTGGTGAAGGCTGATACCGCCCCCTCTGCCGATAACGTCACGCCGGGAGCAAGAAGCATCTTTGCATCAATGGTTGCGATGAGTCCTTCTTCTGCGCGCAAACGCACAGTGTCGGCCGGCACGATGACCGTTGTGTCATCGGGTAAGGGGCCGGTGGGAATGATCGACATGATGGTGTTGCGAAGAGACCCGACATCGTCCTTGGCGTACACAACGTTGATACCAACCGATGTCGTATCGGGGTTCCCAAACGCCAGCCTCCCCATCGTCATATCGCGCCGATAAGCCCCATTGATTCCGCGAACCACATCTGGCTCTACGGCACGCTGTGAAATACCACGTGATACCGTCAGCTGCACTGATCCGGGTCTGAGATCAACCCCAAGGCCAAACAACTGTAAATCTCCGCCTGATAGCTCTGATAACTGTGGGGTGTGTGAACCGAGATGGAACTGCGCCCATCCAATCTTTGGAGAAAAGCTTGACAGACCGAGTGCATTGGCGGGATTTGTGAATATGTCTGCCAGCGTGGGCGCGTTAATCGCCGGCGTCGTGGTGTTGGTTTCCGGAAAAGAAATCAGAACATTCAATGGTAGCGAGATCACGCCACCGATAGTGATAGTCGGAGCAACGAGTAAACGATGAAGCACGGCGGGACGGCGTCCCAGCTGCGACCCTGAAGGGTTGGCCTCGAATTCGTAGAAATCTGATGTGATCGAAGCACTACCGGAGACGGAAATCCACGGTGTGGACGTGGCGGAGTCGCCCTGTGATTCCTCCTGGGCACGCAGGACGTGCGCGCTTGCCAACAGCACGACCGTGAAGAACAGCTGCAGTACTGTCCGCATAGATTGGCCCCTAAAAATTTCCCCAACCGAATATAGGGCTACAAAGGGGCTATGCAACCTCTCCCTTGGGAGGCCTTACTTCAGCCGCAGCCCGGCGTCGAGAAGAGCGTTAACCATATCCAAGGACGGGGCCTCGGCGTAGAACCGCACCAGCGGCTCGGTACCCGAAGCGCGGATCAAGAGCCAGCCATTGTTGACGTAGAACTTGAACCCGTCACGCGTGTCAATCCGCTCGACCGGGTAGCCGGCGATTGACGTGGGCTTCTTGGCGCAGGCGGCCAGGATCGCCTTCTTGATCTCGTTGGTCACATGCACGTCACGACGGCGGTAGCGGTGCGGACCGAACTCCTCGTCGAGCTCATCGCAGAGCTGCTTGAGCGACTTCTTCGTCACGGCCATCATCTCCAGCAGCAGCAATCCGTTGAAGATCCCGTCACGCTCTGGAATATGCAGGGACGTACCCAATCCGCCGGACTCTTCGCCCCCTATCAGGATCTTCTCCTCGTTCATGAGCTTGGCCACGTACTTAAAGCCAACGGGTGTCTCGTGTACCTTGATCTTGTGCTTCTCACAGTACGCACTCACCATGGAGGTCAGCGATACGGTCTTTACCACCGCTCCGCGGCGCTTCTTGTACTCATAGAGGTACTTCATCAGCAGCATGAAGATCCGATGCGGATCCACAAACGCACCCGTGTGGTCCACCGCTCCCACACGGTCGGCATCTCCGTCCGTGGCAAGCCCCATATCGGCCTTCTTCTTTCGGACAGCTTTGGAAAGGGGCTCGAGGCACTCAGCGATCGGCTCCGGATGGTCGACCTCTCCGAATGAGGGGTTGTACTCCCCGTGGATCTCATAGACACCGTCAAAGAGACGGTGCATGAAGTCAATGCCGGCCCCGTGCATCGGGTCGTACACGAACTTTAGGCCACTGGTGCGGATCGCGTCAAAGTCGATCTTTTTGCGAAGATCAGCGATGTAATCGACCTTGGCGTCGAAGAGCTTGATCTTCTTCGACTTAACATACGCGTCGAAGGTCTCCACCTTCATCTTCGGTGCAACACCCTTGAGCTTTGCCAGCTCCTTCTCTACCTCAGCGATCTGCTCCGGCAGGGCGGGTCCACCAAACGACCCCTTGAGCTTATAGCCATTGTACTGGGCAGGGTTGTGCGATGCCGTGATCACGACTCCCAGCTGCGCCTTCTTCTTCTTTGTGTGAAACGACACCTGCGGCGTGCTCGATATGGTGTCGCTGATGTGCACCGTAATACCATTGGCAGCCAGCACACGAGCGGTCTCCATCGCAAACTCGCGCGACAGAAACCGAGTGTCGTGCCCCACCACCACAGAAGCCCCTTCCTTCTTGAGCCTCTTCACGTATCGCGCCGTGGCATGCGCCACCAACGTGAGGTTGTCAAACGTGTAGTCGCGGGCGATCAGGCCACGCCAGCCGTCGGTACCGAAGATGATGTTCATAATGTTCGGGATTTCTGAATCATGAAATCAAAGAATCTCCGGCATACTCAGCTGAGTCGCCAAGGATCTGCTCGATGCGCAGGAGCTGGTTATACTTCGCAACACGGTCGGTGCGACATGGCGCACCTGTCTTGATCTGTCCGGCGCCGAGGGCCACGGCGATGTCGGCGATGGTGGCGTCTTCGGTTTCGCCGGAGCGGTGCGACAGAACAGCCGAGTAGCCGAAGCGCTGTGCAAGGGCGACGGCATCGAATGTTTCTGTGAGTGTGCCGATCTGGTTCACCTTGACGAGGATGGAGTTGGCAACACCCTCGGCAATGCCTTTTGTAAGGAAGTTGACGTTGGTGACGAAGAGATCGTCGCCGACAAGTTGCACGGCATCGCCAACGGCATCGGTGAGCATCTTCCAGCCGGCCCAGTCATTCTCGCCCATGCCGTCCTCGATCGAAACGATCGGATACTTCTCCACGAGAGAGGCATACCACTGCACCATTTGGTCGGCTGACTTCTTCTCCTGCGTGCTCTTGTACATGACGTACGAGCCGTCCTTGACCATTTCGCTGGCCGCCACGTCGAGAGCAAGGACGATGTCCTCACCAGCCGTGTAGCCGGCCTTCTCGATAGCTTCCAGGATCACGTCAAGAGCCTGCTCGTTGGAGCTCAGGGAGGGGGCGAATCCGCCCTCATCGCCAATGCTCGTGCTTAGCCCCTTGGACTTCAGCACTCCCTTGAGCGCGTGATACGTTTCCGTGCCCATGCGCAGCGCCTCAGAAAATGAGGCGGCCTTGATAGGCATGATCATGAATTCCTGAATGTCAACATTGTTATCAGCATGACGTCCACCGTTGAGGATGTTCATCATCGGTGTCGGCAGAAGCGTGGCGCGCACGCCACCCAGATACTGAAACAATGGCAGTCCATGAAACTCTGCGGCGGCCTTGGCCACTGCCATGGAAGCACCGAGCATGGCGTTTGCGCCCAGGGCTGACTTGTTCTCGGTGCCGTCGAGTGCGATGAGGATCGAATCGATCTGACGTTGATCCGTGGCATCCATCCCGATGAGGGCCTCGGCGATCGGACCATCAACGTTTTCAACGGCCTTTGTTACGCCCTTACCGAAGTAGCGCGCCGCATCACCGTCTCGCAACTCCACAGCCTCGTGCTCTCCCGTGCTTGCGCCAGAGGGCACGGCTGCACGACCAAACGACCCATCCTCGAGGATGACGTCAACTTCAACAGTTGGATTTCCTCGTGAATCGAGGATCTCGCGGGCGAAAATGTCGGTGATGGCGGACATGGCGAATTACGGAGTTACGGAATGACGAAATGACTGAGTTGCGAAGTTGAGGAGTCACATCCTTAATAGCCCCGGGCCTTGGCCCGGGGAGATGGTTCACGCAAGAGCATCGAAACGAATCTCATCAATGCGTTTGGCAAGTTGAACATCAAGGATCGTGATGCCACCTTGATCGTGCGTGCTGAGTGTGAAGCGCACTTTGTTCCAACCGAAGATGAGTATATCCGGGTGGTGATCCATGCGTTCAGCGATCAGGGCAACGGTGTTGACCAGGCCGATGGCGGCTGCGAAGTCGGAGGCGGGTATCTCACGAACAAGTGTGGCGCCATCAAGGCGCCACAGGGGAATATCTACGAGATGATCGCGAAGCTCGTCCTCGCCAAGTGGAAGGGGGCGTGGCATCGTTCAGCCGATCAATTCATTTGAGCGTTGAGCTTCTCGGTGATGTAGGCCTTTGGAACGGCACCGACGATCGTGTCGACAACCTTGCCGCCCTTGAAGATCAGCAGCGCGGGGATCGAGCGGATACCGAACTCCATTGCCGTGCGGGGGTTGCTATCGACGTCGACTTTAGCGATCGTAGCCTTGCCGGCGTAATCGATTGCAAGCTCATCAACGATCGGGGCGATCGCGCGGCATGGTCCGCACCAGGCTGCCCAGAAGTCGACGAGGACGACGCGACCCGAGTTGATCTCGGCGTGGAAGTTTTCATCGTTGAGATGTGTGGCGTTTGCCATGAGAACAATATCCTTGAACGAGGTTGAGATGATGGAAGGCAAAGTTACGGACTGATAACGTCATCCTGCCATGGCTTCGATCACCATGGCCACCGTCTGGGTGGCCCCCTTCAGATCATCCAGCGTGCCGGCATTTTCGATGACGAAATCTGCCAGACCGCGCTTCTCTTCCGGGGACATCTGTTCGGCCATGCGGCGCTCGACGTCTTCACGGGTGAGTCCGGAGCGCTGCATGACGCGCTTGACGCATTCATCGTGTGGGGCATCGACCACGATCACGTAGTCGAAGCCCTCTTCGAGGTCGACCTCGTAGATGAGGGCACTTTCAATTGCCACCATCGTCGTACCGCGGGCTTCCTCGTCGGCAATGGCCTTCATATGGGCTTCCAGCACGCGTGGATGTACAATGCCGTTGAGTCGGGCCAGACGTTTGCCGCTCTCGGGGTCTACCCCAAACACCAAGGTTGCCAGTAAGGGGGCGTTCACGCCGCTGGGCGTCAGGATCTGCTCCCCGAACGCTGCTGCCAGCTCCGAGCGCACGTCCGGGTCGGTCGACATGATCTGCTTTGCCGTCTGGTCCGACGAAAACACCGTCCACCCGCGCCCCTTGACCAGCTCAGCAACCGTTGACTTACCCGTGCCGATACCACCAGTGATTCCGATAAGTGTCATGGAACAAAGGTACGGGTTTCGGATTCCTTCGTATATTCGCGGCTCTGATTTTCAGAACGCACCGTTCGTCTAGGGGTTAGGACACCGCTCTTTCACAGCGGTAACACGGGTTCAATTCCCGTACGGTGTACAAAACGGTTTTGGGTTTTGGGTTTTAGGTTTTGGGTTGTGTGGGGGTGGTGATCGGGTGGATCTGAGTTTGCTCGGTGGCCTTAGGAGCGATCGCCAAGTAAGTGCATGTACGAATTAGCAACGCAGCCGCTGGCCCACAGAGTTAGCAAGACCCCGCTGGCGTTATTCGAACCATATCGGGGGTTTCCCGCTAGAAGATCGGAACTGCTGCTTCGGCTTTCGTCAGAAGCGAGTGGAGCGTTTTGACAGGAACGTAACCGGTCCCATTGATCCCGTAGCTCGGGCCCCATGAGTTTCTCCAGAACACAACCTCCTGGACGCCGTCGCCAGCCAGAGACTTTGCCGGATGGTAGCCATAGAGAAGGATGCAATGACCGCCAACTTGGTTGCCGCCGACTTCGACGAGACCGTTCTTCTTGGTCTCATACATCGACTCGTACCAAGGAATGCCGATAACTACCGGACCGGTCGTCAGAAGCGCATCGATCACATCGGCCGTCTTGAAGCACCATCGGTACTCCTTGATGAGGCCAAGTCGCTGGAGTGACTTGACACCTGCCAATACCGATGTTCCGACGTAACGCTCACCCTCCCACTGATCAATGAACTTGGCAAACTTGTACAGCCCGTTTGCAAACTGGTTGGGGTTCTTGAGCACCTGCCTGTTTGGCGAGGACATGATGGCCGCAGTAGCGCCGAAGCCAACACACGCCCCCTCCTGACCCTGATCAAGTACGATCGAAGGGGGCGTCCAACGCGTGTACACACGCTCGGCACGTTTTGCTGACCGCTTCCGTGCGGCGTAACGCTTCGACCGTTCGTCGAACCGTGGACTCCAATCAAGCTGTGGGGTCATGGTCACTCCATGATGAGATGTTTCGCTCCGTTGCCGTTCGCTTCTATATCAGCTTGTAAAACTTCGAGGGGCTAGCCAGCATTTTGCGTCTCTACTTCAGTGTGTAGATTCTGGCCTGAATGGTCCTATTAGCTCCGAATCCATTCTGCACGGCTACTACACGCGAACCGTTGCCCGAGAACGAAAAATACGAGGGTCCATCAGTTCTTTCCAGAGGCGTCCATGGCAAACGACGTTGCAAATCCAGTGTTCGCAAATCATAGATGTAAGCGTGATCCGGTTTAAAACCCTCGATAAAGACATACGTCGCGTCATCGGGCGAGATGGCGAAACGGGTAAATGGCGACTCGGTACCGAAAGGAACTCGCGAAATTTCCGTTTCTGAAACAAGATCGACAACTGTCGAACCAACACTGGAACCCGAACCGGCGTCTTTGCGTAGAATCATAGCAACCTTACCAGACGCAGAGAGATAGGCGGGTGTTGCTTGGGCTCCCGGTGCGCTCTCGTAACGAAACGCCTTCACGACACTTCCAGTTTTGAGATCCACTGTGATAATTGCGCTTGGCGAGTATTGCTGCATAATCGCATGGTCGTCTCCTTGAAGTCCAAGGAGTGTTCCGTTCATATCCTCGAGACCAGAAGGGAGAACGCGTTTCTGGGCTCCCGAGATCGCGTCGTACTCGATGATAGTTCTACGTCGGGCACTGTCTGCAAGGACGTACACTGACTCACCGTTTGAAGTGACAAACTGGATGCCGCTGGCTGAAACCTGACGCGACAACTGTCCTGTTGAAGCCTTAAAAAACGCGGTTCCAAAGAATCCGGTAACTGCCACCAGTGAATCGTTAGAAACAAACCGTACTGCGGAAATGGATCTCATCAACGGCGGCGTTTCGGCCATCCACCGCTGTTTTCCTGTAGTCGCATCGTAAACATAAACAGCCTCCCCAAAGACAGCAGCAAGGGAGGATCCATCAAAGCTCATCGCAACGGCCGCTCCGTCGGAATCGATGAGGTCTGGAATCTCAATATCCAGCATTTCAAGACTCGAGTTTCCGCAAGCTCTCAATGCACCGGCCCGAAAGACCGTACCAGACGTCAAGGGTTGAATACTCCTTGAGGGCACGACCAAACCCGCGATGCTACGTCCCTCCAAAACAAAGCCCTTACCGGCAGGCACCGGCACGAAGAATTTGCCTGTCGTTGATGAGTATAGCGTTACACCTTTATCTGTCAGGATCTCCAAGACGCCACCGATAGGAACACTGTCGCAGTCAACCATCTGGGCTTCAATAGACGTCGGACATGGCGATACAACGATATCGTGAACCAGTGTCTGGTTCTCCGAAATGGGTCCAACGGTCACGGGGCTTGAACTGACCCCTTCGTTGCGACTGCCCTTGACCTCTACATCAAATGTGATGTCGGCCGGTACCCGACGTCGATACACGCCGTCCTGGTCGGTCACCACATGCACCTGTCCAATCCCAACAACGATGCCCGGCAGCGGGATGTTCTCACCGCATGTAACACGGCCTTCAATGGACGCAATGCGTGCATTGGGAACATCAAGGTTCCAATCCGTGAAGTGCGATACCGTGCCCACGTAGTTGCCACCGACACGCGTAGCCGTGCCTTCTTCCACCCAGATGCCGCGCGTCTCATCGAAATGCCACAATGGAATCGATGCATCCGCTGCGCCGGCGGTCGGATAGGTAAGGGTTGCCGTTGCGCCTTGACGCAGGTTAAGGGGCTGACCCTGGCTGCCAGTGAGAAGGACGCGCAGCACACCATAGGAGATCAGCTCGGTCGATGATCCATCTGCACGCAGTGCCGCCATGTCGCCCGAGAAACTGTCGTAGAAGTTTGGCGCCGTCGGATCCAGATATCGCGCCGCTACGCTTATGGTTCCGGAGTAGGTGTTGCCTTGGGCATCGACGTATCCATTTGCCGGTAGGTCCACTGTAGCTGGGCCGACAACCACCTGTCCCCCGCTGGCCGC
This sequence comes from Candidatus Kapaibacterium sp., assembly GCA_018882895.1. Lineage (GTDB taxonomy): Bacteria > Bacteroidota > Ignavibacteria > Kapaibacteriales > Kapaibacteriaceae > UBA10438. Next base: position 15,435 of record VERF01000049.1, read on the forward strand.
GCTTATGGTGCGCGTCTGCTTTGCCAGCTGAAGCGTCAGCAGCATTGTCGTGGTCTTAGATGCCGACGGATGCGCTGCCCGTGCGCCCGTGAAGTAACCGCCCTTTGAGACGATCACCACCGCGCGGGTAGAGGGAACTGTGACGTCACTCAACACAAACACACCATTGGCATTCGTGGTGGCTGTCTTGCCATGCCCCTTGACCAAAGCCCCGGCAACAGACTTGCCGGCTTCGTCAACGACGCGGCCCGTAAGGGTCGTGCGAACGGTGGTGGTATCGTCAGGCGCGCCCGGATCAATAAATGGGTTACAGGCTGTGATCAGGGCCAGTATGGCAATGATGAAAAACAGTGCAAAACGGGGCATGTGTACCTCATGCATGTAACTGTGTAATGACGACTCCGTTAAATCCACGATGTGCAATATGGTTACAAAGTCCAAGGCGCGAAAAAGAAAGAGGGCAACACATATCTATGATGTGTTGCCCTCTGCGGAGGGGTAATGGAGGAGAGGGGGCGTTCTTAGCGGCTGACTGCGAACGGGATCACGGAACGGTGTGGTCCGGCATCGATCGTCATGATATAGCTGCCGGAAGTTGCCGACATCATCGTTACTGGTACATCGTGCTGACCAGCAGTCAGATATCCGAGTGTCGCTTCCTTAACGATGCTACCGGCAAGGTCATGAACACGAATCTTCACCGAACCGTCAGATGGCATGATAAAGCGGGCTGACACATCACCTGCCGTTGGGTTTGGTGCAACCGATGCTTCCGGAAGTTCCGGTACATCCCGCACGCTTGTAGTTGCTTGCTCAAGTTTGACAACATTGTTGCCAACCAGGGCGTAGAGGCCAAAGCTCGGGCCATTCTTATTTGCGGAAGGATCGAGGAATCCACTTGCAAAGACGATGGCACTTTGTCCCTTCAGCGCAAGACCCGGAACGCTGTACGAAGCAAGAACTGCACCGCCTGCGGGAGCTACATCAACTACATAGTTCTGAGCTGGAACAGAGATGTATGGTGTGCTCTTGCCGTATGCCAGCGACGAAACGATGTTTGAGCCTCCGACGCGCACATCTACAGCGGGGGCGTCAGTTGCACCGTGGAACACAGCAAAATCGAGATTGTCAGGCGACTGTGCCGACGTGCGGACACTCGTGATCGGATAGATCGTGAAGCCTGTACTCTCGCCGGATGGATTTGCGGCGAATCCCGGTTGAACAAGGCCATTGGCAAAGACAACGTAGCGCCCAGCGGGGAGTGCAACGTTGAAGTTCACGAGTGTGTCCGAAGCCGATGTGCTCGTTGATGGAGCCACGCCAACCTTGTAGGCCTTGTTGACATCAAGTTCGATGGCAGGAGTTGCCGTGCGGAAGGCGAAGTCGTCCACCGCGAGTGTACCGTCAACGTAGATGTCAACGCTAGCCGCGATAGGATCGGCCGAGTTGTGCACGATCTGGATGATGGCCTTCTCCTGCGCCGGAACGGCCGGCAGTGCGATGAAAGGTCCACCCGCACTGGTTACTGCGAAAAGGCCAAACGCGGCGCCTGTGCCATTCTTGCTAGGATCCAAGAAGCCTGAGGCAAGAACTGTGATCGCTGACCCTGCGAGCGAAGAAACATCGGCAGTGAAACGAGCGATCGGGGTGCCACCGGCTGGAGCAACACCAATCACATACGAGGCAGGGGGCACGGTCAGGTACTGTGACGATACACCATACCCAACTCCAGTCAGAATCTTGTTGTCGCCAGCGTAGATATCAACCGCGCCAACATCTGTAGCCCCGTGGAACACCTTAATATCAACACTCGAAGTGCTGTCGGCCTTTGTACGAGCCTTATCAATGGCGAAGATCTTGAAGGCAATAGGAGTACCAGCGGGATTGGCGGCGAATTTGTCGGGAGCAAGAACACCGTTTGCGATTCCAAGATAGGTTCCGTTTTCTTCGAGAGTCACGGTGAACGTTGCCAGTGCATCAGCTACCGACATACTTGATGCGGGGGCTACGGCGATCGTCAATGGAACACCGGCCGGAAGATCCACGAATGGCGATGCCGTACGGAATTTGAAATCGTCAAGTCTCTTTGTTGCGCCTACATAGATGTCTACCGTCTCAGCAGCGGGGTCCGCAGCATTGTGGATGACCTGAAGTTTTGCCGTCCCAGCAGCCTGCAGATATGACGTAGCCGCTAAGAGCAGCGCCATACGGATGATGAAAGTCTTCATCGACTGTACCTTTTCTTTGTGGTGAGAAAGCGGCTACAACGGAGCAAGTGTTGGATTCGTTCCATTACCATATATTTCCCCGGATAGATGCTGTATTGACCCAACGCACTCCGAATGGCAAATCCTACTCGTGAGCACGTCTCTCTGTCAGGCGATGTAGCCGCTTAGAGTAGAAGCCAACAGACCTGCGTATATTATGTGTCGCAACACACATAAGCGCAACCTATGAACCGTCGGCAAGTTCTCGCTATGCTACCAGCTTCTGTCGCATTGGGGGCCAAGCAGCCC
>VERF01000050.1 GCA_018882895.1 Candidatus Kapaibacterium sp.
CGAAGGCTTCCCGCCGCGAAGCGGCTTCCCGCCGCGTAGCGGCTTCCCGCGAAGCGTCCCGCCGCAAGGCTTCCCGCTGCAAGCGTCACTCGGCCAGAACGCCCATAGCCCCTTGGCGGAAGTCCGTGTAGGCTTGGCGAATCTCGTCTTCGGTATTCATCACGAAGGGGCCGTAAGCAACGATAGGTTCGGCAAGGGGCTCACCTGCCAGAAGCAGGATTGAGGTGTCTTCTGAGACGTCGAGCTGGATGGAATCTCCACGATCTTCGAACACCACCAGTTCGTGGCGCTCCACAACGTGGTCGTTGTTAACGCGAAGTGTGCCGCCGAGAACGTATAGAAGTGCGGTCTTCATTGGCGGCAGATCGATCTGACCGGACGAGCCTGCCGGGAACCGGCCCATTGCGGCCATGATTGGTGATTGGGTTATGGCCGGACCCGTTACGTCACCGAGAGTTCCGGCAACCAGACGGAGTGATCCCTTGCCGCCAAGAACGGGAACTTCCGGGATGGCATCGAGATGCAGCTCTTGGTAGGCTGGTTCCATCATCTTCTTCGATGCCGGAAGATTGATCCACAGCTGGATGATCTCCAGCTGGCCCCCTTCACGAAGGAGTTTTTCCGACGGACCCTCGCTGTGGATGATACCGCGTCCACTGGTGATCCACTGCACTTCCCCGTCGGCGATGGCGCCCTCGTTCCCAAGGGAGTCCCGATGCAGGAGACTCCCTTGGTATACGAATGACACTGGTTCGAATCCCCGGTGTGGATGGGGATCAACGCGCCCGTGAAACTCACCCGGCACCACCGGCTGTGGCCCTGCATGATGCAGCAAGATGAACGGGTCGGCATCGCGAAGCGCGGCAACCGGCAGTGGTTGCTTCACGTTCAGCGGGCCGACGTTTGTCAGGAGCGAGGTGGTGATGAGGTGAACGGGGCGAAGCATGACTTAACTCTTCTGAAGTTGGATGTTGAGAATGAGCTTGACGGCGTCAGAAACAACGATACCACCGGCCTCTGTGACAGCGTCCCATGCCAGACCGAATTCCTTGCGGTTGATCGTTCCGGTGAGCTCGAAGCCCGCCTTGGTGTTTCCGTAGAAGTCCACCATCTGACCGCCGTACTCTGCGTCAAGCGTCACGCTCTTTGTGACATCACGTATCGTCAGGTCACCGGTGAGCGCAAACTTCCCGTCACCCTTCGGTGTGAACGACGTCGACGTGAACGACATGGTCGGATACGTTTCGGCAGCAAAGAAATCATCGCTCTTCAGGTGACCATCGCGCATGTCGTTCTTCGTCGAGATGCTTGCAATGTCGGCCTCAAACGAGATCTGTGCATCGGAGAAGTCATCCTTCTCGGATTCCACCGTTACACGGTATGATGAAAACTCACCCGTGACGGTGTTGATCATAAGGTGCTTGACCTTGAACTGCACGTCTGAGTGTGCAGCATCGACATTCCATGTTGCCATTGTCGTTTCCTGTATTGATGTGGCGATTGTGTGTTGCAACACAAATATATGAACGAAAAACGAATTACTGAAGTACTTCAGTAATTCAGTAATTCAGTACTTCAGTAATTCACTCACGATGGCAACGCCGCTGGACGTACCCAGGCGAGTGGCGCCGGCGTTGATCATAACCAGAGCGGTCTGCACATCGCGGATGCCCCCTGAGGCCTTGACCTGGACGTTTGATCCGACGTGCTGACGCAGCAGCGCGACGTCGTCGAGCGTAGCGCCTCCGGTAGAGAAACCCGTCGAGGTCTTGATGAAGTCTGCACGGGCCTCGGTGACGATGTCGCACATGCGGAGCTTCTCGTCATGCGTCAACAGACATGTTTCGATGATGACCTTCACGATCGCTCCGTGATCGTGCACCGCGGCGGTGACCTGCTGAACATCGCTCAACAGTCGATCGTACTGTCGGCTCTTAAGCGCGGTGATCGAGGCGACCATGTCGATCTCCGTTGCACCATTGACAATCGCATCGACGGCCTCATGTACCTTGGCTGACGTGGTGGAGGCGCCCAAGGGGAAGCCGATGACCGTACAAACGGCCACCGCATCGTCCGCCAACAGGTGCCTCGCATCGGCCACATGCCACGGCAGGATGCAGACACTCGCAAAGCGATACGTTACTGCCTCGCGGCACAGCGTGCGAACATGCTCAAGCGTACTATCAGGCTTGAGAACAGTGTGATCGATCGTTGCGGCAAGTGCGGTAGCTTCCATGAAGGGGGCCTTTACTGACCATCGATCTGGCGACCGATGATCGTCGGTGGACGAAACTGATGCTGACCAAAGGCGGAGAACATCTGATTGACGGCGAAGATCAGTCCCGACAGACGCCCCGTGAGCGGATCATAGGCCACATCGAATCGGAACGTTGCATCGGACGAGGCCGACTTCAGATTGTGGATCCGGATGCCTGCTCCGATTGCATTGCGGTAGCGCGATGAAAGGAATGCTGCCGACTGATCGAACACCGTTCCGAGATCATGAAAGGCAACGGCACTAAATCCGAAAATCCACAACTGCCATCGGGGGAACCAGCGAAGCTCGGTGTTCATCACAAACCGGCTGTCACCTGTCAGCGCATTGGCATCCAGAGAGCGCATGCCCGACTCAGGGTCGAGCACCAGCTGATGAAACCCATTCCAGTTCCAAACTGTCTGCGACCTGAGTCGTGAGGTAAGAACAAAATTCTGGTCAACCCTCCAATGTGCGATCGCATGCACATCCACCGACGTGTTGCGTGCGCTGGCTCCGATGAAGCCCGTGCCGGCGGAGATATGCGCAAAGGCATAGAGTGACGGCGTAATGAGCTGCGACTGCTCGGCCTGGCCGGCTATGTACCACATGGGGGTCGAGCCCTGGCCCATCGAGAAGACGCGTCCGAGGATGGCCGAACCCCATGCCCCCTGCTGAAGATCTTCCGTTTCGTAGCCATTCAGGAAGCGCGTGGTTGTGAAGTTCTGCGAGATCGACGAAAAGCCGACGAGGAAGTGCGCCGTGTTGTCAAAGGCCTGACGTGATGTGGGGTCGACCCGTCGAATGTCCGAGGCGCGAAGCGCTGCGGTAACAAAGATGCGGTCCTTCTCCCCGTCGGCCTGTGAGATCCATCCATCGAAGGTACGCTCTCGAAATGGCAGAAGTCGCGGACTTGTCTGAGCGTTGTCGTAGGCAAAGTCACTTCCGAAGGCATTGGTGAATCGTGCGCTGAACGCCCACGGAGTAAAGAATCTCCAGTACGGCATCGTGAGCGTAAGATCCTGATCGGTTCGGAACCGATTGGCCGTAACGGCCAGCTCTGCCCAGAGCGGTGTGCGCAGGAACCGACGCAGACTCAGCTCGGCAGTGCCCTGCATACCAATGTCGTTTTCCGTACGGTTGATGCCAAGAAGTTTGGCTCTGGAGGCCGTCCCAAGAATGTTGAACTCCTCGATCTGACCACCAAGCGTGGAGATGCCTCCTCCGGTGGCGATCACCACGGCAGGATCCAGGGACCATCGGTCCTGCGTCTCGATCACCACATCGGCACTGTCGCCCACACGCTCATGTCGAACGCGCACGGAGCTGAAGACTCCCGTCAGACGCAGCACGCGCTCGGTCTCAAGCAGTCCCACCGTGTCGAGATCGTCGCCAATGTCAAAGAAGATCTCATCCTCGATCACATACTCCTTCGTCAGCGTATGCAGACCATTCAAGATCGAGGATCCGAAGAACCAGTCGCGATCGCGCTGGTCGAAAACATCGCGACGATCGATGCGGATCGAGCGGATCACCGGCGGATAGTCCTGTGCGGCCGCTTCGTGAGCAGACATGAACATCAGCAGGAAAAACCACGCCGCAAGGGCAAGGGGCTTTGCGTGATTCACGCCATGCCTCCGCGGGCCGACTCGTCGTACTGGCGCAGACACTCGACTACTTCGGCGGCCGTTCGACAAGCCAGGGCCGTGTGGACCATCGCGCGAGCCTCAGAGCAGTTGACCTGCCCGATGCGACGCCGCACGTCATGCAGCTGGAACGATGACACGCTCACGCCACTTACGCCAAGCCCCACCAGCAGATCCAATGCTCCGGCCTGAGCGGCCATCTCACCGCACACGGTCACGGGAATGCCTGCGCCACGGGCAGCAGAAACGGTCATGGATATCAGCCGCAGAACTGCAGGATGCAATGAATCAATGACGTCCGACACTAAGCCATTGGTACGGTCGACGGCAAGAGTGTATTGCGTAAGATCGTTGGTTCCGATCGAGAAGAAATCGGCATACGCGGACAGGGCATCGGCCGACAGTGCCGCGGCCGGCGTTTCGATCATGATGCCAAGGGGCAGATCCGGACAGTTGCCGTGTCTACGAATGAAGTCCTGACGGCACTCATCAATGATCTCGCGAGCTTTGAGCAGTTCATCAAGCGTTGAGATCATCGGCAACATGCATCGCACCGAATGATTGCCGGCAACATGCAGAAGGGCCATGATCTGTTCGCGAAGGATCTCCGGTTGCGCCAAAAGAAAGCGGATACCACGAAGGCCGAGCGCTGGGTTATCCTCGACGTAGCTCGCGCCGGTGTCGACCTTGTCGCTGCCGAGATCGAAGACTCTGAAGGTTACGGCGTTTGTGTTCGCCCCCTGACATATCCGTCCGTACCAGGCGATCTGGTCATCGGTCGACGGAATGGCATTGAGCGAGGAGATCATCATTTCGGTGCGCACCAGACCAACGCCCTCGGCACCGAGGCGCACAGCCACCGGCACCTGATCGGGTACGTCGATGTTCGCCTCGAGAGTGATCCTGCAACCATCGACTGTGTGGACGGGACCGGTGGAGCCCGAGTCAAGCGAATCACGAAGCAGCTGCTGCTGGCGGCAGATCTCCTCGTACCTGCTGCGCGTGGCATCGTCGGGATTACAGATCACGATCCCTTGTGTTCCGTCGACGATCACCATGTCGCCGTCACGGATCGCGGTCATCGCATCATGCACGCCAACCACTGTCGGGATGCCGAAGTCACGCGCGATGATCGACGCGTGGGCATCGATACCACCAAACTTCATCACGTAGCCACTCACGCCCAGCTGATGATCAGAGAGCATGTCATGGGGCGAGACAATCTCGGCAACCACGATGCTGCCTCCGTCGCGCCGTGGTGCAACAGCCCCTGTACGAAGCGCAACTAGCAGCTGGTGCTTCATGTGATCAAGGTCATGTACACGATCACGGAACATCGAATTGGTTGAGGCCAGCAGCGTGCGGCGCTGACGTTCGAACTCATGAACGATGGCGGCCTCTGACGATACACCGGAGGCGATGCGTTCGACGATATCGGAGCTCAAGACCGGATCGGTGACGATCATCTGATGCGTATCGAGGATCGAGCTCAATGTGGGAGATTCTTCCCGTGCCCGATCAGCCACGCCCTCGAGCTCGTCGGCCACCACGCGCTGGGCGTTGCGGAACCTTTCGGTTTCGATGTCGACTCCGCCGCGAGGAGGAGGAAGCTCTGCATCCTCCGACCATGCCGGGTGGACCACCACGGCGCGGCCTACGGCCACGCCGGCAGATGCGGCAGTCCCACGCAGATGATGGTGCAACGATGCGGTATCACTCACGATGATGGCGCCCCTTGATCATTGCTCGCCGAATCCCGAGGTGAATAGTTCTTCGATCGCTTCAGTGGCGGCAAGTTCGTCCGCACCATCCACCTCGAGCACAAGCTCACTACCGTGTTCGGCAGCCAGGGTCATCACTCCAATGATGCTCTTGGCATTGATGTGGAAGCCGTCCTTGACGAGGTAGACGTCCGATTTGAATCCGGAGGCCAGCTTTACGAGCATGGCCGCCGGACGGGTATGGAGTCCGGCACGGTTCATTACGCGGATTGTACGCTGAATCATGTGTCTTGCACCTACTTGAAATCGACATTGCCGGCAGCTGTTTCGAGCCTGTTCATCAGGGCTGCATCGGAGAGCAAACGATCGTCACAAAGTACCACGATACGGTCAACCTGCAAGGCCTCGGCGCGGCGGAATTCATCAAAGACCGTCGATGCCGAAATGACTCTCGCATCCGGATAGGCAAGGTCTGCGATGGCATCGAGTGAGCAGAGCACCTGAACCCTAAGGTCCGGGATCGACGCCAGAACACCTTTGAATTCATCACGGTCTCTGCAGAGCATCACGGGGATACGAGGCGCATAGTGACGATGGCGGGTTCCCGGTGAGCGGTGCCGGTCATCTACCTCATGAGCTGTCCGAACGGACGTTCCCTGCAGAATCGACTCGAGAGCAGCGGCGCTCACCGCCCCCTGCCGGAGGATCACGAGGTCGTCCCCGATGAGGCGCACAACGGTGCTTTCCAGGCCGTACTGGCTGGGTCCGGCATCGACCACCATGACCGCATCGCCGAGATCATCCTCGACGTGTTGCGCGCGTGTCGGACTCGGACGTCCGCTGAGATTCGCGCTCGGTGCGGCCAGAGCCACTCCGGCCAGTCGGATGATCTCCAGGGTGACCGGGTGTGCCGGCATGCGAAGGGCCACGGTATCGAGACCTGCCGTCACTGCATCTGAGACGTTCGCGCTGCGACGCACCACCACCGTCAGCGGGCCCGGCCAGAATGCCGTGCCGAGCCTGCGCACCACGTCATGGTCTACCGCGTTGGCGAGCTCCAGAGCCTGCTCGATGCTGGCAACATGGACGATCAGCGGGTTGTCGGCAGGGCGCCCCTTGAGTGCAAAGACCCGCGCGATGGCCTGCTGGCATTCAATCGAGCAGGCCAGACCGTAGACGGTCTCGGTTGGAATGGCAACAACGTCGCATGCCCGGAGCTGCTCGGCAGCGATCCGGATCGAGTCCGGTGTGGCTGGCACGATCATACGACAAGTATACTGCCCGACGAGGTTCCGACGTGCATGGCGTAGTTTTGCGGCCCTATGCGTCCGATTTCAACCTTCGTCGTGGCTCCGAGCATCCCCGAGCCCCTTACCCCGCTTGTCGAACTATCCCGCAACTTTTGGTGGTGTTGGGACAACGAAGCAACACGTCTTTGGTCCCACATCTCACCGACGCTGTGGGAGCAGACGCATCACAACCCTGTGGCTCTGCTGCAGACGGTCTCGGCGGAGCGGCTGACGGAGTTGGCCACCGATGCCGACTTCATCCAGCGCTGCACCGCAGTGGTTTCCAGATTCCGCGACTACATGACTTCCGAGACGTGGTTCACGGATCACACACAGGAACTGCCGCCGTGCATCGCATACTTCTGCGCGGAGTTCGGCCTGCACGAGAGCTTTCAGATGTACTCCGGCGGCCTAGGTGTGCTGGCGGGTGATCATCTGAAGTCGGCCAGTGACCTCGGCCTGCCCCTTCTCGGAATCGGTCTTCTCTACCAAGAGGGCTATTTCCGTCAGTACCTCACCGAGAGTGGCTGGCAGAACGAGCACTATGCCGAGATGGACTTCCGTTCGCTGCCGATCCAGCGAATGAACAACCACGACGGATCGCCGGTGACAATCAGCGTGGACTTCCCGACGGGCACGTGCCATGCCTACATCTGGCGTGCGATGGTCGGACGAGTTCCACTGTATCTGCTCGATACCAATGTGCCTGCCAATACGGACCCCATCCTACGGGATGTGACCGACAGGCTCTACGGTGGAAGCGTCGACACACGCATCATGCAGGAACTGATGCTCGGGATCGGCGGCATGAGGGCCCTGAAGGCTCTCGGCATTCAGCCCGACGTGTGTCACATCAACGAAGGTCATGCCGCGTTCTTCCTGCTTGAGCGCACACATCAGTTCATGGAGCGCTTTTCGATGACGTTTCAGGAGGCCTGGAACCTGACGCGCAGCTCGACGGCCTTCACAACGCACACTCCTGTTCCGGCAGGTAACGAGGTCTTTCCGATCGCCGAGCTCGAGCCGTATCTGCGGCGCACCGTCGAGGGTATCGGGCTGGCGTGGTCCGACTTCACCGCGCTCGGTGCAAGCATCGAAGATCAGCCGACGCATGAGTTTTCCATGACCGTGTTCGGTCTCAAGGGATCGACATTCCGCAATGGCGTCAGCGCCCTGCATGGTCAGGTGGCACGTCAGATGTGGAAGTCGGTATGGAAGGACTTCCCGGTCGACGAAGTGCCCATCGGCGGCATCGTCAACGGCGTGCACACACCCACATGGGTGGCGCCCGAGCTGGGTCACGTCTATGACGCAGCGATGGGCACTGATTGGAGAACCCGTCCGTGGGATGCCGAAGTATGGAAGGGGGCTTACATGATCCCCGACGAATCACTCTGGCGAGCCCACGAGATGCGACGTCACCGCCTTGTCCACGGGGCCCGACGTCACGTGATGCAGAAGCACCATGCGGCACTCTCGGAGCGTCAGTCCGACATCATCGATGAGATGCTGCGACCCGACGTGCTGACCGTTGGATTTGCGCGACGTTTTGCAACCTACAAGCGTGCCGACCTTCTGATGTCGAACATGGAGCGTCTGGCATCCATTGCTACACACGCCGGGCGCCCCCTTCAGTTCATTCTGGCCGGCAAGGCGCACCCGAAGGACCTGATGGGCAAGGAACTCATCCAAGAGGTCCACCGACGCGTGCGAGCCCATGGTCTGGAGCGCTCGTTCGTGTTTCTGGAAGACTACGACATGGATATTGCCCGGCTTCTGGTCCGTGGTTGCGACATCTGGCTGAACACACCAAGACGTCCTTACGAGGCCTCGGGAACATCCGGCATGAAGGCCGCCATCAACGGTGTATTGCATTGCTCGGTGCTTGACGGCTGGTGGGCCGAGGGCTATGACGGACATAACGGATGGGCGATCGGACGGGGCGAGGAGGCAAATGAACACGAGCAGGATGTTTCCGATGCAGCCGCATTGTACGATCTGCTCGAATTCGAGATCGCTCCGATGTTCTATGATCGCGACGCCGCCGGAGTGCCTCATCGCTGGATCGAGCGCATGAAGCATAACATCGCCACCAACGCATGGCGGTTCTCATCACATCGAATGGTTGGTGACTATGCGCGGCAGGCGTACGCGGCTCTTTACGCAGGACAGCAGGCGATGCTGCGCGACAATGCTCAGGGGGCGCGCGAGCTGTTGAGATTTGAGCAACAGATCGCTCGACTCTGGCCATCGGTGCGCATCGTCTCCTACAACGTCAAGGGACATCATCCCGTGCACGTCGGTGAGCGTCTGACTGCCGCCGTCCGTGTTCACCTTGGCGATATTTCGCCCGATCAGGTGCGCGTTGAGCTTGTGCATGGTCCGATCGATTCCCGCAATGAAATTCGTCCTCAGTCGACCGTGCACATGAACCTCGTTGGTCAGGAGGACGGGGACCCTATCTTTGAGGGAACGTCCACATGCCTCACCAGTGGCATTCAGGGTTGTACGGTTCGCATCGTTCCGCATAACGAGGCATATGCGACGCCGGCCGAAGCACGCCGGGCAACATATGCTCACCCTACATGAAACTTTTGAGGTTCAAAAGCGTTTTCTGTCTTCAAAATGATCTTCGACGATCTCTATCTGTTCATCCAGTCAAGGACACACCCATGATCTTGCGCCAACTTGCACTTGTGGCAGTATTCTTCTGCATCGCTCTTACAGCCCATGCACAGTTAGCCGGCGTGACCTTCGTGCACAGCTCTCCGGAGCCGTCGCTGCGCGTCATTGACCTCTACGTCACACAGGCCGGCATCACGTCGAAGGTCGACGACATCACCTTCCAAGCGGCGAGCAACCTCAATGAGGTCGCCATCTATGGCGACATCGAGGTCACCTTCAGCATTGCTCCGAGTTCCAGCGTGGGAATCTCCGAGTCGGTGTATGAAGAGTCGTTCACGCCCCTTGCTGACAGGGGTTACATGGCGGTCTTTACCGGTGTCCTCAAGCCTTCCGACTATGTCGTGAACCCTGAGAAGAAACCAATCGAGTTCGACATCACTCCATATGAAGTACCGAGCGAGAACAACGATCCGAACAAGACAGCGGTGTACTTCTTCCATGCATCAACCGACTTGGAAGCCGGTGACGTGTGGGCACGTGGTGGCACAAAGGCTGCAGCAGCGAACATTGGCTACCTTGGACGGAGCACCACTGCCGCCGTGCTGGAGCGCAAGGCCACAACAATTGACTTTACCAAGGCTGGAGACAAGACCAAGGTGCTCGCATCCTTCAGCGTCGACCTCTCGAGTCTTGCCAGCAACATTCTGGTCTGTGTCGTGAGCGGATTCAAGTCGCCGGGCGACAATGCAAAGAGCACCGACACGCTGGCATTGCTGAATGTTCTGGAAGATGGACGTGTGGTGCGATCTCCTCTGCTTGCCGGCTCACAGAAGTGTCGCGTTCAGGTCATTCACGCATCGGCTGACCCGGCTTTCAGCGTGGTCGACCTGTGGCTGAATGGTGTGAAGACCTTCGACAACATTGCGTTCCGACGTGCCTCGGCGTTCGTAGACGCTCCGGCAAACACGCCTCTGGTCATCGGCCTTGCTCCGGCAACATCAAATGCCTACAAGGACACCATTGCAACCATCACCCTCGAACCACTGCGTCCACAGCGGACGTATTCGATCGTTGCCGTCGGTGTGGGTGACACGTCAAAGTTCGCCAAGAACCCGGGCGGCGTGTTCTCCGGTTTCCAGCTGAAGGTATATGACGGTGCTCTTGAGAAGAATGCCACCACCAAGACGGGGGTGCGCACACTTCATGCCATTAGCGATGCTCCGCAGGTGTCCTTTGCCAGTGCCAAGACGACGTATGCCACCAAGATCGGGTACACGGACATGACGCCGTCATACATCGAGACCGATCCCGGAACAGACACCGTCTGGATGAGCAACACGGACGATCAACGTCTGAAGGGCTATATCTGTGACTTCCGTGGCGCCTCACGTGCTGCGATTCTTGTGGCGACCGGCTTTATGGATCCTACGAAGAACGGCAACGGTCCTGGCCCTGCTGTCATCCTTGTCGACGACAACGGCAACGTCAATTCCAACATCCAAGCTATCGATCCGAACACAACCTCTGTTCAGGAAGAGGCCCTCATCGCCGCAGGTATGCGCCTCGGACCGAACCCCACTTCCGGTGCGGCAGAGTTCTTCGTGTCGTCGGCACTGGCCTCAGAACCATGCTCGTTCGAGGTGTTTGACGGGCTTGGCAACGTTGTGCTGAGCGGACCAATGAGCCCCGTCTCAGGAGGTCAATCGGCAGTGATGACCGTGGCAACACTTGCCAATGGCTCCTACCGGGTGATGGCTCGCACGTCCGGCGGCTCACTTATCGGTGCTATGGGGCTTGTGGTGACCCGATGATTCGTATCTTTGCGGTCCTTTTTAACCGACCGCAATGTTTGAATCACTCAGCGATAAACTCGAGTACGCCCTAAAGGCCATCCGTGGTCAGAACAAGCTGACCGAAGCCAACGTCGACGAAGCTCTGACGGAGGTACGGCGCGCCCTGCTTGATGCCGACGTGAACTTCGGCGTCGTCAAGACCTTTATTGACGACGTCAAGGAAAAGTCGCTTGGCCTCGAGGTGAAGGGCAACGTCCTACCCGGACAGTTGATGATCAAGCTGATCCATGACGAATTGGTCTCGCTCATGGGTTCATCGAAGGTCGATCTTGCCGTTGCCCCGCAGGCGCCTACCATCATCATGGTGGCCGGATTGCAGGGTTCGGGTAAGACAACGTTCTGCGGCAAGCTCGCCTACTCACTCAAGAAGAAGGGACGTCAGCCCCTTCTGGTGGCATGTGACATCTATCGTCCGGCTGCTATCGACCAGCTCCGCACGCTCGGCCAGAGCATGTCTCTGCCGGTCTTCACGGTCGAAGGTGCCAAGCCGGCCCAGATCGCTGCCGAAGCTCTGACGTATGCCCGCAAGTATGGTCGCGACTATGTGATCGTCGACACGGCCGGACGTTTGACCATCGACGAAGAGATGATGCAGGAGGTGGCCGATCTGCGTGATCAGCTCCAGCCGCACGAAGTGCTCTTCGTCTGTGATGCCATGACGGGTCAGGACGCCGTGAACACGGCCCGCGCCTTCCATGATCGTCTCGAGCTCTCCGGCGTGGTGCTGACCAAGCTCGACGGTGATACTCGCGGCGGTGCGGCCCTGTCGATCCGCTCGGTGATCGGCAAGCCGATCAAGTTCGTGGGCGTTGGCGAGAAGATCGATCAGCTCGAGCCGTTCCATCCGGAGCGTATCGCTTCGCGCATCCTCGGGATGGGCGACATCGTAACGCTGGTCGAGAAAGCTCAGTCACAGATCGACGAAAAGGAAGCCGAGCGTCTCGAAGAGAAGATGCGCAAGAACGAGTTCTCGTTCGAGGACTTCCTTGACCAGATGAAGCTCATCAAGAAGATGGGATCGCTACGAGACCTGCTGGGAATGATCCCGGGAGTCGACAAGGCGCTGCGTGGCGTAGAGATCGACGATAAGGCATTTGGCCGCGTCGAGGCCATGATCCTGTCAATGACCATGCAGGAGCGGCAAAACCCGCGTCTGCTCAACGGAAGTCGTCGCAAGCGTATTGCTGCCGGAAGCGGCACAACGATTCAGGACGTCAACCGACTGATCAAGCAATTTGAAGACATGCAAAAGATGATGCGGAACATGACCAAAGGGAAGATGGCCAACATGATGGGCAACCGCATGCCCAATCTGCCCTTCGGTTCACGACGCTGATTCACTTTTTTCTTTCACCATTTCTCATCAGGAGAAAACATGGTAAAACTCCGCTTGCGTCGCCGTGGTCGTAAGAAGCACCCCTTCTACGACATCGTCGCGATCGACGGACGCGACCGTCGTGACGGCGCTGCTATCGAACGCATCGGGTACGTCGATCCGATGACATCCCCAAAGAATGTCGTCCTCGAGGCCGATCGCGCCATCTACTGGCTTTCAGTAGGTGCTCAACCAACGGACATCGTCCGCCAGATCCTCAGTCGCGAAGGCGTCCTGCTTCGCCAGCACCTCGGCTTCAAGGGCGCAACGCCCGAAGAGATCGATGCCGCTGTTGCAAAGCACAAGGAAGTGTCCACTGCTCGCTATACACGCCTCAAGCAACGTCGCTCCGACCGCGCCAAGGCCAAGGCAGAAGCTGCCAAGGCCCCTGTGGTAGAAGAAGCACCCGTTGCTGATGCAGCACCTGCCGAAGAGGCAGCTGCCGAGTGATCGGCTGATCTGAACGCGTGAACCTTCAGGGCGCGGTCATCGTTTCTCGGTGATCGCGCCCATTTTTTTATCGAACAACCTCATGTTTGAATCGACGCTTTCGACTCGCTACGAGCCACAGCAAAAGCTGTTCGGCCGGCTCATCCGCCTGTGCTTCTCACTCGCCGGTGTGTACTGGATCGTGATCTACGCGATGCATTGGGCCGGCAGCATTGATGCCGAAGAGCTTCGCCAGCTTCGCTCCGGCCAGACGATGATCTACTTCGTGCTGCTCACGCTCTGGGGTCTGGAGTATATGCGGGAGGTACGTCGACTCAAGGGGCTGATCCGACGCAGCCACGAGCTGGGTGTACCCGTCTCACACGTCACCCTCAACGATGTGATGCCGATGGCCGGGTCGTTTGCCGTGCTTTACCCGATAGCCCCCTACCCTGCCTCGGCATGGATCTTTCCGATCATGAACATTGCCGGCCTGATTGCAGCGGCAATCCTGATCGCCGGCAGGTACGTGGCCGCATTTGCCATCTAACAGCCCCGAGGGGGCATCGCCCCGGATGCTAGATTTGAACCTCACCGACGAAGGGGTTCACAATGACACGATGGTTATACCACGGCCTGATGATGTGCACGGCACTTGCCATGCTGAGTTCACCGCAGTCGCGCGCCGGGTCGATCGACACGCTGAAGAAGGATAGCGGCACGCCGACGTCGACGCCGGCCATTGCCGACGGTTGGGAAGAGTCGGTCATCATTCCCCTGTCCGAGCCGTGCATCGTGCGTAAGGTGCTGATCTACTACGCTTCCGGAACAGGTACCGACGTGGTGCACATCACCGGTGACGCGTCCGAAGGCACAATCCCTCCGTCGCAGTACTGCCTGCCGTATAACACTCTGGCCGAGGCCGACGTAAAGGTAAGCGGCAAAGGCTGGGTCGAGATCGACATGTCCCGCCACAACGTCACCTTCGACGGGGTCGACCGGATCGTGGTGCAACATATCGTGCGTGCAGGCGGCCCGCAATGGGCGCAGGACAACAACGGCCAGTCCCCGATTACCTCGTTTCAGTATGACCCGGTGACGCCGAATCCCAACTTCTTCAACATCCCGGGCATCTACTATCAGGCACGGGGCGACTACATGGTGCGCCTTGTTGTGGAACGTCCGTTCGATGGCCGCCCTGCACCAACGATGATCGACGTCACGGCGGCCATGGGACTCACCACGGCAGATCGCAAGCCCCTTGGCTCTGACCAGGCCAGCATCGTTGACTGGGATGGCGATGGCTACGATGACGTAGCTCTGCCAGGCTCGTTCTTCCGCAATGACAGCGGACGTGCCCTTCAGCGGGTGCAGCTCCCCATCGGAGGTGGACCTACGGTATGGGGCGACGTGGACAACGATGGTGATGTGGATGTGTTTGTTCTCATGGGCTTCGGGAACGACCAACTCTGGCGCAACGACGGCAATGGCAAGCTCGTGAACGTCACCAAGGAATCGGGCCTCGTCAACAACGCCCCCTGCGTAACGGCACTATGGTTCGACATGGAGCATGACGGAGACCTGGACCTGTTCCTTGCGAACGGACGTAGCGAGTCCAATGGTAATGAAGTGTACTTTCAGGACAAGCTCTGGCGCAACGACGGCAACATGACCTTCACCGATGTGACCGCGCCATCCAAGATCGCTCTCGGTGAGCCGGCCCCCTTCTACGACACATGGGGAGCTTCGCTGTGCGACTTCAATAACGATGGGCTGACGGACATATTCGTGGCGACCTATCGCCTTGCGCCGGACCGGCTCTATCGTAACAACGGCGATGGAACATTCACCGAAGTCTCGTCATCGACCGGCGCGATCGGCATTCCCACCACGCAGCCCCAGTACTTTGGGCACGGCATGGGATCGGAATGGGGCGACGTCAACGCCGACGGACTCGTTGACCTGCTTGTGGGCAACCTCGGGCATCCGGATTCCCGAGCGCAGTATTCGAACCCCTCGCTTGTTCTTCGCAACGTTGGAACCGCCGCGGCCCCTTCATTCCGGAACTGGTACGATCTGGGCCCAGACGGGGTGCTGAAGTGGCACGGCGTGAAGTTCAAGGAAATGAATGCAGGCATGTGTCTTGCAGACCTCGACCAGGATGGTTCGCAGGACCTGTGGCACGGACAGATCTCCTACCAGGCCCTTGGCGCAGGTGCCAACCGGCCTGCGCACCTGTACCTCGGGTCGACCGAGCCAGACCTGCCCTTTCGTGACATCACGTGGGCATCAGGGATGTTCGTGCACGGCGCATGGACCGCCGTCAGAACCGATATCGATCGTGATGGAGACGTGGACCTGGTCTGTGCCAGCGGAACCGAGAGCGTAAAGGTGTTTCGCAATGATCTTCCCAAGCAAGGGGCGAGCATCACCATCCGCCTGCGCGACACACGTCAGGGCAGGCATGCTGCTGCCTATGGGGCTCGGGTTGTCGTTGCCGCCGGCGGGCAGAGATTTCATCGCTGGCTTCCCGGAAGCATCAGCGGTGGCCGCATGGCGCAGATGACGCAGGACCTGCATGTTGGCATCGGCGCGGCCGCGGCTGTTGACAGCGTGACGGTTTACTGGCCGGGAGGGGCGGTTACGCGTCACACGGGGCTTCGACCGCACACGTACGTGGAACTCTCGGCTGACGGAAAGAGCCGCCAGATCCTTGGCCTGCGCGCGGCGAACCTGCGTCCGGCCAACGGAGCCGTCGGCGTGGCCGCAACGGACATGTTCGTGTGGTCGGCCGACGCATCAGGTCCGGTGCGCCTGGAGATCACTCCGCAGAGCACACCTGCGCAGCCGAAGATCGTGCGTGACAACATCGTTGGCACACAGGCAAAGATCGATCTTCCGCCGGGCCTCTACCGGTGGAAGATCATCACCTCGTCAGGTGAATCCACGCCATGGTCAGTCTACATCGGCGATCCGATGCCGTCTCTGCCGAAGGTTGTTGAACCGGCTTCCGGCACAAGCACATTGCCGATCACCACAACGATCAGATGGACGAGGTCGACCTATGACGTCGGCGGCTCGTTCGCCACAACCTACCACGTGCGGCTTTGGAATGTGAGCACCAAAACCCCGGTGCTTGCGCTGGATACGATGATCACCGATTCGGCACTGGTGCTTACGTCGCTTCCTGCTGCAACGAAGTTCAGTGGTGGCATCCGGGCCATCTACCGCTCGGCGAGCACGTCTGATTCGGCCCTCATCAGCTTTACGACGTATGATGTGCCCCCTTCACCGTTGGCGGTGTTCCCTGCTGACGGTGCCGCAAATGTTACCACGCGCCCACGCTTCCAATGGACGCGTCCGGCATGGGTCGACAAAGGCTATGAGATCGAGGTCGACACGCTGCCGAACTTCTCTACCTCCACTATCCGCAAGGCCAGTGACACCAGCCTTGCTTGGACGCCTCCCTTGAGGTCCGGCAAGGTCTATCATTGGCGATCAAGGGGCTTCAATCTCGTGGGCGCCGGAGCGTGGAGTCCAACCGCGATCTTCACCACCACCGGCACCACACACGTTAGCGACGACGAAACTTTGCTCTGCAACGGCCGCGTCGAACTATATGACGTGCGCGGGCGGCTCCTGAGCGTCAGCCTGGCCAATGACCTTCCGCGTCAACTTGCAGATGTGTCCGGTGTTGTGCTCGTAGTTCACCGCACGGCCGAGGGCACGATCTGCCAAACGCGTGTGCATGTGCGGTAGCTCGTGCCCAATGAAAAGACCTACCATGAGCGTGCCTTCTTGGACATTACCAGCAGCGCTACTGTACCACTTCAGCTAAAACAGGGCAAACAAGAGAAACCTCTAAGCAAATTATCACGTGTTTTAAGACCGATGTCTTCGTAGTCCTCGGCGACGGTTGAGCGGGCTGCTGTGTTTGTGTTGTGCTGGTCTTTGCATGTTGCGACTCCGGCACTCCAAGTCCGTCATCTTTGAAAAGCCCTACCGGA
The DNA here is from genome assembly GCA_018882895.1 of Candidatus Kapaibacterium sp. Classification (GTDB taxonomy): domain Bacteria; phylum Bacteroidota; class Ignavibacteria; order Kapaibacteriales; family Kapaibacteriaceae; genus UBA10438. Next base: position 17,200 of record VERF01000050.1, read on the forward strand.
TGGCCATCTCCCCCACCCACGGGGCCGATGCCGCGGACGCCCCAGGTGATGGGCGAACACGGGGCCACACCACACGTTGTGCGGTCGTCCACACGGTCGGTGACCAGACGCTTCTGCATTCCCCATCCTGCACCAGTGCCACTTCGCTGGGTTGACGAAGCCGTCCCTTCCATCCACCGTTCTTCACCTCCCCCGGTTTTGGTACTTTGCGCTGCTACTGCCACTACGTAAACACATGATGAGCGTGTGATCCGGCACATCACGGGTTCCCCGGGGCAATTGTTGAACATCCATCGCGCTGTTGTCTGTTATGTCCATATCCGATGTACGGTATCCGAACCTTTCCGATCAGCCGGGTCAAGCGATTCGCGAGCAGACGATCGAGATGGGCTTTATC
>VERF01000051.1 GCA_018882895.1 Candidatus Kapaibacterium sp.
GAAGAAGAACAAGCTCGTTGCTGAATACGCTCTGCGCGGCCTGGACCAGTCCATCGCCGTCGCCGCATGGCAAACTCAACTCACGGAAACCCTGCCAGATGACCTCCGCGGCAGCCTGCCCACGATCGAAGAAATCGAAGCCGAATTGTCGGGCGATTTCGCGAACGAAACGGAGGTGGACTCATGAGCAGAAAACCAATAACGTCCAGCACCAAGTCTGAGTCAAAGACAACTCTCGTACCCAAGCTCCGCTTCCCGCAGTTTCGGGGGAAGGAGGGGTGGGAACAAGCAGTTTTGGCAACTGCGTGCGAAATGCAGGCTGGAAAGTTTGTCCCTGCTGCAAACATTGCGGAACGCAATGAGTATGGGATGTATCGGTGCTACGGGGGCAATGGCCTGCGTGGCTACACGCATACCTACACCCATGACGGAACGTATCCGCTCATTGGGAGACAGGGAGCGTTGTGTGGAAACGCACACCTTGTTCAAGGACGATTCCACGCCACAGAGCACGCAATAGTCGCCACACCAAGGAGCAACATTGATGTCCGCTGGCTATACTACTCTATTGACTTGTTGAACCTGAATCGTTTTGCGACAGGCCAAGCGCAACCAGGTTTATCCGTGGATGCCCTCAACAATGTTGCGCTGGCGATTCCAAAGCAGGAATCCGAACAACACCGCATCGCCTCCTGCCTATCCTCCCTCGACTCCCTCATCTCCGCCCAAGCCCGCAAGGTAGACGCACTCAAGAGGTACAAGAAAGGCCTCATGCAGCAGCTGTTCCCACGGGAAGGTGAAACGCAGCCCAGGCTCAGGTTTCCCGAGTTCAGGGGGCAGGGGGAGTGGGAGGAGAAAACGCTTGGTTGTATTGCGTCATTTTCGTCAGGCGGCACGCCGGCGAAAGACAACCCAGATTACTGGGATGGGACGATACCATGGGTCAGTGCCTCTTCGATGTATGACCTTATCGTGGAAAAGGCTGACCACTATGTAACGCCTCAAGCTATCGGCAATGGCACGAGAATCGCGAAGAAAGGTTCCATTCTTATCCTTGTTCGTGGAAGCATGCTGTTTAAGCGCGTGCCCATCTGCATTGCCGGAATCGACGTTGCGTTCAATCAAGATGTGAAGGCAATAGATGTGGATGCATCGATCAACAAAACGTTCCTTCTCTTTCAGCTTTCAGCGTTCCAATCACGGTTCCCCATCAACGAAACTGGTATCGGCGCTGGAAAGATCGAGCTGGACCATCTCGTGGGGTTCCGACTTTACTTCCCCCGACCCGCCGAGCAACAACGCATCGCCTCCTTCCTCAGCAGCCTCGACGAACAGATAACCGCCGAAACACACAAACTTGAGGCCCTCAAGACCCATAAAAAGGGGTTGATGCAGCAGCTTTTTCCAACCCCTGAGGAGGTGGGGGCATGAGCCACGAAGCAATCGCCAAGGAACTCGCGGGCTCCAAGGAGCCGATCTTGCTCATCTACGCGTTCAACGCGACGGGAAAGACAAGGCTCTCTGTCGCCTACAAGAACGAGACCAAGACCGACGGCAAACATGTTGGCGTCTATTTCAATGCTTACAGCGAAGACCTCTTCGTTTGGGACAACGACCCCGAAAACGGCGAGACCAACATCAAGCTCGACATCCGGAAGAGCAGCCTGAACCGGTTACACAGCTCGCTCACCGAGGACGACATCCGGGATAAGCTGAACCGATTCAAGCCCAACTACCGGTTTGACTTCATTCCGCACGAGAACCCGGAGGATGGTATCGCGTCGGTGATGTTCTATCACGAGGTCGCCGACCCCGAAGACGCGAACAAGGTCTCGAAAGTGCCGTTCAAGGTCTCGCGGGGTGAAGAACGGATTTTTGTCTGGTGCTTCTTTCTCGCGCTCTTTGAGGTCGAAGGATGGGCGGACAAACAATCGGCCCACTTCTTTATCGATGACCCCGTTTCGAGCTTGGATGACCACAACATCTTCATCACGGCCTCGACCATTTACGACCTCATCGAGGAGCATCATGAGAGGAGGAAGTTTGTCATCACGACCCATCACATTGGCCTCTTCTCCATTTTGGCCGACATGCTCACGAAAGGAGAAAAGGCATCCAAGTTCAAGAAGCTGACCCGTGTCTGCACCCTGAGCTTGAATAACAACAAGGTCTCATTGGAGGGCTGCCGCAACGAGGTGTTCCTCTATCACCTCCGGCTTCTCCAAGTGTTAGATCAAGCGCATGCAGCGGGTGAAGTAAAGGCCTATCATTTCGCTTTGCTCCGTCAGGTTCTGGAGAACATCGCATCCTTCCTCGGTGTGGGGCAGTTTGGCTATGTACTTAAGCAGATCGGAATCAATGATGAGGACGAAGTCGCCACCATCGTTAACACTATGTCCCACAAGAGAGTCTACTACTTCGAATCGGATGACCTAAAGTCCGACGCGCTGGCGAAGTTCGAGAAGATCTTCGTTGGGCTGAAGGAGAATTATCAGTTCGTGCTCCACACACCTGCGGCAGAGATTCCAGCGGAACCCGAGAAAGCAGCGTTGCCGAAGACTCCCAACAAAGCCACGAGCAAAGCCCACACAAAAGAGACGAAAGCATGACTGACACCAACCAAAAACAACTTGTCAATACTCTCTGGAGCATCGCCGATAAGCTGCGCGGGGCGATGGATGCCGATGACTTCCGCGACTACATGCTGTCGTTCCTGTTCCTGCGCTACCTCTCCAACAGCTTGAACGCTGCCCTCACCCCATGAACAACCTCATCCTCTACACTACCGAAGACGGCAAGAGTCAGATTGTGCTCCGGGCGTCAGATGGAACCGTCTGGCTGACGCAGCTGGAAATGGCGGTGCTATTTGATGCCACCAAGCAGAACATCTCGCTTCATTTGAAGAACCTGTTCGAGGAAGGGGAGCTGGACGAGGGTTCAGTTGTCAAGGAATCCTTGACAACTGCATCCGATGGCAAGCGCTACCTGACGCTGCTCTACAATCTGGATGCCATCCTGGCCGTGGGGTACCGCGTTCGATCGCCGCGCGGAGTGCAATTCCGCCGATGGGCTTCCACCGTCCTGAAGGAATACCTGACCAAGGGCTTTGCGATGGACGACGAGCGACTCAAGAACCCTGATGGTCGCCCGGAGTTTGCTCAGATGGCTACCCTGAATCGGTTGGTGGCCATCTTCCGAGAGGCGAAGCCACCGAATCGGACCAGCAGGATGAAGCAGAACTCAAGGCACTGGAAACCAAGATCAAGAATCGCCCCTTACCATGACTGACACCAACCAAAAGCAATTAGGCAACACGCTCTGGAGCATCGCCGATCAGCTGCGCGGGGCGATGGATGCGGATGACTTCCGCGACTACATGCTGTCGTTCCTGTTCCTGCGCTACCTCTCGGACAACTACGCGGCGGCAGTCCGGAAGGAGCTTGGCAAGGACTATCCTACGGCAGATGGTGATGGCCGTACGGTGCCGCTGGCACTCTGGTATGCGAGCAATCCGAAGGATGTGCAGGATCTGGAAAAGCAGATGCGTCGCAAGGTGCACTATGTGATCCGTCCGGAACACCTGTGGAGCAGCATTGCGAACCAGGCGCGGACGCAAGATCCGGACCTGCTGAATACGCTGCAGGCGGGTTTCAAGTACATCGAGACGGAGTCCTTCGAAAGTACGTTCCAAGGCCTGTTCTCCGAGATCGATCTTGGATCGCCGAAGCTGGGCAAGACGTACACGGATCGAAACGCCAAGCTCTGCACCGTGATCCAGAAGATCGCCGACGGGCTGTCCGAGTTCTCAACGGACATCGACGCGCTGGGCGATGCCTACGAGTACCTCATCGGTCAGTTCGCTGCCGGTTCCGGAAAGAAGGCCGGGGAGTTCTATACACCGCAGCAGATCTCCGATATCCTTTCCGCCATCGTCACGCTGGATAGTCAGGAGCCGAAGACGGGACCGAAGAGACGTCTGGAAAGCGTGCTCGACTTCGCCTGTGGATCAGGCTCCTTGCTCCTCAACGTCCGCAAGAACGTTGCCAAGGCTGGCGGAACCATCGGGAAGATCTACGGTCAGGAAAAGAACATCACCACCTACAACCTCGCACGCATGAACATGCTGTTGCACGGGGTAAAGGACACGGAGTTCGAGATCTTCCACGGCGATACGCTGGCCAACGACTGGGATGTTATGCGCGAGCTGAACCCGGCCAAGAAACCGAGCTTCGATGCCATCGTGGCCAATCCCCCGTTCAGTCTTCGGTGGGATCCGTCGGACAGCATGAAGGACGACGTGCGCTTCAAGAATCATGGTCTGGCACCGAAGTCAGCGGCCGACTTTGCCTTCCTCCTCCATGGCTTCCACTTCCTCAAGGACGAAGGGGTGATGGCCATCATCCTCCCCCACGGCGTGCTGTTCCGCGGTGGGTCTGAGGAGCGCATCCGCACAAAGCTCCTCAAGGACGGTCACATCGATACCGTCATCGGTCTGCCAGCCAACCTCTTCTACTCCACCGGTATCCCGGTGTGCATCCTCGTGCTCAAGAAGTGCAAGAAGCCGGACGACGTGCTCTTCATCAATGCCGCAGAGCACTTCGTCAAGGGCAAGCGTCAGAACCAACTCCTGCCCGAGCACATCAGCAAGATCATCGACACCTACCGGGAGCGGACAGAGGAACCCCGGTACTCGCGTCAAGTCACGATGGACGAGATCGAGAAGAACGACTTCAACCTCAACATCTCCCGCTACATCAGCACGGCGGTGGAAGAGGAGGAGATTGATCTAGATCAGATCCATGCCGAACTGGTGATGATTGAGGGCACGATCCGCGATGCGACGAAGGAACACAATGCGTTCTTGAAGGAGCTGGGGTTGAAGGAGCTGCCGGGGTGAGGTTAAGAGAGAGAGGAGCTGGAATCGAAGCGCCACTCCATGTGCTCTGGTGTTGATGGGTATGTTCCACAGGTTCGATCTGCTTCCGTTATTCAAGGTAGCACGTGCTGCTCAACCTTACGCAAGAACAAACCTTGCATTTAACCGGCTGAGCGCCTTGAACGTGTCGATGCACTCTACATTGAAGGCGCGGCAGACGTCCGGTATCTTCACTCTTCGTGATTGAGGCTCGGATGTCTCTTTCGTAACAACCGTGGCTCCGTTGACCGCTGCATGCGAGATCAACCGTGCGTCTGCCCCGCTCAGGAATCTCGCTGTTTCGGCAACCGAAAAGCGGGGTTGACCCTGAATCCAGGTCGCAATGTCACCAATCAACGTGTCATCTGATGCCACGAAGAATCCACGATGATCACGCACCCACTTTGCCGAGTCAGGATCTGACAGCTCTCTGGCAACGGCGTCTATGCTGAGGACAGTCCCAATCGCATTTTCACGCTTAAGCCAGTCCCAGAATCCTGGACATACGTCAAACGAATAGTACCTGTTCTTTGCCTCAATCAGAACGTTCGCATCGAGTAAATACATCACGGCTCGCACCTCATAGATACTTTTCAGCCATGGTATGAATGACGCTGGTCTTGCGTGTGCCGAGCAAATTGAATGCCTCCGTGTAGAGAGTCTTGCCTCCTAACGTTCGAGTAAGTACCTCCCGAACAAAGCGCTTCCCAAGGTGGACACCGACATTATTGTAGAAGCTTCCACCAGAAGCTTCAGATTTTGACTTAGTGGCCAACCGAAACTCGTGATTGCTTGTTTGTAGCGCAGATTTAAACTGAACATCGGAGATCAAACTTCTGTTAATTGCTCTATACAACAGGGCCAGAGAACTTACTCTGAAATGCTGTGAAAGAACCTCAAGATTTTCTTTAACAGAAAGGCTGGACACCCAGAGCTGATCAAATTCAATTGCGGGCATCAGCACCTGAGCTGCTACCTTATTACAGAATCTCTCAACAGGCAGATCAGCTCCATCGAACCAGTCTCCTGACGGAATTGCAGACTCTCCAAGCCATAGATGAACACATTCGTGAACAATCGTGAAGACCTGAGATGCAGGCCAATCAGTGCCGTTGACAAAGATGAATGGAGCAAATCTATCAGCTAATGCAAAGCCCTTGAATTCCTCTTTATTAAGCGTTCGATTTGTTGCGCTTCCAGCGAATCCCTTCCTGACAACAGTTATTCCAGATTCATCAAGTCGTTTGATCAGCCACAATGCGACATCTTCATTGGCGCTCAGTCGCCTTCGTTCTTCGGTTCCTATTCGAAGGGAACTCGACATGTTCTCGGCGAGGCTGTCTGGATCATCGGTCGTGCTTGCCGAACTGATGAATCCAATTGGCTCAGCACCCTCTTCTTGCAGCACTTCACTGTACCAGGACTGTCGTATCTGGTAGTCCTCGATCGTCTCAATCAGCTCAAGACTGGGCCTCCTTCGGTCTTGAACAGAAGCACGCCGGAAGTCGCGAATTGGCAGCTGTTCATCTGGGGGTGAACTCAAGAATAGCATGCCATATGGCGCACGAGTCTTTTTAGCCAACTTCTCAAGGGTCGAAGTCGATATCGATACCGGTCCTTGCGCAGACTCCCACTCTTGCAAAGGGGCTGGCGACCTCTTGGTACCAATCGACCGTGCGAGCTCAGCGATTGACATCGACGCGCGCTCGCGTGCCCATGTTAGAAGCGCAGGCTGTACGTTAACGTTCACTCTTGCCACCGCAAATCGGGGTGATCAACACAGCAATCTCTGCCACCATAAACAGATCTGAAAGCACGACTGACTCATCGGTGCATCTCTATCGTTTAGGACATGTTCTGTTCCACAATGTACTACAATTTTTCCGGGTACAGTTCCCAGGCAGTCCTTCCTGGATCTGGGGTAACGATCAACGCGATCGATTCACAGCATCCACCATCATTGAGCGGACGTCGGTGAATGTTCCTGCATGGTTGCGCACGATGAGTTGATACACATACCCGCCATGCATGTGTCCGAGCTCTGCAGGAACAAGCGGGATGGTGTGCGATCCGGGCGCGAGTGCAGACATTGCAATGGTATGGATGCGCCGGCCCTGCAGGTTGTGGATGTGCAGTGATACGTCGGACGTATGGACAAGTGCGAAGGGGATCGCGGTGGTGCTGGACGCGGGGTTGGGTACGTTCTGCCCGAGATGGAAATGCTGCGCGTTCATCCGCTCCTCGTGTCCAACACTTGTTGTACCGGCACCACACACGTTAGCGACGACGAAACTTTGCTCTGCAACGGCCGCGTCGAACTATATGACGTGCGCGGGTGGCTCCTCAGCGTCAGCCTAGCCAATGACCTTCCGCGTCAACTTGCAGATGTGTCAGGTGTTGTGCTCGTGGTTCACCGCACAGCCGAGGGCACGATCTGCCAAACGCGTGTGCATGTGCGGTAGAAGTCGACTTTACTTCCGCTTTACTTCCGCGCCTTCTTCACCTCGATCTGCACGGTACGACTCAGGAATCGTTCTTCAGGTGTTCCGTAGGACTCAATGCCCGGTGGGAAGCGGTCGGTGGTAATGTCATTGCACTGAACATCGACTCGTTTGCGCAGATACTTCTGGATCGCAGCACAGACGGACTCGGCACGCTTCTGAGAAAGCTTCTTGTTGAATTCGGCATTGCCAAGCATATCGGCAAAGCCGCGCACGATCACGGTCGAACCGGCAGGAACATTCTCGACGAATGACTTGATCTGTGCCTCGGCAATGGCGGAGATCTCATCGCTGGCCACTTCGAAGAGTGTAAGCGTCAGTCGCTCGAGCTCAATGTTGGCAGTGTCCTTCTTGACTTTGATCTTGTCGGAGGCTTCGGCAGATGAGCGGCGGATTCCGTTGACCTTCAGTTCAACGTCGACCGGCACGCCGCTGGCCATAAGCTCGGCAGTGGAAAGGGGCAGATCCTGGTTGACGAGTTCCGGGAGCCCCTTGCCTGACTTCGAGAACAGCTGCGTCGAACCGCTGCGTGCCTCAAGTGTCCAGTCCGTGATGAACTTGGTGCTCGTCCCGGCAGGATCGAACTGCAGACGCGGCGGATCCACCGTGCGCGCCTCATTGAAACGGCGCTTGGCCACCGAGGCCAGAAGAGAAAGGTCGCTCGAGGTGATCTCTACGCGTCGGTTCTCGGCATAGCCTTCTTCCGAGAGGCGCCTCGTCACACGATCCGGTGCGCACGTGCCCGCGCCGGCAACGATGCTGATGCGTGCATCTTCGATGCCCCACACCCTGGCAAGGTAATCCTTCACGGCCACGGCCCGCGAGCGCGCCAGATTGCAGTCGGCATTTTCGGTGGTCGGATCGGCAGTTCCGCGCAATTGAATCGTCGTGCTCGGCGACTTCTTCAAGCGCTCACCGAGGACGTTCAGGATCTCACGGTGCACAGACGTTGTGCGCGGCGGCACGTCGGCGAGGTTGAATTCGGACGCTTTACTAATCTGGCGATAGCGCGACGAGATGGTGATCGACTGTCCGTCGAAGAAGACGGCCGGAAGAATCGGCAGGGCTTCGGTAACGTACTGCGTTGTGACGTTGATGGTAAACACGTCCTTGACCGATCCGTCGGCCGTAATGGCTCTGGCCTTGATGGCGGCATTGATGACAGGGGGCTCGGGGATGTAGACCGTATCGATTCGGAAGACGCGTTCGGTGATCACCACCAGGTCAGAGCCGACGGCGGTGTCAAGTTCGATGCGATCCGCACCACGCTTGCGGAACTCTTCGGCATCCGGCGCAATACGCACGATCAGCGAGTCGACGTACTCTTCGCGTCGACGCTCCACCGGCGTCGGTGGCTCTGGCGCATTCAGCGAGAAGGCCACCGTTGCGCCAAGGCGAATGACGCTTGTGCGCCAGGTGGCATCCGAAAGATTGTCCGTTAGCGCAGTTGTGTAGAGAAGTTCCGGTGTAACGACCACCGAATGATTCTCCGTCATTGGAACATCATATCCGATCCCGAACGTTGCGCCCATCTGACTGGAATTGACGTTCCGAAGTTCGACGGCCCGGGACTCGTTTCGCGTGCGACGTCCGTTCTCAAAGGTGCCAGTACCGGGCTGTATGAGTTCCTCGCTCTGAGAGAACGTGGCCCCTGAGATCGTGCCAAAGGAAACACCGGCCAGCAGCCGGATTGGATCGGCAATTCGGAAGTCGGCCAGTACTTCGCCACCAAGGTAGGTAACGGACGTTTCGAGGGTGGACCGGGTAAGCCCCCTTACAGCGCCACTGACGAAGATCGATTGATCCTGCGTGAACGTCGCCGATTGCGGCATGAATGTTCCGCGCAGGTTCAGGCGCACGTGCTTGGTTATCTCCTGACGGATGAAGGCCGACACCGAGAGAGTTCCCGAGTTTGTGTTTCCGTAGGGTTCGCAGCACATTGGTGCCTGTGGCAGGGACAGGCGCGCTTCGTGCATCAGGTATCCCCCGTGCGCTGCAACGCCAACCTGCGTCAGCCAGATCTCTTCCGGAAGGGTGACCTTCCACCACTGGGCCCACGAGAACGTCGGCACGGCAACAAGACATAGAGCAAGAAGTCCAAGTCGATTCATCATGGCTGCTTCCCTTCCATGATGACCGTTGAGGCTGACTGCGTTGGCGTGGCAATTGTGACCAGTCCCACGCCGGTGAGAAGGTGACTCGGAACGATGCGCACCAGACGCCGCGAGCGTTCTTCGTCGGCCGTCGATCGGTCGCGCCACAGAAGTTCGCCGCGCACATCGTAAACGCTTAGCGTGGCCGTGGCCGATTCACCAAGCACGCAATCGAGCATGACGCCATCGGGATGCGACCGGGATATGATCGACAGTGGCGACCCGATCGGATTGAACATGCGGGGCCCGTCTCCCACGCGGCAGATGCCGCGCACAAGAACTGGATCGCTGAAGGTGTCGATGCGAGCTCCGGGACCGTTGCCGATCGGCTCTACGCGATCGAACTTCAGGTAGGTCACACTGTCCTGTCCGAGCGTTGCCTGAAAGCTGACGGTGAAGAGTTCCTGTGCAACTGTGTCAAGGGGCAATGTGCAGACCAGGTACTGGATGTTGCGACCGCCGACAACATCATCGATGACCGTCAGCGGGACCGATGATGATGTGCGAAAGAGCATCGTCGGATCGTATACAAGGCGAATGCGAAGGCTGTCGATCTCGGCCAGTCCAAGAAATTGCGGACTGGTTGTGCGGACCGACAACGTGGTGGTCTCTTCGATCTGGAGCGTGTCACCCGAGGCAACCAGACGCACGAATGCCGGAGGGGGCGGAGCGATCGTGAACTGTCCGGTAGTGTCGGACTGCAGAACGATCGATCGCACTTGCCAGATGCGCGCCGTGCCGTCGTTGGACGACGTCAGAAGCCTGTCCCCGGCATTGGACCAGCGGGCAACACGCACATTATCATCATGCTGATATGCGGCCTTCAGCTCTCCGGTCGTCAGGTCGTAGACGCGCGCAAAATTGTCATCCGATGCCCCGGCCAACAACGTTCCGTCGGGCGAGAACTGCACCATGCGCACGTCATCGCTGAAGTCGCCAAACTTCTGCACCACAATTCCACTGTCGGCACGAAACACCTTGATCGACGAGTCGGCATAGCCCACGGCCACCAGAGCTCCGTCGGGTGAGAACGCGACCGATCGGACGCCTTCACGGCCATCCGATGTCTTCCAGATCTCCACGCCCGAGGCAGAGTTCCACATACGAACCGTCAGATCGCCGCCGATACTGCAGACGCGGGTACCATCGGGACTGAAGGCGGCCGAGAGCACGCCACCGGAATGCCCCCTGAAGGTGGCAGGCAGACCGCCAAGGCGCGAGTACACCCGCGCATCATTGTCGGCACAGACCACCACACGGGAGCCGTCAGCGTTGAGTGCCATGTCCAGCGTGATCGACCCAATGAACAACGTCGAGCCAGGTTGTATGGCAGGCTTCAGCCGGTGGATCGGGAGTCGCGAACCATCGATCCTTGTGAACAGCCACGAACCGGTGGGATCCATCTCGACCTTGCCGACGGGGTCCACGAGGTCGAGCGTTGAGAGACTGGTGGTTGTGGCAACATCTACGATCTGCACTCTGCCGTCATCCGACCCTGCAACGATCAGTGACGAGTCTCCGCTCCAGCGAACTGTTGTGTACTGTGCCCTGCCCGTGGGCAAGCTCACAAGCGGTGCCGAAGAGCTAACCGAAGCATCCCAGATATGGGCTCTGTCGGCAACGCTCACAACGCGCGTATTGGCCGGGTTCCACCAGGCGTCCACCACGTCACTTGTATGGCCGGTGTACTTTACCTGGTCCTGCACGCCCGGCGGACGTAACTGAGAGACGCGCACCTGATAGGTCGAGGCAGGCGACAGAGCGGTCACGTTCCAGGGATAGCTCAGCCCCTTGGCGCTATCCTTGATCATCGTCCACTTTCTACCACCGTCGGTTGTGAAGTCAAGCTGGACGGCCACGGTATCTTCGACACCGCTCCAGCGGACGTCGATGATCGTATCGCGCGTCGTGTAAAAGGTGATGCCAGACTTTGGCGCAACAAGTGTCAGGACCGTATCCTGTGCATGAGCTGCACATATGGTCAGCAAAACGGTTACGGCAACCGAAAGGATGCGCTTCATCTCCACTCCCAGTGTATGCAAGTGCGTCGAATCTACGACTGTTACGGCTGTATTGCGTGGCCGTTTGTTGCGTTAAAAGGCGGGACCCGAGTCATCGAGCATTCCGGCATCCGGCGGCGCATCGAACGCATCGCGATGATATGTCAGATCGTGGAACGCAGCCAGCTCCTTCTGGTAGAACAGGCGCACGTCTCCGGTTGGACCGTTACGTTGTTTGCCCACGATGATCTCGGCGATATTCTCCGTGGAGCGTCCATCGTCGAAGGTCATGATCTTGTAGTATTCCGGACGATGGATGAACATCACCACGTCGGCATCCTGTTCAATGGAGCCGGATTCACGAAGGTCCGAGAGCATCGGCCGCTTATCTGCGCGGGCCTCGAGTGTTCGATTGAGCTGAGACAGGGCGATGACCGGGATGTTGAGTTCTTTGGCAACGGCCTTCAGGGCGTGGGAGATCGTGGAGATCTCACGTTCACGGCTTTCGGCCTTGGGGGCATGCATGAGCTGAAGGTAGTCCACCATCACCATGTCGATCCCGTGTTCGACCTTCATGCGGCGGCACTTTGCGCGGAACTCTACCGGGGAGAGTGCGGCGGAATCATCAATGAAGATCTTGGCATTCATCAGATCATCGATGCGCGTAACGATCTCGTGCATTTCGTTGCCGGAGAGACGGCCGCTGCGAAGTGCCTGAAGTCCGACCTGCGCGTCGGCCGAGATCAGACGAAGCACCAGCTGTTGGGCGGACATTTCGAGGGAGAACACACCCACGGCCTTGCCACGTCGTGCCGCCTCGCGTGCGATCGTCAACGCAAAGGCCGTCTTGCCCATCGACGGTCGGGCGGCCACGATGACAAGGTCCGACGGTTGGAATCCACTCAGCAGCTGATCCAGCTGCGTAAAGCCCGACGGAACGCCGGTGATCCCATCGCTATCGCGTGAGGACATCGACAGAATACGCTCGATAGCGTCCTTGGTGAGCTTCTTCATGCCCATGTATGAGCGTCGCAGGCGACGCTCGGCGATATCGAAGATCCGTTGCTCGGCGCGGTCCACCTCGTCGAGAGCATCAGTGGTCTCATCGAACGAGTCACGGATGATCTCTCCGGCCACACGGATCAGCTGCCTCTTGAGAAATCGCTCAAGCACGATGCGCGCATGATGCTCAACGTTGGCGGCCGAGACCGTGCGGATCGTGAGCTCGGTGATGGCGAACATGCCGCCGACCGTTTCGAGAGCCCCCTCCCGCTGAAGCTGATCGGCCAGCGAGACAACGTCGATCGTCACCCCGCGCTCGAACAGCGCCATCATGGCCTTGAAGATTCGGATATGTCGTTCATGGTAGAAACAGTCAACATCAAGGACTTCGACGACCTTGGCCACGGCCTCACGATCAAGCAGCATGGCTCCGAGGACGGCGACTTCGGCTTCAGTTGAATGGGGCGGCACATTGCCAAGAGGGTCATCGATCGGCAGGATCGAGCCTCTTTGTGGTACATTTTGACTCATGCGGTGAATCTATGGATTGATGATTCGTCGATAGGCACACATTATCCCCACGACTTCCACGACGTGAAGGATGCATCAACAAGGGCGGTTGATCAGCGCGCGGCGCTGTCGTAGATCGCCTCGACCACGCGCATCAGTTCGGCGGCCTCATCAACGGTGGAGATCATCGGAACGACGCCTTTGACGGCGTGAACGAAGTGCTTGAGCTCGGCTTCGTAGCTCTTGCGATATATCTCCATGTGCGTGCGCTTCTGGGCAGACGCGCTGCTTTCGATGACGTTGCCGGTGCGCTTGACCAGTCGGAAGGGATTGATGTAGGTGCTTCCGCGTTTACCAAAGACGTTGCAATAGTAGAGGTCTTCGGCTCTGACCAGCGACCAGCTGGTTTCTATCGTTGCCACGGCACCGGATTCAAACTTGAGCATGGCCACGGCGACGTCTTCGACGGCTTTGGTCTCATGGTGAAACGTCGAAGCGCTCACCTCAGCGATGCGTCCCCCACCGAGAACCTGCAGGATCATATCGATGACGGTCACTCCGAGGTCGACCAGCACCCCGCCCCCTGACTTATCGGCATTGGCGATCCAGCGTGCATCGGTGGAGCGTTGTTTGACCCATCCGGCCTTGACGTAATAGACCGGCCCGATATCTCCGCGGTTGACGGCGTTCATCATGCTTACCACGTCGGAGCGGAACCGGTGGTTCATGCCCACCATGGCCTGCACGCCATGAGTATGACTCAGGTCGCGGATCATGATCGTCTCAGCAAGCGTCCGTGCCACGGGGCGCTCAATGAAGACATGCTTTCCGGCCTCAATGGCCTGAGCGGCAACCTCGGCATGAGCATCGGTGCTGGTGGTGACGAACACTGCGTCCACATTGGCAAGGCGCAGTGCATCATCGAGCGACCGAAAGGCGTGCTCGATACCATACTTCTCGGCAAGAATGCGCGCCTTGGAAACGCTTCTGTCACAGATGGCCACGATCTTCACGCCGCTCATGGCGCTCAGAAGGGGCAGATGAATGCTTTGCGCGATGTTGCCCGCGCCGACGAGGACGATCCGAACCATGACCGTGCAGAGGCAAAAATCGTGCCGATGCCCTCAGGGGGCGACCGGCGTCAGCTCATCGACTGCCGCCAGAACGTCGGCCGCCGCGATGCGTCTCATGCAATCGAAGTGACCTTGCGGGCAGGAATCGCGTCCGATATGGCTACATGGCCGGCATGCCACATCGGGTCGTTCGACGATGCGTACCTGCGGCCCCGTTGGTGCAAAGCCAAGTTCCCGAACCGTGGAGCCGAAGACGGCCACCACGAGAACATTTCGCGCCCGGGCAAGGTGCATGATGGCCGAGTCGTTGCTGACCACCAGCCGGCACCGATCCAGGGCTGCAACGGTTGAGGCCAGATCGGTCGCTCCATCTGCTCTTAGAAGGGGCACACCGGCGAGGCGTTCGACACTGTCGCATACGTCTGCGTCATCGACGCCGCCGAGCAGCATCACCTGTTCGGATCGTTCAAGGACCAGCATTCGAGCCAGTTCGGCGTATCGTTCGGCCGGCCACCGTTTTGTGTCGTGGCGCGCGCCCGGTGCCAGGCCGATGGCTGACATCCGGAGGGTGGACGTTGTGAGTCCATCCGGGGTCCACACCTCGGGCTGACCATCATCGTATGCCACCCCGAGCTTCGACACTGCTTTCCAGTATCGCTGCGTCACGGGTGTGATCACTCGGGGACGGCGTTTGAGCCACACCAGGGCGAGCTTTTCCAATCGATGTTTCGGCACCGTCACCACCGACGTACTGCTTGGCGGATGCACATCGGCAACGATCTGTTTGGAGCGTCGGTTCTTCTGCAGGTCCACGATCACATCGTAGGGGGCATGTGCGACCCAATCGATTAGGTCGGCGCTGCGCCGTGTGGCGCGATCCACGGCAAAGACATTTCTCACGCGTCGGTTGTGAGCCCAAACCTCGGCGAAACGAGCATCGACGGCAACATCGATCGCTGCATTCGGCAACGACTGTTGCAGTTGCCGCACCAGCCCCGTGGCAAGGATCACATCACCGAGCGATGTCAGGCGGATGACGAGGATGGAAGGCATTACGGGAAAGTTGCGATCTTTGCGCGGCAGAATTCCCGCAACTTACACCACATTCCCATGCGCTTTTCTGTAGAACAGGACGACGAGCTGGTTGTCTTCACGCTCAAGGAACCGACGCTCGACGCGGTCCTGGCCCCCGAGGTAAAGAGCGAGATCCTCATTATCTGCCAACCGGCCGTCAAGGCCCTTGTCATCGACCTCTCGATGGTTCATCTCTGCGACACCCAGGGACTGTCAGCCGTCCTGCTCGCCCGACGTCAGATGAACGAAAACGAAGGCTTCGTGGTCATCGTTGGCGCCAGCGAAAACGTCCGCAACCTCTTCCGCATCTCCCAGATCGAATCAATGTTCGAATTCAAGAACTCGGTAAGCGAAGCAATTGCCTGGTTGCAGGAGTAGAGACGCCTTCGGCGTGAGAGACGGCTTCGCCGTGGGGGACGGCTTCGCCGTGCGAGACCTGCGGTGCGAGACGCTTCGCGTGCGAGACGCCTTCGGCGTGCGAGACGCCTTCGGCGTGGGGGACGCCTTCGGCGTGAGAGACGGCTTCGCCGTGGGGGACGGCTTCGCCGTGGGGGACGGCTTCGCCGTGGGGGACCTTCGGTGCGAGACGCCTTCGGCGTGGGGGACCTTCGGTGCGAGACGCCTTCGGCGTGGGGGACCTTCGGTGCGAGACGCCTTCGGCGTGGGGGACCTTCGGTGCGAGACGCCTTCGGCGTGGGAGACGCCTTCGGCGTGCGAGACCTTCGGTGCGAGACGCCTTCGGCGTGGGGGACCTTCGGTGCGAGACGGCTTCGCCGTGGGAGACGCCTTCGGCGTGCGAGACCTTCGGTGCGAGACGCCTTAGGCGTGCGAGATTACTAGGACTTCTTCCGAGCCGTACGCGAGCTAATAAGGCTTTGACGTAGCTTTTCGATGCGTTCCCGATACGGGCCTCGGTACGAGGGGTTCTTCTGAAGCTCTGAGTTTGCCAATTCGACCAGACCTATTGATATCTCATAGCAGGTCCTAGCGGTCGACTTGTATTGCTCCTCAGGTATGAGGTTCCGCTTGTATGCACGCTCAAGACAGTTCAATGTCTCAGTGTTCGAACCCTTTGCGTACATGTAGAATTGCAACCTCTCGCCTGTTGAAACGCGGCCATAGCCCTCGGCGATGTTGTTTGATATCGAATCGGCGGCTCGAACCATCTGATGCCCAAGGGTCGTCCTGTCAAAATGCGACCATGTCTGAACTTCCTGTGCAATCAGATCAGAAAGCGCTGCGGCTGCCCTGTATACTCGAAGTGATGAGAGTGCCATAGAAGTGTCCTTTCGATCACTTCGTGTCACTTCCCCCTATAAACGTGACATGCAAATGACCCACTCGCGTCTCGCACGCGAAGCGTCTCGCACGCCGAAGGCGTCTCGCACCGAAGGTCTCGCACCGAAGGTCTCGCACGCCGAAGGCGTCTCGCACGCCGAAGGCGTCTCGCACGCGAAGCGTCTCGCACCGAAGGTCTCGCACGCCGAAGGCGTCTCGCACCGAAGGTCTCGCACGCCGAAGGCGTCCCGCACGCCGAAGGCGTCTCGCACCGAAGGTCTCGCACGCCGAAGGCGTCCCGCACGCCGAAGGCGTCTCGCACCGAAGGTCTCGCACGCCGAAGGCGTCTCGCACCGAAGGTCTCGCACGGCGAAGCCGTCCCACACGGCGAAGCCGTCCCACACGGCGAAGCCGTCCCACACGGCGAAGCCGTCCCACACGGCGAAGCCGTCCCACACGGCGAAGCCGTCCCCCACGGCGAAGCCGTCTCGCACGCCGAAGGCGTCTCGCTCGCGAAGGCGTCCCTATCGTGCTATATGCAGCATCAAACGAACCTCGGCGTTGGAGACGCTGCAGCGCGCCACATACGTGCCGGGAGGCAGGGATGAGACGTCGACCGGAATGGACTCGAGGTTGGAGATCATGGAGATCATGGTGCGGCCGAGAACGTCGACGATCTCCACGGTGACGGGGTTTGACCCGAGACCATGACGAATATGCACGATCTGTGTGGCCGGTTGAGGATGCAGGCCATGCTCTTGCGGTACGTCACCAGTGACGGCAGTCGCCTGCGAGCAGGGCGCTTGCATGAGCGTCGGCGAACGGACGGCGTCGGCGCGCGGGATGCCCAGCATCAGTCCAGTCTGGTTCTGACCCCAGGCCCACCAGCGTCCGGATGAATCCACGGCATAACAAGACATTAGCGAGGCATATATCTCCCGGATCGGCGGTAGCCCAGTCACCCGCACGGGTGTAAAGGATGCCAGCATCGAGGGAATACCCAGCTGCCCGTAGGTGTTGTTGCCCCACGTCCAAACCGAACCGTCACTCCGCAGAGCAA